>JAFDYG010000305.1 GCA_018267545.1 Bacteroidota bacterium
GCCGTGGGTAAGACGGCTTTCGCGCTCAACCTGGCCCGCAACGCCGCCCTCAACCCCTCCAGGCCGACCGGCGTCGCCTTCTTTAGCCTGGAAATGAGCTCGGCCCAGCTGGTACAACGTATCCTCAGCGCCGAAGCCGAAATTCTGATGGAAAAGATCGCCCGCGGACGCCTGGAAGAGCACGAAATGAAACAGCTCTACAAAAAGGGTATCGACCGGCTGGCCAAGGCGCCCATCTTTATCGACGACACCCCCGCCCTCAACATCTTCGAGCTGCGCGCCAAATGCCGCCGTCTCAAGAACAAGCACAATATTGGCTTTATCATCATCGACTACCTCCAGCTCATGAGCGGCGGCGGCGATAACAAGGGGAACCGCGAACAGGAAATCAGCCAGATTTCCCGCGCCCTCAAAGGCCTCGCCAAAGAACTGCAGGTGCCGATCATCGCCCTTTCCCAGCTGAGCCGCGCCGTCGAATCGCGCAAGGAAGGGGAGAAGATCCCCCAGCTGAGTGACCTTCGTGAGTCGGGCGCCATCGAACAGGACGCCGACATGGTCATGTTCCTCTATCGCCCCGAATACTACGGCATCACCGCGAACGAAATGGGCGAAAGCAACAAGGGCGAAACCCACGTCAAAATCGCCAAACACCGTAACGGTGGTCTCGATACCGTCAAGCTCCGCGCCCTCCTCCACATCCAGAAATTCACCGAATACGGCGAAGACGACTTCGGTGGAATCGGCCTCCCTCAGGGCGGCAGCTGGAAGCCCGTCCAGGACAACGGAGGCGATGACGGCGGAGCCCGGCTCTATATCCAGGCAGGCAGCCGCATGAAGGACCTGCCCATGGATGACGACGAAGCGCCCTTCTAAGCGCTCACAACCCAGTCTGAGGTCTCTAATCCATACAAAACAGTAAGCTCCCACCCGGGAGCTTTTGTTATTTTTGCCCCCCACCGTCTTATTTTTACCAATTAAAACAGCGCCCATGGCATTGCCCTTCTTCTATCTCACCGCCTACGAGCCCAACACCAACGAGCTGACCCTCGATGAAGACAATTCCCGTCACATCGTCCAGGTTCTCCGTATGCAGCCCGGTGAACGCCTGCAGCTAACCGACGGCAAGGGCACCCTCCTGACCGCCGTCATCGTCGACGACCATAAAAAGAAGTGCCGCGTCCGGGTCGAATCTTCCCAAAAACAACCCCCACCCAAAAAGAAGGTCATCGTCGCAATCTCCCTCCTCAAGAATACCACCCGCTTCGAATGGTTCCTCGAAAAAGCTACCGAGATCGGCGTCGGCCAGATCGTCCCCCTGCTCTGCGAAAGAACCGAGAAGCAGCACGCCCGCCCCGACCGGCTCCGCAATATCCTCGTCAGCGCCATGCTCCAATCCCAACAGGCCTGGCTACCCGAACTACCCGACCCGACCCCGCTCACCACCCTCCTGTCCCATCCCCCGTGCGACGAGCACTACATCGCACACTGTCTCGAAGCGCCCCGCCCCACGACCTCCCTCGCCACCCTGGAACACACCCCTTCCTCCCGCCTCATCCTCATCGGACCAGAAGGCGACTTTTCCCCGGACGAAATAAAATCGGCATTAAACAAAGGATTTGTACCGGTCACCCTCGGCGACAATCGCCTTCGGACCGAGACCGCCGGAGTAGTGGCAGCCACCCTGCTTTGTATCGGATAAATAGCAATCCGCAGGGCTAGTGCCAGGCGGAAACAGACTGCATGACCAATCTGTTCCGCGTGGGCTTACTAATTTATTACTTTGTAAAGGTAAGGGGCCCAAACCGTCCCCCTTTACGCGAGAAGGAAAACAAATTATTAATTCGGGAATTCGCCCGCATCCGCAGACTCCGTCGCTCCCCGCACCCCGCCCCGACCGCCGCGCACCCGCACAACCCGCACCCCACTCCGACAGCCGCCCACACCTATTTCTTCTGATACTTCCAGTGCCTCGACTTCCCCTCCACCAACCACTCGATCGTCGTCGCCACCCTCTTCTCCTTCGTCGCCTCCGTCTTAGCCTCCGAAATCCATTCGATATACTCCCTCCGGTGACTCGGTGGAAAAGCCTCGAACGTCTCCTTCGCC
>JAFDYG010000306.1 GCA_018267545.1 Bacteroidota bacterium
AGCCGCGCCACTACAGTTTGGATGTCTTCCACCGCAATGGGGTCGACACCCGCAAACGGCTCGTCGAGCAGGATAAACTTCGGATCTACCGCCAGGGCCCTCGCGATCTCTGTCCGTCGCCGCTCGCCCCCGCTAAGGGAGTCCCCATTGTTCTTCCGCACGTGGTGGAGGTGAAATTCGTCCAGCAAATCCTCCAGCTTCTTCTTCTGCTCGGTCTTGCTGAGCTTGGTCATCTCCAGCACCGCCTTGATATTGTCCTCGACGCTCAGCTTCCGAAAAACCGAAGCTTCCTGCGGAAGATAGCCGATACCCATCTGGGCCCGCTTGTACATGGGCTGACGGGTAATGTTGATATCGTTCAGGAACACGTCCCCCGCATCGGGCTTGATCAGACCCACGACCATATAGAAGGTCGTCGTCTTACCGGCGCCATTCGGCCCGAGTAAGCCAACTATCTCCCCCTGCTCCAATTTTACGGAGACATGGTTTACCACCGTTCGATTGTGATAAGTCTTTACAAGGTCTTGGGAATGAATGGTCAGGCTCAAATCTTCTCGTTTTGCCCGCAAAAATAAGCCCCTCCAGCCATGCTGCAAGCTTATCAGCCGAAAATTAACTGAATTGCAGCAAAGCCGGGCCCCGAGGTTAGGAGTTTTAACACTTATCGACTATGTTTGCGCAATTATTGCAGTTATGAAGGTTATTGAACATCTACAGAGAGCTAAAGACACCCTGGTTTCTTTCGAAATACTCCCGCCCCTGAAAGGTAAGACCATCAGTTCCATTTATGATCACCTGGACCCCCTGATGGAGTTCAAACCCTCCTTTATCAACGTGACTTACCACCGGAGCGAAACGATGTTCAAGAAAAAGACCGACGGCACCTTCGAAAAAGTCGAAGTTCGTAAACGCCCCGGCACCGTCGGCATCTGCGCGGCCATCATGAACCACTACCGCATAGACGCCATTCCCCACCTCATCTGCGGTGGTTTCGCCAAACGCGATACCGAAGACGCCCTAATCGACCTGCACTTCCTGGGTATCGACAATGTCCTGGTTCTCAGGGGTGATGCGGCCAAGAACGAGAGCTCATTCGAACCCGAACCGGATGGTCACCGTTACGCGCTGGATTTGCTGAAACAGGTCGTTTGCCTCAACCAGGGCGTCTACCTGGAAGAAGACATCAAAAACGGCGGCCAGACTAATTTCTGTATCGGCGTTGCCGGATACCCCGAGAAGCACTTTGAAGCGCCCAATCTCGATACCGACCTCATGTACCTGAAACAAAAAGTCGAAGCCGGAGCGGAGTATATCACCACCCAGATGTTCTTCGACAACCAAAAATATTTCGATTTTGTAAAGACTTGCCGCGAGCAGGGCATCAACGTCCCCATCATCCCGGGTCTAAAGCCTATCACCAACAAGAAGCAGCTCACCATGCTGCCGAAGATCTTCCACGTCGATCTCCCGACCGATCTCTCGAACGCCATCCTGAAATGTAAGAACGATGCGGAAATCGAGCAGGTAGGAACCGAATGGCTGATCCAGCAAAGCAAGGAGCTCAAGAAAGCCGGCGTCCCCGTCCTGCACTATTACACCCTCGGAAAGCCCAAGGTGATCGAGACCGTGGTCAAGGCAGTGTTCTAACCACCTGTTCCTCTATTTTAACGGGATATTTCTTTTTCAGCGTATCAATCCACTGGTCCTCCAGCCATGCCTGGTAGTCATTGATGACGAATCCCCTCGCGTCCCTGTAGTTGCGAGGCGCCCTATCCCGGTAGAAGTTCAGGATGTAAGCGAAGCTCACCGTATTATCGGCCTTATTATTTACGAATGAAGTAAAGAAACCCGGCGTCAGCGTCGCCTGACCCACGGCTCCCGGTATCTGCGCCATCTCATAACGGCCCGAGTCCGCCTGGGTCGTAACTCCCGCACTATCCATCCACTGCCGCCAGTTGTAGACGCCATGCGACTGCAGGTCGGCCTTCAGCTTCTCGGCCTGCTGCTGATTGCTGGCGGTAAATAAAATAGCGTCGGCGCTGGTTTCCCACCAATACTTGCTCTTATGTCCTTCATAGTAATTGCGCAGTCCCGCACTATCGGTAGAGGCCCTGTCCCAGATTTTCCGCTGCATGACCTCGAAGAGCAGGTTGCCCTCCTTGAATTCCATCAGCTGAAAGGCGAAGTCTCTATTGTAGTCCTCCAGGTGATTGCGGTAGTAGTCCATCGCCATCCTTTCGACGTACCGGTCGAAGAGGTCCTTGTCGGCCCTCGCACCGCCCGTCCGCTGACCCCTGGCCGTGCGGGCAAAGTCCAGCCAGTCCTTGATCGTATACGATTTCTGCTCGAAGGAAAAGATCGTCGTGGAATAATTCAGGCTGCCAAAGGAAGACAGTCCGACATTGCGCATAGCGCTATCCGTAAAAGTCCAGATCTCTGGTTCCGGTAATGATGCCCGCTGCAAATGCGTCTGCTGATAGATCCGTGCAAATAAGGCTTTCCGGGATACCTCGATACGAGGGTCGTTTAGGACCTGTTGCTTCAACGCCGTATTGCTTTCGTCGTTCAGCTGTTTGGGGAAAGGTTTCTTTGCAATGAGCTTGATGATATGATAGCCAAATTCGCTTGCGAACGGCTTGCTGACCGCACCGTCCTGTCCAAGACCGAATGCCGCTGTTTCAAAAGTGGAGTCGTATTGACCGACGCCGAATTCCGGCATTTCGCCGCCCAGCTGATAGGAGAGATTGTCCCCGCTATTGGTCCTGGCCAGCATAGCGAAGTCGCCGCCTTTCTGCAAAAGCGCATAAATCGAATCCGCCTTGTGACGCGTGGCTGCCTTTCCGGCTTCCGTGGCTTCGGGCGGGTAGGCGAGGAGTATCTGCGCCACTTTTATGCGTCCCCTGGCAACTCGCTCTCCTTCATTCTTGAAAATATGATAGCCTCCCTTGCTCCGGAAGGGCTTGGAGATCTGTCCTGCCGGCGTCGAATAAGCGAGGTTTTCCAGTACATAAGGGAGTGTAAAGACCGTGATATAGCCGAGCGAACCCTGGTTGACCTTCACCGAAGGGTCCTGTGAGTAAAGCTGAGCCACCTCGCCGAATTTCTTGCCGCGCTTCAGCTCGTTGTACGCCATCATCGCCCTTTCGTAGGTTCGTG
>JAFDYG010000307.1 GCA_018267545.1 Bacteroidota bacterium
GACATATTCTCGCCATGACAGCCGAAACTATTGGCGAACTGCTTATTGGTCGCCTGACCACCGACATCATTGCTTTTTAAGGTAAAAGTCTGCGCGGAAACACTCCCACTGGCCCAAACAGCCATCAAAAGAAAGGATACTAATTTTTGCATATTAATGAAGATTTAATATGCAAAGCTACCTTGCATGAGCCCCCTCCTGTTAGGGCCACTCGTTCAAAAACTATAGCTAAACGGTCAATCTCATCTCGCGCCCACGCCCCATCCCTCAATCTACCCCTACGCCGCGCAGATACTCACTCGGCGTGACCCCATAAATTTGTTTGAAAGACTGCGTAAAGCTCGAATGATTCTCATACCCCACCTTATGATACACCTCACTCGGCTTCTCCTGCTGATTCAGCAGCTCCACCGCCCGCTCCATTCGCCGCTGCAGCAGCCACCGGTTCGGCGTCGTCCCATATACCCTCGCAAACTTTCTTTTAAAAGTCGAAAGACTCATATTGCACACCCAGGCCAATTCCTCCACCGATACGACCTGGTTCCAATTCCCTTCCACCGCCGCCCGCAAATCCTGCTCTTCCACCGGCTGAAATGAAAAAGACAACCGCGGGTACTTCCCCGCCAGATACAACAACAATTCCTCCAGCTTCAAGACCCGCAGCTCATCCGGACAACCTCCCTGCATCAGCAATAACAGAGAGCCCAGGTAATTCTTTACAAACGCATCCCGCTCGAGACAAACAAAAGGCTCTGCAGCCGCCGGCCGTGCAGCCAGGGCCGGATATTTCGCAAAGAAGCTCCTCAATATCCGATCGTCAAAAAAGAATAATAAACTGGAATAACGATTGGCCAACGACAGCTTCTCCGTCATCAAACAGTTGCCTTCTCCAATGAAAAGGAACTGCTCCTGCCCAATCTGCAGCGGCTCCCCATTTCGATGAACGAGCTTTCGGCCCTCCATGACGAAACTGAAAAAGTGCTGCTTCACGATCACCCTCGACTTCTCCGAAGGCTGCGCGCTTTCATACATCCGCAAAGCAGTCCCCTCCAGCGGCTCCGCCGGAACCGTTCGCTCCGCAAAAAGGTCCTGTGGTATGGTAATGAATGGTCTCAAGAAGCCTTCACTTATTTCAACAGCTCATCCATGTTCCGGTTGTTGTCGATCTTTCCCTTCATCTCCAGCATCCGCATATCCTTCGCATCCCGCAAGAACTCCGACGCAAAGATGAAGTCGTTCAACAGCTTATTCTTGCTGAAAATAATTTCCTTATTGCTGCCTTCCCACTCCTTCTCACCCTGGTACATATACAGGATATGCTCCCCGATCTCCATCACGCTATTCATGTCGTGGGTATTGACTACCGTCGTGATATTATATTCGACCGTAATCTCCTTAATCAGCTGATCGATCAGCAGCGAGGTCTGCGGGTCCAAACCCGAATTCGGCTCATCACAAAACAGGTATTTCGGATTCAGCACGATCGCCCGCGCAATACCCACCCGCTTCTTCATCCCCCCCGAGATCTCGGCCGGGAACTTCTTATGCGCATCCTTCAGGTTTACCCGATCCAGCACCTCGTCTACCCGTTTCTGCTTCTCCGCAGGCGTACTCTTCGTAAACATATCCAGCGGAAACATCACATTCTGCTCCACCGTCATACTGTCGAACAGCGCCGAACCCTGAAACAGCATCCCGATGCTCTGCCGCAATTCCTTCCGCTGTTCCTCATTCATTTCCGAAAAGTTCCTTCCATCATAAAGGATCTGCCCGCTATCCGGCTCGAAAAGACCGACCAGGCACTTCATCATCACCGTCTTGCCGCTCCCGCTGGTGCCGATAATCAGGTTGCACTTCCCCGTCTGAAAGACCGAGCTCACTCCCTTGATGACCGTCTTGTCCCCAAATCCTTTTTTTATATCTTTTACTTCGATCATAAATTCTTCCGTTTAGAGCAACAAAGCCGACAACAAATAATCCGCAAACAATACCAATATACAGCTCACCACCACCGACCGCGTGCTCGCACGACCGATCTCCAGCGCTCCCCCCTGTACATTATATCCATAAAAAGCAGGAATGCTGGCGATAATAAACGCAAACGTATACGCCTTCGCCAGCGCAAAAAACACATTATACGGCTTGAAGTACTGATGCAGGCCCTTGTCGAAAGCCTGCGGCGACAAAATACCCGTCAGCGTCCCCGCAATCCTTCCCCCGATAATCCCCAGCACCGCCGAAATGACGACCAGCATCGGTATGACCACGATCGCCGCGAGTATCTTCGGCATGATCAGGTAGGACTTCGTATTGATCCCCATGATCTCCAGCGCGTCGATCTGCTCGCTCACCCGCATATTCCCCAGCTCGCTGGCAATCTTCGAACCGACCACACCGGCCAGCACGATACAGACCAGGGTAGGGGAGAACTCCAGGATCACCGTGTCCCGCACGATCTGCGCGATAGTCGATAACGGGATTAGCGGACTTACCAGCTGATACGCCGTCTGCAAGGTCGATACCGCACCCATAAACATCGAAATGATCGCCACAATCCCGAGCGCCCCGATCCCGATCTCCGAACACTGATGCATAAACTCCTTCCAATACATCTTCCCGTTCTCCGGCTTGGAAAACATCCCCTTCAACGTGAGCAAATAACTGCCGAACTCGGTAAAAAACTTCATCTATCGGTATTTGGTTAATGTCAATGTTTCACCCTCTTCCACCAGGGTGCCTTTCGCCCTTCCTCATCCGAAGGTACGTTCTTGCACTTGATTTGCGCATCCACGATGGCTACCAGGGCCACATTATAGATATTGCGGACGGTCGAGCCCAGCTGAAGCACGTGTACCGGCTTCTTCAGCCCCAGCAGAATAGGACCGATTGCGTCGGCTCCGCCCACTTCCTTCAACAGGTTATAGGCGATATTCCCCGCTGCCAGGTTGGGAAACACCAACGTATTCACTTCTTGATCGACCAGCTCGCTAAAGGGATAGTTCTCTTTCATCAATTCACTATTCAGAGCGACGCTTGCCTGCATTTCCCCATCTACGATCAGCCCCGGCTCCCGTTGCTTGACGATCTCCCGCGCTTCCGCGACGAGTCTCGCCTCGGGGGAGTTGCTGGTCCCGAAGTTGGAGTAGCTCAACAAAGCCACCCTTGGCGTCAGGTTGAAATGCTGTACTTCGCGCGCTACCAATAACGTGATATCCGCCAGCTCTTCGGCCGTAGGATTGAAATTCACGGTCGTATCGGCCAGGAACAACGGCCCGCGTTTGGTCAGCAGCAGATACATCCCCGCGATCTTTTTCACCCCGTCTTCCGTACCGATCGCCTGTAGCGCCGGCCGTATAGTATCGGGATAGTTCTTCGTCAATCCGGAAATCATCGCATCGGCCAGTCCCGTCTCGACCATCATACAGCCGAAATAGTTCCGGTCCCGCATGATTTTATAGGCCTCGTATTTATTGAAACCCCTGCGCTGTCTTTTCTTGAAGAACAGATCCCCAAACTGCTTGCGCTGTTCCTCATATTCGTCATTATAAGGATTGATCACCGGCATGCCATCCAGGTCAATCTGGTTGGCGGCCGCAATATGCCTGATCTTCCGCTCGTCTCCCAGCAGCATCGGATACGCCACACCCTCGTCGTAGAGGAGCTGCGCCACCTTCAGGATCTTCAGGTTATCCGCTTCCGCAAAAACCAGTCGCTTCGGATTCAGCCTGGCCTTGCTGCTCAATACCCGCATTAATTGATTATCCAGACCAAGCCTGCGGTTCAATTGAATCGAATATTCTTCCCAATTGTCGATTCCCCTGCTGGCTACCCCGCTTTCCATCGCTGCTTTTGCAACCGCCGGGCTGACGGTACTGATAAGCCGCGGATCAAGCGGCTTCGGAATAATATAGGTAGGCCCAAAGACCATGTTCTTCTCGTTATAGGCCATGTTCACGATATCCGGTACGGGCGTCTTGGCCAGCTCGGCCAGGGCCTTTACCGCTGCGAGCTTCATCTCTTCATTGATCTGCGTCGCCCGCACGTCCAGCGCTCCCCGGAAAATGAACGGGAAGCCCAGCACATTATTGACCTGGTTGGGATAATCGCTCCGGCCTGTGGCCATAATGATATCCTCCCGCACCGCCGTTGCATTTTCATAGGTAATTTCCGGGTCCGGATTGGCCATCGCAAACACGATCGGCCGGCGAGCCATGCTCTTCACCATATCCTGCGTCACGACGTTTCCAACACTCAACCCGACAAAAACATCCGCGTCCTTCAGCGCCTTCTCCAGCGTCCAGTCGTCTTTCTTTACGGCAAACTTCATCCGCACCTCGTCCAAATCCTTTCTCCCCTCATGCAAAACTCCATCTTTATCGAAGAGGATAAAATTCTCGTGCTTGGCGCCCAACGCTACATACAGCTTCGTACAGGCCATCGCAGCCGCCCCCGCTCCATTGATGACAAACCGCACCTTGTCGATCTTCTTTTTCTGCAGCTCCAATGCATTCAGCAAGGCCGCGCTGCTGATGATCGCCGTACCGTGCTGGTCGTCGTGCATCACCGGAATCTTCAGCTGATTCCTCAGCTCCCGCTCGATATAAAAACATTCGGGAGCCTTGATGTCTTCGAGGTTGATACCGCCAAAAGTGGGCTCGAGGGCCTTCACTATCTGGACAAATTTCTCCGGGTCCTTTTCATTGATCTCGATATCGAATACGTCGATATCCGCGAAGATCTTAAATAGGACCCCCTTCCCCTCCATCACCGGCTTCGACGCCTCCGGGCCGATATCGCCCAGGCCCAGCACCGCCGTTCCATTGCTGATCACCGCAACAAGGTTCCCCTTGGCGGTATATTTATAAACTTCATCTACGTTTTTATGGATTTCTTTGCAGGGTTCCGCTACTCCGGGAGAATAAGCCAGGGATAGGTCTCGCTGAGTCTTTGCCTCCTTTGTCGGTACGACCTCGATCTTGCCCGGTCGTCCTTTCGAGTGGTATTCAAGCGCCTGCTCTTTACGGAGCTGTTTTTTTTGCATACAGGATGCAAAATACGAAAATGCCGCTAAACCTCATTTTACCCGATTTTACCCCCCTCCTCCCATTTTTTACCCCTCAAACTCCCATATTTCCCCTTAAAAGCTCCCCAGCAATAACCCTTAGACTCCCCATTAGTTAGCGCCCCCGCACTCAAACCGCATTCTCGCCTTCTAATTTCAGCTCCCATCCACTATCCTCTCCTCAACCTACCTAAATGAAGCCTTATGACACCGATTGCCTTATCCCGCCGCAGAAACGGCCGATTCTTGCTTTATCTCTCACTATCCCTCCCCCTATGGGCTTTTCTGCCGCATCCATCCTCCACTCTCGCCCCGAACTACATCGACTCCACCACCCGCCCCACCTGGGACAGCCTCGTTACGCTCATTCGACTCAAATCCAATAGCCTCGGTAACGAAATAGAACAGCTAAAAGCCAATAACCCACCCGATTCCATAAAAGATCCCCTGGCGTACAACAAGGCCCTTTTTCTGACCAATAGAAAATACCGCCTCGATACGCTCCTCGCCAACCTCCAACGACTCGAGAAAAGCGAAATAAAATACCTGGTAACGATCATCTCCAAAACAACCGACTCCTCCAAAGTAATCGACGGCTGTACCTGCTATGATCTCCTCACCCAAGGAATTCAGTTTAAAATAGGAGATATCTCCAACTTTGTCCATGAAGTCACGCATGGACTCCAGCTGGAAGACGGAAAATTGGCCTACGACAAGAAAAACGGTGATTCATTCGGCAACGACATAGAGGATGAGATCGAAGCCTATAAGATGCAATTTGCCTATAGCCCGGACTCCGTAGCAGGTCTCCAGTCCA
>JAFDYG010000308.1 GCA_018267545.1 Bacteroidota bacterium
TCCAACAGTGGACGGCGATTTTCTTTTCAGGGGCTAATTCGAGGGCTGTTTTTATGAAACCCGACCATTTGGAACCGGTGAGATCGAATCCTAACAGGATGGCGGCTTCGCGGCTTTGCTGCTTGTAAGTCGTGCCGACTTGCGCGCGCTCTTCATTGCTGAAGAGGGGCAGGTTGAAGGCGCCGGGGATGTGGCCTTGCGCGAATTCGGCGGGTGTGCGGACATC
The DNA here is from genome assembly GCA_018267545.1 of Bacteroidota bacterium. Classification (GTDB taxonomy): domain Bacteria; phylum Bacteroidota; class Bacteroidia; order Chitinophagales; family Chitinophagaceae; genus Puia. The sequence goes on from JAFDYG010000308.1 coordinate 227, forward strand.
GGCGATGGGAATCGGCGGGAGATCTTGTATGGTCGTTTTGCGCGTCATTGATTTGCAGGATGCAATTTAGAAAAATCGTATATTTAATTACTTCTTATTTTATGACCATTCGACTAATTGTTGGGTTAAATCAGTCAGGATTATATACAAAATAGTATGATGTTGAAAAGGATAGTTTTAGTTGTTTGTTTAGCAGAATGTTTTGTTTTTTTGGCGGGTGCGCAGAAGACGGTGGAGTATCGGCGGGATGCGGATGGGACGGGGTTGAGCATGGACATTTACCAGCCTGCGGGGGATACGGATAAGCCGCGGGCGGTGGTTGTGTTTGTTTTTGGCGGCGGGTTTTTTACGGGGAGCAGGAGTGATACGGTGTATCGGCCATATTTCGATTTCCTTACCGGGAATGGGTATGTGTGTGTGGCGATAGATTATCGATTGGGGTTGAAGGGGAGCAAGAAGGCGCCTTCTCTTTTCAACCGGAAGCCGCTGATCAATGCGATTGCTATGGCGGTGGAGGATACTTATTCGGCAACGAATTATTTGCTTCGGCATGCAAAGGAGTTCAATATAGATACGGGCAAGATTATACTGAGCGGGTCGAGCGCGGGCGCGATAACGGTGCTGCAGAGTGATTATGAGAAGCGGAATGGGTTCAAGTCGGCGGCGGTGTTGCCGGCGTCTTTTCAGTATGCGGGTGTGATTGCGTGTGCGGGGGCGATTTATAGTAAGAGGGGGATGCCTTCTTATGCGATTGCGCCGGCTCCGACGATTTTTTTCCATGGAAGCAAGGATAATATCGTTCCCTATAAGAAGATCAGCTTTCTGGGGACGGGTTTGTTTGGTTCGATGTCGATTACGCGGGAGAGGAAGAAGGATGGCTATCCTTATGTGTTTTATTCGTTCGAGGGAGTGGATCATAGCGCTGCGTTGTTCCCGTTGAAGGATTATCAGCAGGCGATTCAGCAGTTTATCCAGGGTTATGTGCTATCGACGAAGCCCCTGTTTGTGGACGTGAATATCAAGGATTTGAACCGTAAAAATACGGTCAAGGGGACGTTGGAAGAGGCTATGCGCAGGCAATAATAAGGGTTTGTGCCTATCGCTTGATAAGTTTAGTGAGCAAAGGGGGAGATGAGTAGGGAAAATATCAGGTTTGTGCGTCCTTTTGGGGCATCTTTGTGTGGTCAAAGCGATGAAGTGTGCGTTTGACATCCAATATCAACATGTGAATTGATCTGCAACGGTGTGAGTCCCGTTTTCCAATGTCCAAAACTATGAAAAGCCAGATCCAGTTTTCTTTGAAGAACCTCCGGATAAACCTGGAGGTTTTTTCGTTTTTGGGGGTTCCTTCTCTGTTTTGTTTCCTTTTTTATTTATTGGGGTAGGTGGGTAGGCCTTGGGGCTTGGGTAGTGCTGTTGGGCTTAGCGGCCGGTGGTTAGTCAAAGCTTTTGAAGATGAACAGGATGGTGATGATGGATAGGCAAGCCAGGCCTGCCAGGAAGATGATGTCTGCGATCTGTTCCAGGCGTTGGCCTTTCTCGTCGCCTTTGCGGATGGAGAGGAAGGAGAAGATGCAGCTGGAGAGGAAGAGGAGGATGGCTATTGCGTCTATCTCGTCGATGATGGTGCCGGCGGATTTTCCGAAGACTTTGATCGAGGTTAGGACGATCAGGCAGAAGCCAAGGAGATTGGAGGCGGTGGAGAGGATGTGCGGTGATTTGGACATCTGGGGATGTGTTTGTTTCTGTGGCGATAAAGCTACGATGATTTAGTGGGCTGGGGAGCTGGTTTATGGATGAACAGGATGGCCATGGCGGCGCCGAGGAAGGCGAGGATGGCGGCTATGAGGAGGAGAGTCTGGCAGGTGGAGATGAAGGCGGTGTGGTAGGATTGTTTGGCTAGAGCTTGGATTTGGGGCGAGAGGGAGGAGGGGGGAGCGGCGTTGCCAAGGTTGGCGGCCTGCTGGAGGAGGGCGGGGCGGGATTCGATGTTTGCCGGCAGGGATTTTTGGAGGTTGGAGGAGAAGATGAGGACGGCGAGGGCGCCGAAGATGGCGTTGGCGAATACGCCTCCGACGCGGCTGACTGCGTTATTGACGCCGGAGGCGGTACCGGAAAATTGGTCGCTGACGGAGCGCATGACGGTGGTCGTGAGGGGGGCTACGGTGAAGGACATGCCGAGGCCGAAGAGGAGGATGCCGGGAAAAAAGGTGGTCCAATAGTCGTGGGCGCCGTTTGTGGAGCCGACAAAGGAGAGGAGCAGCAGGCCGAGGCCGGCGGTGGCGGGGCCGATGGTTAGGAGGAGGCGGGAGCCGAATTTGTCGGCGAGGCTGCCGGCGGGCCGGGCGATGAAGATCATCATGAGGGTGAAGGGGAGGAAGGTGAGGCCGGATTGGAGCTGGCTGTAGCCCTGGGCCTGGACCATGTCGAGGGAGAGGAAGAGCATGCCGGCGCCGAGGCCGGCGTAGAGGAAGAACGTGAGGAGATTGGCCCCGGAGAAACTGGGGTTGGAGAAGAGGTGCAGGGGCATCATGGGGTGGGGGCTTTTCTTTTCGAGGATGATGAAGGCGATTAGTAAAATGATGCCGAGGGATAGGGTGAGATAGATCTGCCAGTGGTTGAAGCCGAGGGCGGGGATGCGGAGGAAGCCGAAGGTCAGGGCGGCGAGGCCGAGCGCAATGGTGATGGCGCCGGGGAAGTCGATGTTGCGGCCGGTGCTGTCGCTGCGGCTTTCGTTGACTTTGCGAAGGAGGATGATCAGGGCGATGAGGCCGATGGGGATGTTGATGAAGAAGATATAGCGCCAGAGACCGGCGTCTGCGAGGGCTCCGCCGATGACGGGGCCGCCGATGGTGACGACGGTGGTGATGGCGGACCAGGTCCCGATGGCTTTGCCTCGTTCGTTTTCGTTTATAAGGGAGGAGAGAAGGGAGAGGCTGCCGGGGATCATGAGGGCGCCGCCGACGCCCTGGATGATGCGGAAGACGATGAGGTAGGTGACGGAGGGGGCGAGACCGCAGGCGGCGGAGCTGAGGATAAAGATGAAGATGCCGGTCATGAAGATTTTCTTTCGGCCTAGCAGGTCCCCGAGGGAGCCGCCGACGAGGATGAGGGCGGCAAGGACGAGGAGATAGGCGTTCAAGATCCAGAAGAGGTCGGCGCCGGTGGCGTTGAGGTTTTTTTGAAGAGAGGGCAGGACGACGTTGAGGGCGGTGGCGTCGATGAAGGCCATGGCGGAGGGGAGGATGACGGCGGTCATTAGCCATCTGCCGGGGGTGCTGTTGAGGGGGACTGTTGGATTGCCAGGAGTGTTGGGCTGGGTTGTCGACATATGATCAAAAGTTACGGAAAGGCAGGCAAATGATGTGCCGGTGGGGGTAGCGGGGCTACGGGTTGGGGAGCAAGGTTTTATGGATGTCTGTTTGACGAAAGACGAAATTTGGTGACGATATTTCGCCAGATAGCGAAATGCCGACTTTTGAAATATGTCAAAAATTTAGCTTATATTTATAATAATCAATCAATTATAATTAGGCACGTCTTTGGTTTTGGCAAGGCACCCGGGCTCATGGGGACTATTCGTATCTTGCCATTGTAGCTAACTGTTTAACCTTCAAAACACTCCTAATGCATAAGAATATATTGATCGTCGAGGACGAGCTGGTAGTCGCCGGGGATATCCGTTTGACGCTGGA
>JAFDYG010000309.1 GCA_018267545.1 Bacteroidota bacterium
ACCTACAAGTTACGAAGTACCTTTTATATTAACGTTACTGGATATTATATCGTATTGGTCCTGAATTTTTGTTTGCGGAAGAACAGCAATTCAGTGAGAAGAATCAGCAACAGGCTGACGGCCGATGAAGCTATCACCTTTCCCAGGAAATACATAAATGAACCGAAGTTCAACCATTCCAGCAGGACGAGATAAATATGATGTAATAGGGTCAACACGACGACATAGGTCGCATAGGGGGCCCAGCCCATACTAACAATAGAAGGGGAGATATAGTTCTTGTCCGCACCTTCCTGCGAGATGAGCAGGCCGATGACAAAAGGACGTACATAGGCGATCAGGGTGCAGGCGGCTGCGTGGAGTCCGGGGGTCATGGTGAAATAGTCCAGACAGAGGCCGAAGAAAAACCCCACGAAAGTCAGGCCGATCCGGGAAAGGCTAAAAGGCAGCCAGAGGATAAAGAGATAATACAAATAAGGAGTGATAAACCGATGCAGGGGAGGCATCTTACCCAAGATGAATACCTGTACCAGGATAAAGAGAACAAAACGGATGATATTTTTCAGCAGCTCGCTCATTGGATCTTTTTACGCGTCGAATCTTCCAGCTTCTTCTGTTCGTCAAATTGCAGATTATCAATCACATATGCATATTCAACGTTCGAAAAGTTCGTGCCTGGTTTTATTTTTAGGATATAAAAGTTAGATGTGTTGTCGGGGACGATGTCGTAGACGGTGCCGACGACCAGGTTCGCCGGGAAAAGGGACGAGATCTGGGTGGTCAGGACCGTATCGCCTTTATTCACTTTGGCGCTCTTGGGGATATTCCGCAGCGTGACGAAGAGGGGGCTTTGCCCGTCCCATTCGATGGTGCCCGTTTCGCTGCCGTGCTTGAGCTTGGCTACGACCTTGAACTGGCGGTGGAGCATGCTCATCACGGTGGAGAAGTTCTCGCTGACGTTGATGACGGAACCGACGATACCCTGGGGTCCCATGACGCCCATATTGGGCCGGACGCCCTGAGCCGAGCCGCGGTGGAGGGTGATATAGTTGGTCTGGGAGCCGGTGGAATTGCTGAGGACCTTTGCCTCCATGATCCGGTATTTTATAATGGACCTGCCGGAGTCGACCTTGATGGTGTCCATGATGAGGCGGCGGATGGAATCGGGGGCTTCGTAGTTTTCTTTTAGCTGCTGACGGAGCCGTAGGTTTTCAGCGACAAGCGCTTCGTTGGTCTTTTTGAGCTGAAAATAGTATTCGATGCCGTTGTAGCGTTCGTTGATGCGGCCTGTGATCTCGGAGCTGACGTTGAGAAAGGCGGCCTGGTGGTATTGGTTGTAACGAAACAGAAAAGAAAGGGCTATTATCTGCAACACCAGAAAAAATAGGAAGTTAAAATGCCTTCTGATGAAGAGAAAAACGTTACGCACCTTATTCTAAGTTGGTTTTTGTAGTTATTGGTTGCCTGTACTACCCTTATCGCATAACGAACGGATAGCGGTCATAGTTCTTCAGGGCGATGCCTGTTCCGCGGACCACGCTTTTCAGGGGGTCGTCTGCGATATGTACGGGCAACTTGATCTTTTGGCTCAACCGTTTGTCCAGTCCGCGGAGAAGGGCGCCGCCACCGGTGAGGTAGAGACCGCGGCGGTAGATATCGCCGGCGAGCTCGGGCGGGGTCGTTTCCAGGGCTTTCAGGATCGCTTCTTCGATCTTGAAGATGCTTTTGTCGAGGGCTTCGGCTATTTCCTGGTAGGAAACCATGATCTGCTTGGGGATCCCGGTTACCAGGTCGCGGCCGTTTACGGGGATATCGTCCGGGGGATTATCGAGGTCTTTTAATGCGGCGCCGATTTGGATCTTGATCTGTTCTGCGGTTCTTTCA
>JAFDYG010000030.1 GCA_018267545.1 Bacteroidota bacterium
ACGCTGATCTGAGGAAACTCCAACACCTTCAACGCAATAAACGGCACCAGGTTCGCCGACTCCTTAAGACCGATCTCTATCTTCCGGTTCTCCGCCACCTTCCCGAACCGTATCGCCAAATCCTGCGTAAACACCGTATCATCGATATACCTCGGCATATTATCCTTCAGATAGAACACCGGAAACGCGCTCGACCTCGTACTATCCTGCCCCACTACCGTCAGCTTCGCCATCAGCGCCGTATCCGTCGGCTTGAAATGATATTTATCGTTATTCGGATTCACGATCACCGAATCCAAAATGACAAATCCCTTGGAGTAATAAACCGTATCCTTCATCGCCAGCGCCGAACCCCGGAACTGCGTCGTATCTTCTATCTGATCCCTGCTATACGCATTGATATACGTAAACACGTCCTTATCCCAATAATGCCGACTATCCGGATTGGGCGCTCCCCCTTCCATCCCCTTCGTATTCTTGATAAAGAACGGATACAGATCGAACCGCTCCGAACTATCCTTCTTCTCGAAATGAACCTGGAAATACGTGGTCTTGGTGCGCTGATCCATAGAATCATTCCGCACATACGTCGCCCAGTACTTTCCCATATCCGTCTTCACCCCTCTCAACAACGTCAGGTTCTCCATCGGGTCCTGCTTGCTCTCCGGGTCGAAGCTGATATTGATCCCCGTCGTATTGAACGACAGCACCTGCTTCTTGGCCGAAGAAAGCAGTATCCCTACCAGCATCAGCCCAAAGCCTACGTGCGCCACGGCCGAACCCGCCGCCTTCAGCTTCCCGTTCAGACCGACCCGTATATACATGGCATTGGCCACGACCGCATACACCCCCGCAAACATCGCCAGGTGAATAGCCGCCAAATAACCCGCTCCGTATTTATTATAGTGGATACCTCCGAAGACACTGATCAAAATCGAAATCACCAGCGCAATGATCGTCGGAAGCGTCAGCTTCTTCATCAAATGCTCCTTCGTAGTCCCTTTATATTTCAGGTACTGCGCAACGGCCGTAAACAACCCTAACAGAATAGCGATAAATATCTCAATTCTATTATACGAAAACGCCGGGTCATCCCCCGCGACCAGCTTCTCCTTTTTGACCAGGTTGATCACCGGCAGCGAAGTCGAAACGATCACGAACAAGGCCGAAAGAAACAGCACCAGCGAGCCGATAAACATCCAAA
>JAFDYG010000310.1 GCA_018267545.1 Bacteroidota bacterium
GCCAGGGATACCAGCCGGGTGCCCGGTGGGTCTTCGGGCGGGAGCGCGGTTGCCGTTCAGGCTAGTCTTTGCATGGCCAGCCTGGGGAGCGATACGGGGGGGTCTGTGCGGCAGCCGGCCGATTTCTGCGGGGTAGTCGGGCTGAAGCCGACCTATGGCCGGGTTTCGCGTTATGGGCTGATTGCCTATGCCTCTTCCTTCGACCAGGTAGGGATTTTCGGCCAGACTGTGAAGGACGTGGAGCTGGTCCTGGAAGTCATTGCAGGGGAAGACGAATTCGACAGTACAGTAAGGCGCGGAACGGGCCCCTTCGAAGGGGGGCAGGAAGTGGCCGGCCGGAAATATAAGATTGCTTATTTCAAAGAGGCGATGGCTCATCCGGGACTGGACCCGGAGATACGGGACGCGTTGCTGGAGCGGCTGGAACGGCTGCGGCAGGAAGGGCATACTGTGGAAGCCATCGACTTCGATCTATTGGACTATATTGTCCCCGCCTATTATGTGCTGACCACGGCGGAGGCATCTTCCAACCTGGCCCGATTCGATGGGGTGCGCTATGGTTACCGTGCAAAAGAGGAAGATTTGGATTTAACAGAGTTTTACAAACGGAGCCGGTCGGAGGGCTTCGGGCGTGAGGTAAAACGCCGTATTTTATTGGGAACCTTTGTGTTAAGTGCGGGCTACTACGACGCCTACTTTACCAAGGCCCAGCAGGTCCGAAAAATGTTGGTCGACCGTACCGATCTGATATTCAAAGATTTTGATGTGATCGTCCTTCCTACCTCTCCAACTACCGCCTGGGAGCTTGGAGAAAAGATGGATGATCCTATTGCTATGTATCTCGCTGATATATATACAGTTTACGCTAATTTAACCGGAATTCCGGGCATTTCCCTCCCCATTTTCACTCACACAAATGGCATGCCTTTTGGTATGCAGGCTATGACTTGTCGATTTAATGAGTTATCTTTGCTTCAATTCTCGCATCTGATGATGCAACAATAAAGTCCTACGAAAATCCTACTCTATGTGACTGAGAGATTTTGAAGCGAATCACTAATTACAAACTAACCGATGGGCCGATCAGTGTTCGAGGCCCCGTGTATTAATCCGTATGTTGGTTGATGGCTTTGCAAGCAATCTCCCTGGTTTCCGTACC
>JAFDYG010000311.1 GCA_018267545.1 Bacteroidota bacterium
CTGGAGGGCACAGAAGAAAGTTTGTTCGACGATGAGATCGTAGGAGCCGGTGTGGTGGAAGAAGTCGCCGGTGATGATATCGATGGGGGCTGTCTCGAATTTTGCTCTCAGGCGGCTGGTGAGGAGGTCGGAGATGTCGATGACGGTGATGGCGGTAAAGCCGTGTTCGATCAGCCAGGCGGCTTCGTAGCCGTTGCCGCAGCCGGGGATGAGGATGGATTGAGTTTTGTCGTTTAGCTGGGAGAAATAGGCTTCGAGGGGTGGGGAGACCTGACCCATGTCCCAGGCTGTGAGATTATAATGGTATAAATCGTTCCAGAATTGGGGGTCGAGGGACATGCGTTGGGAGATGGTGCGGACTCGGGGGAGATGTAAGGGCGAATGAGGGGTGACTCACCCGCCCTTTGGCATTTATGAATTGATCGCGACGATGGGTACGTGGCTGTGATAGGCCAATTTGGTCGTACTGGTCGTCTTGAAGATATTCGAGAGGAAGGAGTGCTTCCGGGGGAAGGTAAGGATCAGGTCGATTTTGTTGTCGGCAACGAACTGGTTGGTCGCTTCCAGGAAGTCGAAGAGTCGGATGAAGTAGAATTCCGGGTTGTAATCCTTGAGTTTAGCTTCGAGTTTAGCACGTTCTGCCTTGTACTCTTCGGTTACCTGGACGTAGTGTTCGTGGTCTACGTTGACGATGTGCAGGCGGGGTTTGAAAAGATTCAGCACCGCCTGTACGCTTCCAATGGGAATAGTATTCTCTATGTCCTGGAAATCAGTCAATAACATGACATTTTTGGCAGACGTGGAGTGGGCGTCCGGGGGGACGATGATGACGGGAGCGACGCCTCTTTTGATGATATTGAGGGTGTTGCTGCCCATAAAGATCTGACCCAGGCGGGTAGCGCCGGTGATGCCCATGATGATCAGCTGTATATTGTTCGCTTTGACATAGTCTTCGAGCGTATCCAGGAAGCGGTTATTTTCTTCTGCTACGAGGGAAATCTTGGCGCTTGTGATGGCGGCCAGTTCGGTTTGCACACTACCCAGGGCCAGCTCGACGATGGCTTTTCTGCTTGCATCCTCTTCGTCGTCCGTGCCGAGGGGGCTGCTGTCGGAGCCATATTCCAGGGCGTCAAACACATTATAAAGAATAATATGGGCGTCGGATACACTGTTGGCGATATGGGCGGCATACCGGGCGGCATTCTTGGATGCATCGGAGAAGTCAATCGGAACAATAAAATTATTCATATATGAGAGTTTGAACGGTAGTAGTCCATAAATATATAAAATTCGGCCACTTTTTGATGCGGAGGAGTGGAAAAAAATTGTTTTGACTGTTATTAACGAGTTTTCAACAAGCTCTTTTCGGGGGAGATGATTTTGGTGAAGATTACATATTTTAATGTAGGTTTGTCGCCCGCCGGAAGGGCGTCTGACGCCGGCAATCGGCGGCATCGGCCCGGGATGGAATGTGTGTTTTTTAAAAAGTAAACTTTTATACTGTGCGATTAAAGAGCCTCGAAATAAAGGGATTTAAGAGTTTCGCTGATAAGACCCATATCAGCTTCGACGAGGGCATTACGGGCATCATCGGTCCGAATGGCTGTGGGAAGAGCAATATAATTGACAGTATCCGTTGGGTAATCGGGGAGCAGAAGATCAGCCATCTCCGGTCCGAGAATCTGGAGAGCCTGGTGTTCAACGGGAGCAAGACCCGGTCGGCTTCTGGCCTGGCCGAAGTGAGCCTCACATTCGAGAATACCAAGAATCTGTTGCCGACGGAATTCAGCACCGTAACGGTGACGCGTAAATTTTACAAGAGTGGGGAGAGTGAATATAGGCTGAATGATGTTTCGTGCCGTCTGAAAGATATCCAGAATCTTTTTATGGATACGGGGGTGAGTACGGACAGCTATGCGATCATCGAGCTGGGGATGGTGGACGATATCATCAAAGACAAAGAAAATAGCCGGCGCCGTATGCTGGAGCAGGCGGCCGGTGTTACGATCTATAAGACCCGCAAGAAGGAGGCCCGGCAGAAGCTGGATGCTACCGAGCAGGATCTCGCCCGTATCGAGGACCTTCTGTTCGAGATCAATAATCAGCTTAAGAGCCTGGAGAATCAAGCCAAGAAGGCGGAGAAATATTACGAAATCAAGAAGGAATACAGGGAGCTGAGCATCGAGCTGGCCAAGGCGGCGCTCGAGGGTTTCAATCTTACCTATCGGGAACTGAACGAGCAGTCCGATGCCGAGACCGATAAGAAGATCAGGCTGGAAGCGATGATTGCGCAGGAAGAAGCGGACGTAGAGCAACAGAAAGTAGGATTCATCGAAAAGGAGCGGGCGCTTCAGTCGATGCAGCACGAATTCAACGACCTGCTGCAGTCGCTGCGGACCAAGGAAAATGAAAAGAACCTGGCTTCCCAGCGTTTGAACTTCCTGAAGGAAAAGGAGAGCAATCTGCAGGAGTTCCTGTTGAAGGGAGAGGGGCAGCTAAAGGGTTTGGAAGAAAGCATCGTCTTTACCCGTCAGCAGGTGGGTGAGGAAGAGAATAAATTATCGGGATTGCAGGAACAGCTGGAATCCCTGAAGGATGCGGTGGATGATACCCGTAAGATATTCGATGAAAAGCGTGTGACGGTAGACGCTCTGCGGAAAGAAAATGCGCAGATACAGCGGGACCAGTTCGAGGCTGAGAAGAAGGTTGCGGTTGCCGACACCTCCATACAGAACTTACAACGGAGCATCCGGCAGCTGGAAGAAGAACGGACGGTCCGGGATAGCCAGCTCAAGCAGCTGGAAGAAGAGCGGATGCTGAAAGAGCAGGAGCTGGAATCCAAGCAAGGCAGCCTGCGTCAGCTGCAGGACCACCAGGAGCGGATGAAGGAAGCCATCCTTCAGGCGCAGGGGCAGCTGGAAGTGCTTCGTCAGCAGCTGGCGGATGAAGGCCGGAAACTGGACGCAAAAAAGAATGAGCACGATCTGCTGAAGAGCCTGATCGACTCGATGGAAGGTTATCCGGAGAGCATCAAGTTTCTTCATAAGAATCCATCGTGGAATCATGAGGCGCCGATTCTATCGGATATCATCTATGTAAAAGAGGAATACCGTGCAGCGGTGGAGAATGTGCTGGAGCCCTATCTGAACTACTATGTAGTTGGAAATCTACAGGAGGGTATGCAAGCCGTTCATTTGCTGGACGCCAATAAGAAGGGGAAGGCGAATTTCTTTTTATTGGATAAGATTTCGGAGGGAGCCGAAGGGCATGGAGCTGTTCATGAGGGATTAGTGCCGGCCATGTCGGTTATCGAAGTAGATTCCCATTATCACAAGCTGGCCGAACACCTGCTTGGAAATGTATATATCGCGGAAAACGAAGCGGCGCTGGAAAACAGCAATGGAGCGGTAGTGCTGGAAAAGAGCGGTAAATATGTAAAGGGTAAATATTCGCTCACGGGCGGCAGCGTCGGCCTGTTCGAAGGAAAGAAAATTGGCCGGGCGAAGAACCTGGAGAAGCTGCAGGAAGAGGTTAGTCATCTGCAGACGACGGTGAACGATTTGAAGACGGCTATCCAGGAGAAGCATAATGAGGTCATCGGCTATAATGAGCAGCTAAAGGAGCAGGCGATTCGACAGACGCAGGACGATATCAACCGGCTGACGAACTTTGTCTTCTCGCTGCAGAACAAGGTCGAGAATCTGCATTCGCAGCAGAACACCTCACAGGATCGCCTGGAGGAGCTGCAGTTGAATCTGGAGGAGACGATTGCGGGGATCGAGGATACGCGGAGCGCCTGGTCGGAGCTGGTCCGGGTGGTATCCGAGCTGAAAGAGAAATCGCAGCTGGCGGAAGAGGAATACCGGTCCGCCGAGCTGGCCTATAATAGCAGCTCTACGGGCTATAATGAATTCAATTTACAGGTTACCCGTCAGCACAGCCGGATCAACGCGCTGAAGCAGGAGCTGGATTTCAAGAGCAAGCAATTAAACGATCTTCATACGCAGATCGAGGCGAATGCTTCCCAGCTGAAGCAGACCAATGAGAGCATTTCCGAGAGTGAAGAATTGCTTGGCAGTTCGGAAGGGGGCTTGCTGGAGCTGCTGCGGAAGAAGGAAGATGAAGAAAAGAAACTCAACGAAGCCGATCAGGCTTATTATAACCTTCGCAATGCCCTGGGTGAGCGCGAGAGTGAGCTGCGGCATAAGGTGAAGGAAAAAGAGCAGCTGGAACACCTGCTGAGCAGCATCAAGGACAGGCTAAACGAGCTGAAGCTACAGCTGGCGGGGATGAAGGAGCGGCTGAATGTCGAATTCCGGATCAATCTGGATGACATCATCGATCAGCCGCGTACGGGTGACACGCCGGTCGAGGAGCTGCAAGAGAAGGGGGACAAGATGAAAAAGCGGCTGGAAAACCTCGGTGAGGTGAATCCTACGGCGATCGAGGCGTTCCAGGAAATGAAAAAACGGTATGAATTTATTCTGGAGCAGAAGAATGACCTGGTAAGCGCCAAGGACAGTCTGCTGCAGACGATACAGGAAGTCGAGGCAACGGCGAACCAGCAGTTTCTGGATACCTTTAATAAAGTGCGGGAGAATTTCCAGCGGGTCTTCAAGTCGCTGTTTACCGAAGAGGATACAGCGGATATGGTCCTGGTCAATCCGGAGAACCTGGCGGAGACGGGAATCGACATCGTGGCTAAGCCTAAGGGCAAGCGGCCTTCCTCTATCAGTCAGCTGAGTGGTGGGGAGAAGACGTTGACGGCGACGGCGTTGCTGTTTTCGATCTACCTGATCAAGCCGGCTCCTTTCTGTATCCTGGATGAGGTGGATGCTCCGCTTGACGATGCGAATGTCGGCAAGTTTACCAATATGATCCGTCAGTTCAGCGAGAATTCGCAGTTTATCATCGTCACTCACAATAAGATGACGATGAGTACGGTGGATGTGATCTATGGGGTAACGATGCAGGAGCCGGGGGTGAGTAAGCTGGTACCGGTGGATTTTAGAGGTCTGAATTGATATGCGTACTATTTTATTGCTATTTGCGTCGAATGTGTTTATGACGATTGCCTGGTATTGGCATTTGAATCATAAGGAGCTTTCTTTGTGGAAGGCTATTTTGATTAGCTGGGGGATTGCATTTTTTGAATATTGTTTGACGGTGCCTGCGAATAGGTGGGGGTCTATCAATGGGTTTAGTGCGTTTCAGCTGAAGATTACGCAGGAGGTGGTTACGTTGATTGTCTTTTCTTTTTTTGCCGTATTATATTTGAAAGAGCCGTTTCATTGGAAGTATTTGTTGGCTTTTGGGTTTTTGTTGGCGGCGGTTTACATTGTGTTTAAGAAATAGCTTTACTATCGGGTCGAAAAGGATAGTTTCTTTTTAGGTAGCTCTACCTTAAAGTTGACTTTTGCGTGTAAGGCATCAAATACCTTTATTACCGTATCGAACCTTGCATTTGTAAAGTTATTCTCCAGCTTGGATATTTGGGCTTTTTGGACACCTACCAGCTTGCCTAATTCTTCCTGGGTCAAATTATGGTAAAGCCTCGCTTCTTTTATCGCATGTCCAAGGAGGTCGAGACTGAGCTTGTGTTCGAAGTTATCCCGGGAAGGGATGCCGGTTTTTCCTATATGATTGTTGATCATTGTGTCCAGGGAAACCGTTTTTAGCTTTTTGGTGGGCATCTGCGGGCTTATTTTTTCTGATTAAAGTATTGTAATCTGATTTTCTCAGCTTTTTCGATATCGGTTTTCGGCGTTTTTGCTGTTTTCTTCACGAGGCCGTGGGTCGTCAGGACTATTGTATTTTTCGTTTTATCCCAAAAGGCAAACAATCGGTAACTGGCTTGGTTATGCAGGGTTCGAAATTCCCAAATGTTAGGAGTCAGTTTTTTAAAAAGTACCGGATCATTTGTTATCTGAGCTTTGCGAATGTTATAATAAATTTTTTCCTGCGCTTTTTTATCCAATCCATTCATGAATTTTACGGCCTCCGGAAGAAAAAGAACATCGAACTTCTTTTCCATATGGAGGGTTTCCTATAAAGGTAAGAGTTTCCTTTTTAGGAAACAAGCTGAATTGTAGTCCTAGAGGACGAGCTTGGCGATGCGTCCGCCGGAGCCGGCGAGGAAGACCGTCTTGCCTTTTTTGGCGCGGCGGCAGACGTGAAAGCTGGCGGAGGAGATGAGGCGCCAGTTCATGCCATTGTCGGCGGAGATGTCGACGCCGGAGGTGCCGCAGCAGAGGACGTTATTTTCGTCGATGTACTCTACGCAGCCGCGGTAGCCGTGGGGCGGGGTGGTAGGGCGAATCCAGGTGGCGCCGCCGTCGAGGGAGAGGAAGCAGTTTTTTTCCTGGAGGGTATCTTTGGCGAAGTCGCCGCCGGTGACGATGAAAGTGTGTTCATTTTTTACGGCGACCGAGTTGGCGCCGGTGCTGCTGGCTCCGTTTAGGAGGGGCAGGTCGATCGCTTTGTCGCGGATGAAGATACGGGAGCGCTGGGGGCCTCCGCTGACGAAAACGGCTTCTTTCAGGGTTAGGGCGCGGACGTTGGTTCCGCTGGTGGCGAAGCAGCCTTCGGTGGAGTCGGCTTTGGGCAGCTCCATGTAGGGGATGTCGTGCCAGGTGTTGCCGCCGTCGAAGGTGCGGGTGACGAAGAAGCGTCCGTCGATGGGGTCGCCTACGACGATTCCGCTGTCGTGGTTCCAGAATTCCATCGCGTCCATAAACATTCCTGCTTTTGTATTCTCATATACGAGCTTCCAGGTCTTGCCGCCATCGGTTGTTTTTAAGATATGGGCGGGCGCCGAGATAGCCATGATGACGGCGGTATTGGCGTCAAAGGCTTCGATGTCGCGAAAATCCCTTTTTTCGTAGCCGGGGACGGTCATCCATTCCCAGGTTTTGCCGCCGTCTATGGAACGGCCGACGGTGCCGCTGCTGCCGCTGACCCATACGATCTTGTCATTTACTGCGCTGAGGCCGCGAAGTGAGGTGCGGGGTCCGGTGGTCAGCATTTCTATCTGCTGGGCATGGGTCGTTATTGGGGCAAAAAAGCAACAGATTAACATCAATTTAATGCCAATACGGGCAAGAAGGGTGGTTTGGTATCCGTTTATAAGGGGATGTTTCATGTATGAAATATAGCACAATATTGGTATCCATGAAGCTATGTTAAAAGGATTAATTCGCTTATTGGGAAAAGGATGGGTATGGGCGCTATTGGTAATGGGGCCGGTGGGCGCTGTGGCGCAGACTCCGAAAGATATGCTCGTCAGGCCGGCGGATTCGCTGGAGAGAGGAGATACAACGGGGCAGCGTGACCTCATTGGCATATTTCTGAGAGTAACCAAGATACAGATCCACCATCCCCGGCCCGAGACAGGGAGAAGGGTATACTATACGGTGCTGCCGTTGAGCACGTCCGTTCCGGGTGGAGGAAATGCGTTGATTACTTCTACTACGGCGGGTTTCTACCTGGGGGACAGGAAAGAGACCTATTTATCTACGGGTACTTTTTCCCCCAGCTTCAATTTCAGGGGGCAGTTCAATTTTCCATTGCGGGGGAATATCTGGTCGGCTACCAACAAATGGAATTACCAGGTCGATACGCGGTTTTCCATCTATCCGCAGTTTACCTGGGGATTGGGGGGCCATCAGAACGAAGACGACAAGATATTGGTACGGTACAATTATTATCGTTTATACGGCGCCGTTTTGAAACGAATCACTCCTTATTTCCTGGCGGGCGTTGGTTACGACATGGACTATAACATTCATATCCGGCCGGATAACGATTCGGTGGACATCGGACAGTTCGTGAAGTATAAATATGGTACGGTCAATCATTCCAATTCGTTTTCGCATGGCTTTTCGCTGAATCTGCTGCTGGATACGCGCTACAACTCTTTCAATCCCGTGCCGGGGATGTATTTCAACGCCGTGTACCGGATAAACCCGCGATTTTTGGGAAGCAACACTACCTGGCATTCGTTGTATCTCGACTGGCGGAAATATATTCCTTTCAGCAACCGGGGGCAGAACATGCTGGGGTTATGGAGCTATTATTGGACGACACTAGGCAGCAATGCGCCTTATTTTCAGCTGCCGGCGATTGGTACGGAGCCGTATCAGAGGAGTGGCAGGGGGTTCAATCCGATGCGGTATGTGGGGAAGTCGTTGTTCTATCTGGAGACGGAATATAGAAGAGATATTACCAGGGACGGGCTGTTCGGGTTTGTGGTGTTTGGGAATATCAATACGGTGTCGGAGCCGAGGACGCATGAGTATGCCTATATTCATCCGGCGGGTGGGGCGGGGTTAAGGCTCAAGTTCAATAAGAAATCGGGTTCGAACATCGGGATAGATTATGGAGTCAGTAAGGGGTATAATGCCATTTACTTCAATTTGGGCGAGACGTTTTAGTGGGGTTTGGGGGGAAGGTGGTGCGAGACGTTTTAGTTGTTTGGCAGGCAGGTGGCGCGAGACGTTTTAACAGAGCATAGGGAATAGGGAATTTGCAGGAACTAAGTTTAGTTTGTAACTTAGGCGCAGCCCCACTACTATTTGCTTTAAAACGATTGCTGCATGAGTCTTGAAGAAAACAACCTGGACAACGATCGGCCGTTACCCTCCTTTAATGCGACGATGTTCGATGATGCGGCTTTTAAGCTGTTTTTCAAAAAACATTTTACGACCTTGTGCGGCTATTGTCAGTTCAAATTCGACTTTGACCTGGACCAGGCCAAGGATATCGTACACACGGGTTTTTTGCGTCTTTGGGAGAACCGGCAGCGGATTTCTCCGGAACTGTCTATCAAGGCCTATATTTATCAGATTGTCCATAATATTTGTCTGGATACGTTGAAAAGCGATAAGGTCAGGCGGCGGCATATCCAGTATATAAAAGACCATTCCTCCGAGGTTACACGTAATGATAGTCTGGATTTCAAGCAGTTGGAAGAGATGATCGAGAAAGCGATCGAAGAATTCCCCCCACAAATGCGACGAATATTCGAATTGAGCCGGAAAGAAGAGCTCCGATATGCGGAGATTGCCGGGCAATTGGGTATTTCGGTAAAAACGGTCGAGACCCAGATGGGCCGGGCCCTGGCAAAGCTGAGAAAGAAGCTGACCGGCCCCGGAAAATATTTTTTCTTCTTCTTGTAAGGGTCCCTCTCCACTTAATCGTATAATTAAAAGAACATGAAAGGGAATAGAGAAATAGACGACCTGTTATTATCCTATATATTGAAGGAACTCAATGCGGAAGATGAAGCCTTTGTGCAGGAGTATATCCGTTCAAACGAGAGCAATCAACGGCATTATGAGGAGATAAGGAATACCTGGAAGGCAATTTTGATAAAGAAGGGCCTGGAGCGGGTGAATGCCGATGAAGAATGGGATAGCTTCGAACAAAGGGTACAAAAGGAAAAGCAGCAGCTTGTTGTGATCAAGACGGACAGGAAGGCTGAGGAAGAAGATCAGGCGGGGCCAATGGAAGAGAGGGGAAGCAGAAGGAGGGTGTTTGGCCCGTTTGCGGTTGCGGCGGCGGTCTTGTCGATGGTCATAGCCGGATGGATGCTTTTCAGACCAAGGGATAAACAGGCTGCTATTGCCGGCCTGGCTACACCTTCAAAAGAGAAACCACTATCCCATGTAAAGCGTCTGATCAATACGACGGGACGACCGGATACCTTGTTGTTACCTGATGGTTCGGAGGTGGTCCTGACGGATAAGAGCGAGATCAGCTACGCGGAACCCTTCTCCAATAACAGAAGGGACATCAAGCTCAAAGGAAAGGCGGAATTCAAAGTGGTGCAGGATAAGTCGATGCCGTTTACCGTGTATAGTATGGGGCTTGCCACGACGGCGCTCGGCACGGATTTTACGGTTTCGGCCTTCGATCAGGAAGAAAATATCATCATCCGGCTGAATGAAGGAAAGGTTGTCGTCAAGGCGGCAGAGCAGGCGAAAGAGGGGTTGAAAAAAGATTATTATTTGCTTCCGGGACAGTCCCTGGTTTATAATAACAAGAAATACACGGTGAGGTTATTGGATGCCGAGAAGAAGAAGAGCAGACTGGCGGCGGGTACGAAGGGTGAAGATTTGGCTTATACTGATCTTCCCGATCTGCCGGAGAACAACAGGGGTTCCTGGTATATGTTCAATAACGAGTCGCTTGCGGATGTGTTCGATCAGCTACGGCTTCAGTTCAATACGGAGATCGTGTATGAGAAGAAGGATATGCACAACTTATATTTTGCTGGCAAATTCGACAAGTCAGATTCCTTATCCACTATACTGCAACAGATCGCTTCAGTCAATAAGCTGAAGGTCACGAAAAGGAATAACAAATACATCATAACAAAGTAATTCAAAATTTTTTTTAACGATCGCTCTCTATGCCGGTAGTAACCGGATAGTTGGTTAGGCTTTTATTCACAAAAAACTGCTGTTGTATGAAAATTTCAGGATGGAAATCCAAGGGTTATCTCCATGCCCTTCTGTTCCTCATCTCCATTTTTCAGCTGTCTGCTTTATACGCCCAGAATGAAATGGGCGCCCATGTAAGGGGGGCGGTTCATAATGCCAATAATGAACCGATGGGGGGAGTTTCGGTCGTAATCCGGAATACGAAGACGAACTACACGACCGGTACGACTACGGATAGTAGCGGTAATTTTACTTTTACACGATTGTCCCCCGGGGGACCTTACAGTCTGACCTTCTCGATGGTAGGCTTCGAGAAACAGACGCTGGGGGGCTACAACATCAAGACCGATGCGACCTTGTCGCTGGTGGTCAAGATGGTGCAGGCGGCCGGTTCGCTGGACCAGGTGGTCGTCGTGGGTTATGGCACCCAGAAGAAGAAGGACCTCACGGGTTCGGTGGCTTCGGTCAGCGGGAAAGAGGTAAAAGATCTGGGTGTAACCCGTATCGATCAGGGGCTGGCAGGACGCGCACCCGGTGTACAGGTTAAGCAGGCTACCGGTCAGCCCGGTGCGCCGCCTCAGATTCGTGTCCGGGGTATCGGAAGTATTTCGGCCGGGGTGAATCCTTTGTATGTCGTGGACGGTTTTCCGATCGACAACATTCAAACTTTGAACCCGAACGATATCGAAAGCATGGACATCCTGAAGGATGCGTCCGCCACCGCTATTTATGGTTCCAGGGGCGCCAATGGGGTCATCATCATCAACACCAAGCGCGGCAAGGCCGGGAAGCCGGTCGTGGCGATAGATGCTTATTATGGCCAGCAAAAGGTCTCCAGGATACCGAAGATGAAAAGCTCGCTGGCGCAGGCGAATTGGTTCCTGGACGGTATACGGAACAGGAACATCGATCTGGGCCAAAGCACGGCCGGTGATCCTACCAAGTGGGTAACTCCGGTCCCGCAGGTAATCATGGATATCATCAATGGGGTCAATACGGTAGATCATGAGCCGCTGGACGAGATTCTGGTGAATGCTCCACAGCAAATGATTTCTGTTTCCGCCTATGGAGGCAGCGATAACGTCAAGTACGGTCTTAGCGGCGAGTATATGCATCAGGACGGGATTGTGGTCAACAGTAAGTTTCAGCGTTACTCCATGCGGGCCAATATCGATGCGAAGCTGAGCGACCGGCTGAATGTCAGGGTAAACCTGAACCCTTCTTTTACGGACCAGGCTTCGCTGCCTTCTACGGGAGTTTGCTGTCTGGGTTCGGGCGTTGTAGCGGCCGCGTTGAACATCGTCAACTATCGTCCCATGACGGACGGGAAGGGCAACTATACGAACTACGACGGTCTGGCCGATCTGGCGGCGGTGTACAACCCGTTGGCAGTGGCCCAGATGACGAAGGTCTCCAACAAGCTGAACCGTATATTGGGAAATGTGACCGCAGACTATCGAATCACGGACAATCTTCATTTCAATGTGCTCTTCGGCGGAAGCGTGCTGCAGACCAAGAGCCGCTTGTTCAAGCCGCAGGAGCCATACTTTTTCAACGAGCTTCCTTTCGGCTCCGACAGCACCTCGCAGGTCACCAACTGGCTGACGGAATATACGCTCAACTATAACAAGAGCTTCGGCAAGCATAGTATCCAGGGATTGGCGGGTTATACCGTTCAAAAGGAAAACGGAGAATGGAATGCGCTGAGCAGCAATAAATTTCCCAATAACCTGGTCCCCAACCTGAGCGCGGTAGGCGGTCTTGTCAACTACGGCACTTCTGCTACCTATGCGTGGTCTCTTCTCTCTTATCTTGCCCGTATCAACTATAATTACGATAGCAAATATTACGTGACTGCATCTTTCCGTACGGATGGGTCTTCCCGTTTCGGCTCTCAGAACAAATGGGGCAGCTTCCCTTCCGTGGCGCTTGCCTGGCGCGCTTCGCAGGAGCAGTTCCTGAAGGACGTCGATTTCCTCAGCGAGCTGAAGCTGCGCGCCAGCTATGGGCAGACCGGTAATAACAATATCGGGAACTACGACCAATATGCGACGATCAGCTATGAGAACTATCCGTTGGGCAATGTGCCGGTGTCCGGCATAGCTCCGGCCAGGATCGCCAATCCGACCCTTACCTGGGAAAAGCAGGCTTCGTTCAACATGGGTGTGGATTTAAGTTTCTTTAACCGCAGGCTGGGCGTCAGCGTAGACCATTTCGAATCCAAGAATACCGATCTGCTGCTGAATGTAAACGTGCCGAACAATACGGGTTTCAGCACGGCGCTGCAAAATATAGGCGAGGTTCGCAACAAGGGATGGGAGTTTGTGCTAAGCACGGTTAATTTAACCGGGGCTTTCGAATGGAGCACGGACTTCAACCTTTCTACCTACCGGAACAAGGTGGTCAAGCTTGGACCGCAGGGTGATCCGATCTATTCCGGGAACAACGTAACGATGATCGGGCAGCCGATCGGGATGTTCTACGGGCTTATTACCGACGGGGTGTTCAAGAACCAGGCCGAGCTCGACAAGGGGCCCATCTTCAATCCAGGGGCTGCAGACCGCACCCGGGTCGGAGACGTTCGGTTTAAAGATATCAGCGGACCCAATGGCAAGCCGGATGGCGTGATCAATAACTTCGACCGGACCATCATGGGGTCGCCCTATCCCGACTTCTACTATGGTATGACCAACCGCTTCTCTTACAAGGGTATCAGCCTTAGTGTTACGGTTCAGGGTTCGAAGGGCAGCCAGATTTACGATATGGCGAGAGACGGCGGCTACAGCGGACGTGCACGTGTAAGAGGGTATGCTTTCAGCAACAATTACTGGAAGTCGGAGGCTCAGCCAGGCGATGGTGTTACACCCAGGCCCAATGACAATCCGACGGGAGGCTTCCGTTTGCCGAGCACCAAGTACCTGGATAACGGCACTTATTTCCGCTTCAACAATATCACCCTGAGCTATGTGATCCCGCAGACCTTGGTCCGCAAGGCGAAGCTGTCGGGCGTCAGGGTCTATATCAATGCCACTAATCCGATCATCATTACGAAGAATACCAACTTCAACCCTGACGTAAGCATGAACGAGAATCCACTGCAGCCGGGCATCGAGTCCAGCAACTATCCGCTGCCCAAGGCTATTATCGGTGGAATCAATGTGACCTTTTAATCGATTCATGTCCTTAAAAAAATGATTATGAAAAAGATATTTGTTTTTATAGTGCTGGTCTCCGTTCTTGCCTCGTGCAAGAAGAGCTTTATCACGATCAAGCCGGATTCTACGGCCAGCGTCGATGACGTATATAAGACAGACAAAGATTTCAAGGACGCGGTGGTGGCTATGTATGCCACCCTGCGTAACCAGTACCAGGACTTTTGGATCTATGGAGACCTGCGTGCGGACGATTCCTGGCATGCATTGGGAAACGATGCGTTTTTGGTATCCGTAAATACTTTCTCCATGAGCAGCAGCGCGGCTACGATGATCAGCAGCTGGAGGAATTACTATGCGATGATCAACCGGGCTAATATGATCCTGTCGAAAATAGACCCGTTGACTACCGCTGTCATCCCCAATAAGGACCAATATGTAGCGGAGGCTAAGTTCATGCGAGCTTTTGCCTATTTCGACATGGTCCGGATTTGGGGCGACGTTCCGCTGATCACCAAGCCGATCTCCATTGCGGAAGGATATAAGGCCAAGCGTGAAAAGGTAGCTACTATCTATTCCCAGCTGATTATCCCCGATATGCTTGCGGCAGAATCAAAGCTGCCTGCCAAGTATGGCGGCGCGGATGTCGGCAGGCCTACCAAGGGTGCTGCGACTTCGATGCTCGGAAGAATCTATCTGACGATCAAAGACTTCCCCAACGCCGAAACCAAGCTGCAGCAGGTTACTACGATGGGGTATGCCTTGCTGCCCAATTACAACGATCTTTGGAACTATACGAAGGACGAGCATCATAGCGAGTATATCTTCGACGTGGAATACCAGGACGGCGGTTTGGGATTGGGAAGCAGGTTCTCCAATGCTTTTCTGCCGAAGTCCGCCGGGTCTGCTGCTGACGCCTTTTATGGAGTCAAAGGCGGAGCGGGTGAGATGAATACGCCGACCGTCGAGTACTTCAACGCCTTCGACCCGAACGACAAACGGAGGGATGTTACGGTGGCCAAAGGTTATTACGACAACAATGGCGTTTTCCAGGGCTTCCTGCAGATCGCCACATTTACCAAGAAATACCTGGCGGCTACTCCCGCGCTCAACGACAGCAAGGTGAACTGGAAGGTGATCCGTTATGGGGACGTATTGCTGATGTATGCGGAAGCGCTGAACGAGAATGGTAAGACGGCGCAGGCCATTCCTTATGTCAACCAGATTCGCCAGCGTGCGGGCTTGCCGGATCTTTCCACTGCGTTGTCCAAGGATGATGCGCGGACGGCTATCTATAACGAGCGCCGGTTCGAGCTGGGTATGGAAGGCGTCCGCTGGTTCGACCTGATTCGGACGGGGCGTGCGCTGACGGTGATGACGCCTTATGGGATGAAGGCCTACCATGCGGTTTGGCCGATTCCGCTGATCGAAATACAAATCATCAATGATCCTTCGGTGCTGCCGCAGAATGAGGGTTACGATTAATAGGGAGGAATTAAAATAAAGATTATGATTAACAAACTGATAGGCGCTGCCGGGCTGCTCCTAAGCCTGGCGGCCTTACCGGCAAGCGCGCAGGTCAAGCAAAGCATCGACTATATCGATCCCCTGATAGGTAATGTAGCGCCGCTTCTCAATTCCAACCGGCCGGTGGTACAGCTTCCGAATCATATGGTGCGGGTCTTTCCGAGACGGCAGGACCACCTGGATATGCAGATCACGGATTTTCCGATGCTGGTGACCAATATCATTACGCCGCAGATGGTCTTTGGGATCAAGCCATCGATCGGAGAAGTAACCGATACGGGCTGGTACAGACGGCTCACCTATGATCACGACTTCGAGGTATCGAAACCCTGGTATTATTCGGTATTGCTGACCGACGACCGGGTCAAGACCGAAGTTACTACGGGGGAGAAGACGGGGATCTACCGGTTTAGCTTTCCCGCAGGGGTGAAGAAGAATCTGCTGCTTTCGCACTACTATCCCGGCGGTGAGTACGATATAAAGGACGGGCGCGTGGTAACAGGCGTGGAGCAGGTCGACGATGCGATTCATTCGCAGCGGGGTGTGGCCTATTTCTATGGCGTCTTTTCGGGCAGTCCCGAGACGGGTACGAAGGATGGGGACAAGGATTGGGGGAAGTATTCCGTGCTGGGGGCGGTACCCAAGACCACCTATATGAAAGGCAAGCGCGTCTGGGCCAGCTATAGCGAGAAGGATGCGAATGTCGTCGAATTTCGATATGCCGTTTCATTCGTCAGTATCGAACAGGCCAAGAAAAACTACGATCGGGAGCTGACGGGGGTTAGCTTCGATCAGCTGCGGGACAAGGCGAAGATGGCCTGGTCGAAGGTGATCGATAAGATCCAAGTCGAAGGAGGCACCGAGTCTCAGCGGCGAAGCTTTTATACGGCGCTCTATCGCTGCTATGCGCGGATGGTCGATATTACCGAAGACGGAAGCTATTTCAGCGGCTATGATAAGAAGGTCCACACGGAGAAGAGGACTTTTTATACCGATGACTATTCCTGGGGAAATTACATCGCGATGCATCCCCTGCGAATCATCCTCGACCCGGCGCGGGAAGCGGACATGCTTCAGTCCTATGTAAGGATGTACGAGCAGGAAGGATGGATGCCGGAATATCCGAAACATTTTGGTGACCGGCCGGGCATGTTTGCGATGCATTCTTCGATCATGTTCCTGGATGCATACCGGAAGGGTGTTCGAAACTTCGATGCGGCGAAGGCGCTGGAAGGGAATGTGAAGAATGAGGAGCAGGCGACTTTGCTGCCTCACCGGAATGGTCCCAAGGGGCAGCTGGAAGACTTCTATTATGCCCATGGGTACTATCCGGCCCTGCATCCGGGGGAAGCGGAAACGGATCCTGTTGCCATGGCAAAAAAGGGAACGAAGAGGTCTGCTGTGGCCGTCACGCTGGGGGATAGCTATGACAGCTGGGCCGTCAGTGAGCTGGCGGGGGAGCTGGGGAAGAAGGATATTCAGGACCGTTTTGCTCCGAGGGCGAAAAATTACAAGAATGTCTGGTGGGATAAGCCAGGAATGTTTATGCCGAAAGACGCCAATGGAAACTGGATCGATATCGACCCGTTGTTCGACGGTGGTCATGCGGGGCTGGACTACTATAACGAAAACAATGGATGGAGCTATCTGTGGTATGTTCAGCACGACCTGAAGGGACTCAGAGACCTGATGGGCGGCCCTGACAAGATGGAGGCCAAGCTGGATCAGCTCTTTACCGAAGGCGTGGGTCGTAGCAAGTTCGAATTCTGGGAGAAGTTCCCCGACCAGACGGCGCTCATCGGCCGGCAGGGCATGGGCAACCAGGTGACGTTTCATATACCGTATATCTACAACTATACCAATGCTCCCTGGAAGACGCAGAAGTATACGAGGTTATTGCTCGATACCTGGTTCAAGGACAATGCCTTTGGCGTGCCGGGGGATGAAGATGGGGGTTCGATGTCATCGTTTGTGGTATTCTCGGCAATGGGCTTTTTTCCTTTGACACCGGGTATTCCTACCTATACGATTACCAGCCCGATTTTTTCCAGGGTAAGCATCGATCTGCCGAATGGCAGGAAGTTTACGCTGATCGCCAATAAATGTTCGAGAACCAATAAATATATTCAGTCGGCAACGCTAAACGGGAAGCCGTTGCGATCGCTTTCGTTTTCACATGATGAGCTGATGAAAGGAGGAACGCTGGTGCTGGAAATGGGTGAGTCGACAAAAGCAAAATGGGAATTGCCATGAGAAAAACATCTTTTATTTTATTTCTGAGCTTGTTGTCGGGCGGACTGGTCAGCGGCCAGGAGCGCAGCCCGGCGGACTATATCGATCCGTTTATCGGAAATGTGGCGCCGCTTCTGAATACGAACCGGCCGGTGGTACACCTGCCGAATCAGGCGGTCCGGGTATTTCCGAGGAGACAGGACCATCTGGATATGCAGATAACAGATTTTCCAGCGATGGTTACCAATATCATCACTCCGCAGATGGTTTTCGGGGTGAAACCTTCGGTGGGTGAGGTGACCGATACGGGCTGGTTTCGCCGGCTCAACTACGATCATGACTACGAAGTGGCGAAACCCTGGTACTATTCGGTGCGGCTGACGGATGATAATGTATTGCTGGAGTATACGGCTGGGAAAAAGGGCGGTATTTACCGGTTCCGTTTCCCGGCGGGCGTAGAGAAGAACCTGTTGTTTTCCCATTATTATGAAAAGGGAGAGTACCAGGTCAGCGGTAAAGTGATCACCGGTACGGAGAAGGTAAACGATGCGATCCACTCGCAGGAAGGCAAGGCCTATATCTACGGAGAGGTATCGGGTAATCCGCAGAGCGGTATAAAGGAAGGAGAGAAGGACTGGGGAAGATATACGGTCAGCGGGAGACCGGAAGCGCCTAAGAAGGTAGACGGCCAGCGTGCCTGGTTCAGCTATGGGAAGTCGGCGGGTGCAACGGTCGAGTTCCGGTATGCCATTTCCTTTATCAGTATCGAGCAGGCAAAGAAGAATTTCGAGACCGAGATAAAGAGCGCGACTTTCGAGCAGGTTCGGGATAAGGGGACTGCCGCCTGGCAGAAGGTGGCTGGTCAGATAAAGGTCGAAGGCGGGACGGAAGCCCAGCGGCGTACCTTCTATACCGCATTGTATCGTTGTAATGCCCGTATGGTGGACATTTCCGAAGGCGGGAGCTATTTCAGCGGATACGATAAGAAAGTGCATTCCGACAAGCGTCCTTTTTATACGGATGACTATACCTGGGGGAATTATATCGCATTGCATCCGTTGCGGATGATACTGGATCCTGCGAAGGAAGCGGATATGCTGCAGTCGTATGTAACGATGTATGAGCAGGATGGATGGATGCCGGAGTATCCGAGGCCTTATGGCGACAGGCCGGGTATGTTCGCTTTTCATTCGTCCGTTATGTTCCTCGATGCGTACCGAAAGGGTATCCGGAATTTCGATGTCGAAAAGGCGTTCGAAGGCATGGTGAAGAATGAGGACAAGGCTACGCTGCTGCCTTTCCGGAATGGACCTCGCGGGGCCCTGGAAGATTTCTACGATAAAAATGGTTTTTATCCTGGTCTTCGTCCGGGGGAAGAGGAAAGCGATCCATTTGCGTCGCAGAAGAAGGGGCAGGTGCGGTCATCCGTTGCGGTAACGCTGGAAGACAGCTATGACAGCTGGGCGGTGAGCGAGCTGGCGGGAGAGCTGGGGAAGAAGGATATCCAGGCGAGATTCGCCCCGAGGACGCAAAACTATAAAAATCTATGGTGGGACAAATACATGCTGTTTATGCCGAAGGATGCGAAGGGAGACTGGATTGAGATCGACCCGAAATTCGACGGGGGGGGCAACGGATTCGCCTACTATAACGAAAATAATGGCTGGACCTATAAATGGAACGTGCAGCAGGACATCAAGGGGCTGCGGGAGCTTTGCGGCGGGCCCGATAAGATGGAGCAGCAGCTGGACCAGTTGTTCCGCGAGGGGCTGGATCGCAGCAAGCCGGACTTCTGGGCAAAGTTTCCCAATGAAACGGGGATGATCGGCCAGATGGGGATGGGTAACCAGGTGAGCTTCTTTATCCCTTATTTCTTCAATTATACGCATGCGCCGTGGAAGACGCAGAAGTATACCAGGCTGATCCTGGACACCTGGTTCCAGGATAATATCTTTGGTGTGCCGGGGGATGAGGATGGGGGCTCGATGTCTTCTTTTGTCGTCTTCTCTGCGATGGGCTTCTTCCCGGTAGTTCCGGGGATTCCGCGATATACCATCACGAGCCCGGTATTTTCGAAGGTCACCATCGACCTGCCGAATGGCAAGAAATTCACACTGATTGCAAACAAGTGTTCCCGCACCAATAAGTACATTCAGTCGGCTACGCTGAATGGAAAGGCGTTGCGTTCACTTTCCTTCTCTCATGAGGACCTGCTGAAAGGTGGTACGCTCGTGCTGGAGATGGGAGAGGGGACGGATGCCAAATGGGAGATGGAGAATTAAAAAACTAATCTATGAAGGTTATAATTTTTTTTGCGCTGGCATTGGCGGCGGGAAGAGAGGTGATTGCGCAGAAGGCTGTTCCGCAGCCGGCTTTTGAAGTGGGTGCGAGCCTTTATCCCTGGGACGTACACGACGAGGGGATGACGACGATACTCGATAACCTGACCGGTATGGCGGGGGTAAACTCGGTGTACCTGATTGCGGTGATGCATGAGGAGCGGCGGCCGTTCAACAGCGATCACCTGCCCGGCTCGTTCTTCTATATCCACAATCCGGCGAGGACGGAGTGGATGGCGGAGGATTCGAGGGTTTATTTCAAACCTGATCTGGGTTCTTATGGGAAGATAAAACCATTGTTCTCGGCTTTCGACTGGCTGAATCAAACGGACTATCTAAAGATCGTGATCGATAGTGCGCGTGCGAGGGGACTGAGGGCGGGGGTGGAGGTGTCGCATACCTATATTCCGGTTTCGTATTTGAATGAGCATCCGGAGTTCAAGCAGCGGGATATCAACGATAAAATGGTCGATCGGCCCTGCCCGAATAATCCGGATGTGCGGGCGTATCTGCAGAACCTGTATGGGGATATTGCAAAGCACTATGACGTAGACTATATACAAACCTGTATGCTTTTGTTTACGCGGTCCGATGACCCGCGTGACGGAACCTGTTTCTGTCCTTCGTGCAAGGAGAAAGCGAAGGCGGCGGGTTTCGATATGGAGGCTGCGCGTGTTATTCTAAAGGATAACCCTTATGCGCAGCCACAGCTGAACCAGTGGCTGGCGTTCCGGCGGGCCTCCACGACCGAGATTTACAAGCTGGTGACGGACAGGATTCATCAGGAAAACGCAGCCATCGATTTCCGGCTCAACGATCTGAATGACCGGTCTTCGGGACTTACGCTGGAGGAGCTGACGAAGAATATCAACTCGGTGCATTTGTCAACGCATACCGAGCAGAACGGGTATCAGAAGACGGACAGGCAATCCAGAATTGCTACTACTCTATACTATATGGGAAAGGATAAGCTGGTGGTTGCAGGGGTTCCGGCGAGGCTGCTGACCAATCCCGATATGGTACGGTCGAGCATCAAGATCTCGGTGGATGCGGGCGCAAGAGGAGTGGGGATAAAACACTATGACGGCGCTACTTTTTCGAAGCTGAGGGCTTTTCGTAATGGGCTGAGCGAAGCGGGAGTGGCCGGGTTCAAGCCGGTGCTGGGGGTAGAGGCGGAGAAGATGCAGCTGACGGGGTATGAGGCTGGTGTTTATTTGAATGAGGATGGGATACAGACGAAGGGAACGGGAACGGCTGTGGCTAAGTTCGACCAGTCGGATGGCGTTTACGACCTGATCGTCTCCTATGCGGACGAAAAAGATGGGCATGGGAGCCTTGCGTTATTTGTCGATGGGAAGCAGAAGGCGAAATGGGACCTTTCGGAGGACGTGGCCTGCTGGAAGAGGAAGCGGCTTAATGGTGTGAAGATCAAGAAGGGCGCTGAAATCAAGCTGGTGGGTGTGGCCAATGGAGGAGAATCGGCGAGGGTCGATTTTATAGAGTGGGTTCCGAGATAAAAAAATTTCATTCCGGGATAAGTAGAAATAGTTCATAACGCTGTAAGGGTTGCAATCCGTTTAATCGTATTGGTGTAATATGAAATAACGATTGTTGTCCAGGCTGGCGCCTGCCGGCTGGGCAGTAGAATTTTTATTCACAACAAAACTGCTGTTATATGAAATTCTTCGGACTCCAGGTCAGGGTTTGTCTCCGCACCCTGGTCCTAATTCTTTCTATTTTGCAGGTTTCCGGTCTTTATGCTCAGGAGCGGGCTGGCTTGGTAAGGGGAGAGGTCCACAACGCCAACAATGAGCCATTGGCGGGTGTGTCTGTCGTCATCCGAAATGCCAGGACAAATTTTACGACCGGAACTTCCACTGATAGCAGTGGAAATTTTGTTTTTTCCCGGTTGACGCCGGGCGGGCCTTACAGCCTGACGTTTACCATGGTTGGCTTCGAGAAGCAGACGCTGGGCGGCTACAATTTGAAGGAAAGCGCTACGCTTTCGCTGGTAGTCAAGATGACCCAGTCCGGCGCTTCCCTGGACCAGGTCGTTGTCGTAGGTTATGGAACACTAAAGAGAAAGGATTTGACGGGGTC
>JAFDYG010000312.1 GCA_018267545.1 Bacteroidota bacterium
GGCTATTTCTTCAATGCCGACTCCGAGGTCTTTGCCAAGATCGAAAAATTTAAAAAAGCTCTCGAGCAAAAGATCGCCTATCGCAAATGGGAAGAGGTCATCGCACTGGTCAATAATACTAACTTAAAGAAAGAAAAGGACGATCTCCTCCAGAATTTCGACAAAGTCTTCCTCCGCCTCTTCCCCGACTTCATCCAACGCTTCAACGACCTCTTCCGCCCCGAAGACCGCATCCAGCTAAAAGACAACGAATTTCTCAATACCGACCTGCGTATCTTCGCCCTCATCCGCATGGGCATCCACGAGAACGAAAAGATCGCCCGAATCCTCGAATACTCGGTCAATACCATCAACACATATAAAACCAGGATAAAAAATAAATCCGTCGTCCCCAACGATGAGTTCGAACAGCGAATAATGGAAATCAAAACGGTGTAACCCTTATCACAACGGCACCATGCTCACCGCCGCACCCCCACCCGGGGCCAGCTTAACCATCAGCTTCGACCCGCTATCCACCGTCAGCGTCTCTATCGCATAGACCTCCGGATTGCTTTTCCAATCAGCGCCTAAACCATCTTTATATATTATCGCCTTATACTTCTTCCCTTTCGCCAAGAAACCAAGCGATACACTCATCGTCCGCGCCTGTTCATCCGTCACCGCCCCCAAAAACCAATTCTCCTTCCCCTTCTCCTTACGGACAATCGTCAGATAATCCCCCGGCTCCGCCTCCAAAATCTTCGTATCGTCCCAATCCACCGGCACATCCTTGATAAACTGAAAAGCGTCCATATGCGCCGAATAATTTTCCGGCAGGTCCGCCGCCATCTGCAACGGGCTATACAAAGTCACATACAAAGCCAGCTGCTTGGCAAGCGTCGTATGCACCTGCCGCCCCGGTACCGGAGAATATCCCCGTAGCTTGAAAATACCCGGCGTATAATCCATCGGACCACCCATCAATCGGGTAAATGGCAGTATCGTCTCATGCTCCGGCGCATTCCCGTTGCTAAACGCATTGTACTCGTTCCCCCGCGAAGCCTCACAGGCCATCCAGTTCGGATAGGTCCGCTGCAAACCCGTAGGCCGTACCGGCTCATGCGCATCCAGCATCACCTGGTACTGCGCCGCCTTCTCCGCCACACGTACATAGTGATCGACCATCCACTGTCCATCATGATGCTCGCCGCGAGGGATAATCTTTCCCACATAACCCGTCTTCACAGAATGATACCCCCAATTCGCCATAAACCGGAAAGCCGTATCCATCTGCCGCTCATAATTCGTCGCCGAACCAGAGGTTTCATTATGCATGATCATCGCCACCCCCTTCGAAGCAGCATAAGAAGTAATTTCCTTCACATCGAAATCCGGATAAGGCGTCACAAAGTCGAAGACATTCTCCTTCCAGTTCCCAAACCAATCCTCCCAACCCACATTCCAACCCTCCACCAGCACAGCCCCAATACGATTAGCCGCGGCAAAATCAATATACCGCTTCACATTCGCCGTATTTGCGCTATGCTTCCCGCTCGGAACCAGCCCACCTCCCCGCACAACACTGTCCGGATAATCCGAATAGCTCCACGTCCCCTTCCCCGTCTGCATCTCCCACCACACCCCCACAAACTTCGTCGGATGTATCCAATCCGTCCGCACCACCTTCGACGGCTCATTCAAGTTCAAAATCATTTTCGACGCCAATATATCTGCAGCCTTGTCGCTAACAATAACCGTCCGCCACGGCGTCGCAAAAGGCGCATGCAAATACGCCTTATTCCCCACCGCATCCGGCACCAGCTCCGCCGACAAGACAAAGCGCTTAGTATCGACATGCAGCTGCATCGCCGAATAACCCACCAGCCCCGCCTCATGAATATTCAGGTAAAGCCCATCCGCCGTCTTCATCATCAACGGCGTCTGCACCGACTGAGGGTCCGGCGCCACCCGCACCGCAATATCCGTCGAAGCCGCCACCAAAGAAGCATTGTCCACCTGGCTCAGCTTCGACGTCGTATACGGGTACTCATTGGTATCGTAATCCCCCGGGATCCAAAACGTCTTATGATCCCCCGCCAACGCAAACTGCGTCAGCTCGTCACTGACGACAAAATATTTCAAGCCCGCTTGCCGTGGAAAAACGTATCGAAACCCGACCCCGTCCTCAAACACCCGGAACACAATGTCCAGCAGCCGATCCCCCTTCTCCAGGTGAACCGTCAGCTCCTCGTAACGATTACGGATGTCCCTAACCTCTCCCCACACCGGCTGCCAGGTCTCATCCACCGTCCTTCGTTCTACCCCCTTCCACACAAACCCCTTGTAAAACAAGCTGTCTTCCTTCAACGCAAAACCCATCCGGGAAGGCAGGACCACCGGCCGGTCCCCCAGGCTGACCGAATACACCGGTGTCCCTTCGCGATCTAAACCTACAGTCAATTTCACCTTCCCTGTTTGAATGGTCTCCTGCGCTTCAACAACACAAAAACAAAGTAATAAGCAAAAGCAGGCAATAATCTTGTACATATATAGCGAAGGAAATAATAAGAGGAGGAGACTGCAATTTATATTCGCTTAGTATAAGAAATAAAGCAAAAAACCAAGCCGCTCTCTAAATCAAGTTAATAAAAATCAACAACTTACATTTGTATTAAAAAAAGTAAAATATAACAATAATCAGCCTATTTGAACAACTTA
>JAFDYG010000313.1 GCA_018267545.1 Bacteroidota bacterium
AGTCAAAGTGGTTTTACCATGGTCAACGTGACCAATCGTACCAACGTTAACGTGGGGTTTGTCCCTCTTGAAGGTCTCTTTTGACATTGTTATCTGTTTTTAAAGTTGTGTTTTAAAATTCCTATAAGGCCCCTTCATACCACCTTCTGGCTGAAAGAAACCTGTTATTCAATACTATCTTCAAAATCTCAAAAAACTAGAGCCGTTGATGAGAATTGAACTCACGACCTCTTCCTTACCAAGGAAGTGCTCTACCCCTGAGCTACAACGGCTTTTTTACCTCAGGCTATTCACCATCGGCCGGCCTGGTGAGTCAATCCAGAAACTAACTCCAGTCCAAATAATTTGGAACCGCGGAGCGGAAGACGAGGTTCGAACCCGCGACCTACAGCTTGGAAGGCTGTCGCTCTACCAACTGAGCTACTTCCGCATTTCACATTCTTAAAAAGAACACTCTCTAGTTTTGCCGCTACCCCGCCGCAGCAGGGTATTCGGACGAAAGACTTTGTGGGCAAGGATGGATTCGAACCACCGAACTCCGAAGAGGACAGATTTACAGTCTGTTGCCGTTGGCCACTTGGCTACTTGCCCGGCTAAAACAATTTGGGAGCACATCCTCCCTTCA
The DNA here is from genome assembly GCA_018267545.1 of Bacteroidota bacterium. GTDB lineage: Bacteria > Bacteroidota > Bacteroidia > Chitinophagales > Chitinophagaceae > Puia. Next base: position 626 of record JAFDYG010000313.1, read on the forward strand.
GAGCCGAAGAAGGGAGTCGAACCCCCGACCTACTGATTACAAATCAGTTGCTCTACCAACTGAGCTACTTCGGCTTATAAGAACTTCGTCGAACCTGCTTCGCCACGGTTCTCCTCATTCATAACCTTCGCTACGCTCGGTTATCCCAAACCCTTAAAACACTGATCTACCGTTTTTTTTGGGAAGGCAAAGGTATGTATAAAAGTGAAAATCAAAAATTTTAACTCTGTTTTTCTGTGTTTTTTTACAAAATCTCCGCTTCCCGGTCTCATAACCTACCAGAAATGAAAAAGGGTGCTCTCTTTACGAGAACACCCTGAGTTAATGTTAATGTTTTTTATTATGCCAGCTGTTTGTCTTTTTTTCTCTTAACCTGATTGACTAGCGACTCAAACGCACTGTCAAAAGATTCTTCGAAGGATTTTGAGGAACATTTTACAAAGAAGTGATGTTTGGGAACATGGACCCTGATCTCAGCGATCTTGTCCTTGATGTTGTGTACCACATTGTCCAGCTTGAGGAACACATCTACCTTGACGATTCTGTCATGGAACGTGCTTAACTTAGCCATTTTTTTGTTTACGTAATCTACCAATTTACCGTCTGCATCAAAGTGCACAGTTTGAATGTTTACGTTCATAGCATCCCATTTTTAAATCAGTGAACAATAAATTAAAGAACTAACTTCTGCTCGAGAACTAAAGGATAAGGTAGATTAGTGGTCGTACCACTTTGCTCAAACAAACCCTGTTTCTGTATAGGTTTGGTGGGACAATGAAGTTAATCTTTCAAAAGGTTTTTTCCAAATAAAACAAACACTTTATAGTGTCGAAACCGTTAAAAAAATTCTTCATTGCCGATACAATAATACCCTAACTCATCCACTCTTATATAAACAAATCTCATACCCGCGGATGATTCTCCTCACCTACGCCTTGGGATGCGCTTTCTTATAGATATCTTTCAATTTTTCGATAGTATTGTGTGTGTAGACCTGCGTAGCAGCAAGGCTCGCATGCCCTAACAATTCCTTCACAGCATTCAGCTCCGCTCCCGCATTCATCAAATGCGTGGCAAACGTATGCCGCAGCACGTGCGGACTCTTCTGATCGATCGTCGTTACCTGCTCCAGATAACTTTTAACCACCCTATATACATACTTAGGATAGAGCTTCTTCCCCTTCCCCCCTACTAACAGATACTCCGTATCCGGCGCCTCCAGCTCCGCCCGCTTCTTCGCACAGTACTCCCCTACCGCCGCGATCAGCACCGCGCTCACCGGTATCACCCGCTCCTTATTCCCCTTCCCCAATACCTTGACCACCCTGTTCCCCCCATCGACCTGCCGCTCCTTCAGTCCCACCAGCTCACTCAACCGCATCCCCGTATGATACAGCAATGCCAATAT
>JAFDYG010000314.1 GCA_018267545.1 Bacteroidota bacterium
AACACCCTTATTATCTCCACGCGCTGTCCGATCTTCGGGCCGCCCGATGGATGATCGAGCATCGTCCGGGCAACTGGCAGCAGACGGTCGATGAAATTGAAGCCGTTCGCCGCATCGATGCAGCCATCAACGAGATCAAAAAAGCTTCCATAGAAGACGGTAAAAATCTGGAAGACCACCCCCCGCTGGATGAACACCCCGACCATCCAGGCCGCTTACATGCTTCTCTGGACTTCCTGCGCAAGGCGCGCCAGGACATCAGCCACGATGAGGACAATCGTTTTGCCCAGGGCCTTCAGGCTAGGGCCTATGGACACATCGACGGCGCTATTGCTGCCGTAAAAAAAGCCATCCACGCATAGCAGACCGACCACATAAAACATAAAGCCGGCAAGACAATCAGCGCTAGCCGGCTTTTTTATTTGTTTTCGGGCAGCCGTGCATGAATCCGTTCCATCTCCTCACGGATGCTTTTTATCTCTTGCAGCACATAGCTCAGCTTGTCTTCCCTGACTTGTAAAGCTTCCGTTTCGGAATGATCGTACGAGGCAGCGCCCGAAGAACCTTGCCGCTGATAGACATTTACTTCCGACAGGTCGACCTTCAATAATGTATCCAGTGGAATATCAAAATAATTGCTGATGACAAGTAGCTCTTCCAGATTGGGCTCGCTGATGCCATTCTCCCAATTTCCCACTGTCGTCTGACCCTTCTTTATCAAAGACGCAATCTCAGACTGAGTCTTAGACGATTGTTTGCGAAGGTATCTGAGATTTTTTCCTAAAAAATGCATAGCAATAAAATTGTTCGCCAAAAATATTAGCATCCATTTTCTTGATCTAAGACCAAAAAAATAGCTAGATTTGAATCATTATTCCAAATCGTTACCACAAATATAGCCAATTAAGTTGCTAGAAACGTCCCTTTGCCATGAATACTTCATTAAAACACCTGTCCTTCCTTCAGCGAAAACAGCTAAAGGATGTAGTTGGGCTTATTATAAAAGCCGTCCACCCCGAAAAGATCATTCTTTTTGGAGTCCATAGTGTCCCCGGAGCCGCAGCCCTTTTTAACCAGGGTGCGCCGTCTGTTGCGGCGCCCTTCGACCTGCTGGTCGTTACTCATGCACAGGATCGCCGTTCGGATTATGAGCTGCAGGATATTCTCGAAAACCGATGCCGGCACGTAGGCCCGGTGACGACGATCGTACACGATATCGACTATGTCAACCGGCAGCTGGCCGCAAGACAGTATTTCTTTTCTACGACTTGTATGGAGGGAATACTGGTCTACGATAATAAAAAAACTTTACTCGAAAAGGCCAGCCTGCCTGATTTTGAACAGGTCAGACAACTTGCAGAGAAAGACTTTGACCGCTGGTCCGGACAGGCATTTGCTTTTTTTAAAAGCGCCCGTTTCAATTTGCAGCAGCGGGAATGGAAGATCGCCACTTTTATGCTGCACCAGGCGGCCGAGCAGATCTATCAAGCCATCCTGCTGGCTTTTACCGGATACAAGCCTACTACGCACAATCTCGACAAGCTGCGGCGTTATACCAACCGGTTCTCGATCGAGCTCGCATCCCTGTTCCCCAAGGACAGTCCCGATGAAGAATATCTTTTCCGTCTTTTATTATCCGGCTATGTAGATGCCCGCTACAAAGATCAGTATATGGTATCCGAAAAGGAAGTAGTAGAGCTGACGAGCCGAATCGAGCATTTGCTGGATATTGCCGGGCGTGTATGCAGGAACCACTTTCTCAGCCTTGAAAAGAGAGCGCTTAATCCCGGTTGAAGAATCAGCCGCGAGCCAGATCGGCGATCGTCTTCTTCTCGAGAATCTTTAGATTGGCATCCCGTACCTGAGACATAACGGTATGAAGGCCGCAGCTTTTCTCGTCACAGTTTTTGCAACGTTCGTAGAAATAGAGGCTGACGCAGGGTAGGAGAGAGATGGGACCATCCAGCAATCGCATGATCGTTGCCAGGGGCACGTCCTTGGGATTTTTGGCGAAATAATATCCGCCGCCCTTGCCCTTTTTACTTTCCAGGATGCCTGCATTCTTTAGCTCCAGCAGAATATTCTCCAGGAACTTGAGCGGGATCTTTTTCTTCCTGGCGATCTCGGCGATCAGCACCGGCTCATCCTTTTCTTTTTCTGCCAGGTACATCAAGGCCTGGAAAGCATATTGGGTTTTTTTGGAAAGCATTGTTTATCCTTTCTTTTGTAGAATTCATTTAAGTTGAACAAGCATGATTCATTCTGCGCCGCTAAAAGCCCAGCACATCGCTCATCTGGAACAGGCCTTGCTTGCCGGCGATAAATTCGGCAGCCAGCACCGCTCCGGTTGCAAATCCCTTACGGTTGTGAGCCGTATGGATAATCTCGATCGTATCGATATCGGAACTGTATTCGACCCGGTGGGTGCCTGGTGCAGGGTCGATCCTCTCGCTCAGTATCTCCAATTCATCTAAGTTATCACTAATATGATTGACCCATCCCTTTTTCCGGTGAATTTTTTCCAATATCTGCCCCGCCAGACTAATGGCGGTTCCGCTGGGGGCGTCCTTCTTTTGCGTATGGTGTATCTCCGTTAGCCGGACCTCATAATCATCATGCGGCGCCATCAAAGCCGCCAGACGCTTATTGACCTCGAAGAAGATATTGACGCCTACGCTGAAATTGCTGGTATACAGCAGCGCGCCCTTCGATTGCCGGCAGACCGATTCGGCTGCTGCCAGCTTATCCAGCCAGCCTGTAGAGCCGCTGACGACGGGTACACCCGCTTCGAAACAACGAAGCACATTTTCATAGGCGCTTTCCGGACCCGTGAACTCGATAGCCACGTCGGCCTTCCGGATATTGGCTACCGTATTATCTTCCAGATTATCGATCGAAACTTTTAACACGATCTCGTGGCCCCTCGAAACAGCAATCTCTTCGATCGCATGTCCCATTTTGCCATAACCTATAAGCGCAATCTTCATACAGAGGAATGAATTGATTTAGCGGCAAATTTACGATTAAGATAGAAATTTAAGGCATTTTCAGAGACCTGCTCCTGGATTTGTGAAAGTCCAGTGCCAGGCCGATGCCCATCCCGC
>JAFDYG010000315.1 GCA_018267545.1 Bacteroidota bacterium
AGCAGACCCGACTGACCCGATTTCTCGGCCACCAGGTGCAAGGCGATCCAGGTCGCTACAAGTCCGCCTAAAATGAGAAAAAACACCTGGATAACATCCGTATATCCAATTACCTTCATCCCACCCAACGTGATGATAATAGAAAAGACCGCCAGCAAAAAGATACAGGTATAGATGCTGATACCCGAGATACCGCTGATCGCAAGCGCCCCCAGATAAAGAATCGACATCAGGTTGACCACGATATACAAGGCCAGCCAGAAAATCGCCATAATCATCGCCACCGTCCCGTTATACCGCTGACTCAAAAACTGCGGCATCGTATAGATCTTATTCTTCAGATACACCGGTATGAAAAACACCGCTACAATGACCAGGGTCGCCGCCGCCATCCACTCATACGTCGAGATCGCCAGCCCCAGCCGGAAACCCGAACCACTCATCCCGATCATCTGCTCGGCGGAGATATTGGAGGCGATCAGCGAGGCGCCGATGGCCCACCAGGTCAGCGAACCTTCCGCCAGGAAGTAGTCTTTGGAATTGGTTTGAGCGGCTTTTTTGCGGTTGTAGATCCAAAAGCCATAAAAGGCAACAATGACGAAGTAGATGAGGAAAACAATGTAGTCGAGCCTTTGTAACATTTGCATATGGTAGCGATGTTATGTTTAGGTGTAGTGAAGTTCTAAAAATAAGACAATTGGCCGATATACATCGGCCAATTGCTCATATTCTTATTATTTTATATAAACCTGTTGATCAGATTTTCCAGGTATTCCTGGCGGCCACTGATCACCTTGGGCTCGCCGTTAGACGCAGCTAGATTCCGCAGGTCTTCCAGGCTCAGCTTGCCCGCTTCGAATTCCGCTCCCTTGCCGCTATCGAAGGACGCATAACGCTCGGCCCTGATTTTCTTATAGTCCGACTTACTGAGCACCGCATCGGCAATCAGCAGCGCCCTTGCAAACGTATCGATCCCACCGATATGCGCATGGAACAGGTCCGCGTCATCGGTCGAATTTCTCCGGCGCTTGGCGTCGAAGTTGATCCCCCCGCCCTTGAAGCCACCACCCTCCAGGATGATCAGCATGGCCTCCGTCAGCTCGTTCAGATTATTGGGGAACTGATCCGTATCCCAGCCATTCTGATAGTCGCCGCGATTGGCGTCCATCGAACCCAGCATACCCGAGTCCACCGCTACCTGCAGCTCGTGCGTAAAGGTATGACCCGCCAGCGTGGCGTGGTTGACCTCGATATTCAATTTAAAGTCGCCAAGCAAATCGTACTGACGCAAAAATCCGATCACCGTAGCGCTATCATAGTCATATTGATGTTTGGTCGGTTCACAAGGCTTGGGCTCGATAAAGAAGGTCCCCTTGAATCCCTGCTTGCGCGCATAGTCCTTCGCCGTATGCAGGAACTTAGCAAGGTGCTCCTGCTCCCTCTTCATGTTTGTATTCAAAAGACTCATATACCCCTCTCTGCCTCCCCAGAATACGTAGTTTTCTCCACCCAGCGCGATCGTCGCATCCAACGCCGCCTTTACCTGTGCACCAGCATGCGCCAGCACCTGGAAATCAGGATTCGTAGCAGCTCCATTCATATACCGGCGATTCGAAAAAAGATTGGCTGTCCCCCAAAGCAGCTTGACACCGCTCGCAGCCTGCTTCTGCTTTGCATAATCGACCAGCGCCTGAAGTCTCTTCTCGTTGTCCGCTACATCGTTGGTATAATCGACCACGTCTACATCATGGAAGCAATAGTAAGGCAGGTCCATCTTCGTGATAAATTCGAAGGCCGCATCCATCTTATCCTTGGCGCGCGCCACCGCATCCGAATTCTCGTTCCATGGATACAAATGCGTGGGCTCTCCAAAAGGATCGGCTCCATTACCGACAAAAGAATGCCAATAGGCGACGGCAAGACGAAGGTGGTCCTTCATCGTTTTACCCGCCACAACCTTATTCGCGTCATACCAGCGATACGCTAGTGGATTGTCCGTTCCCGTTCCTTCATATTTGACCTGTCCTATTCCTTTGAAGTATTCCTTCTGTCCCGTGATAACTGGCATAGCTGAGAATTTATTTATTTAAAAAAAGTTCTAGTTTCTGTTTCCATTTAGCATACAATGAATCATACTCTCCCGCCGCTTTCGGCTCCACCAATTGCACCGGCTTCAACCCCGCAAACGCTTCCTTTCCATCTTTGAATACCCCCACTCCCATCCCCGCACCAAGCGAAGCCCCGACACTTCCATCACTATTGTAAAGCTCCACCGGCACATTCGTTGCATTTACAAACGCCTCGGTAAACACCGGACTAAGGAACATATTCGCCTTACCCGCCCGGATAACCGAAGGATTCATCCCGTTCTGCCGCATGATGTCCAGCCCATACCGGAACGAGAAAGCAATCCCTTCCTGCCCTGCTCTGTACAAATGCGCCGGCCCATGAATATTCAGGTCGATATCCAGCAAATGAGCTCCGATAATTCGATTGCGAAAGATCCGCTCCGCGCCATTCCCAAAAGGCAGCACACTCAGCCCCCCGCTCCCCGGCTTCAATAAAGCCGCCTCTTCGTTCAATTGCGCATAAGACCTTCCCCCCGTCAGATCGCGAATCCACCGATTCAGGATCCCCGTTCCATTTATGCATAACAAAACGCCGACCCGCTTGGCCTCCGGCGCGTAGTTTACGTGGGCAAAACTATTAACTCTCGACTCCGGATCATACGTCAACGCATCACTGACGCC
>JAFDYG010000316.1 GCA_018267545.1 Bacteroidota bacterium
AGAATTGACTTGAGATAGAAAAAGGCCCCGGGTGGGGCCTTTTTTATTGGGGTTTGTTTACTTCAGGTTGTGGAAGACTTTTTGGACGTCTTCGTCCTGTTCCAGCTTGTCGACCAGCTTCAGAACGTCCTGGGCCGCTTCTTCACCGAGCTCGACGGTGCTGGTGGGGATCCATTCGATTTCCGAGCTGATGGGCGTGATGCCTTTTTCTTCGAGGGCTTTTTGCATGCTGCCGAAGTCATTGAAGGCGGTGCGGAGGATGAGGACGGGTTCGTCGTGCTCGCCGGTACCTTCGCCCATTTCCTCCAGGCCGAAGTCGATGAGCTCCAGCTCGAGATCGTCCGCGGAGAGACCTTCGGGTTTCAGCTTGAAGACGCCCATCTTCTTGAACTGGAAGCTAACGCTGCCGCTGTTGCCGAGGGCTCCGTTGCCCTTGGTGAAGACCGACTTTACGTTGGCTACGGTACGGACGTGGTTATCGGTAGCGGTTTCTACGAGGACGGCGACGCCGTGGGGGGCATAACCTTCGTAGAGGATTTCTTCGTAGTTCTCCATTTCCTTACCCTGGGCGCGTTTGATCGCAGCCTCGACGCGGTCCTTGGGCATGTTGACGCTCTTGGCGTTCTGGAAGCAGCGGCGCAGGGCGGGGTTGGTGGCTGGGTCGGGACCTCCGGCCTTGACGGCAATGGCGATTTCTTTACCGATACGGGTGAATTGCTTGGCCATTCGGTCCCAGCGGGCGAACATGGCGTGTTTTCGTACTTCGAATATGCGACCCATAAATTTTGCTTTTGAGGGGGCAAAGTTAAAAAAAAAGCCCACCTGACGGTGGGCTATTAAGGAAATTTATCTTTTAAGCTTTCAGCTTACTGTGGTTTTTGCTGTAGCCGAAGTAGATGATCAGTCCGATGACCATCCAGACGAGTGCCGTTAGCTGGGTTGCGGTGTCAAGCCCGACGATCATGGCCGTACAAACCAGTACGCCCAGGATGGGTACGAGGGGTACCAGGGGGGTCTTGAAGGGCCGGGCGCGGTTGGGGTCGCTCTTGCGCAAGATTATCACGCCGATGCTGACGAGGATAAAGGCGAAGAGGGTGCCGATGCTGGTCAGGTTACCGGCTACGCTTTCCGGGATAAAGCCGGCGAACAGCCCTACAAAGACGAACAAGATCATGTTCGACTTATAGGGGGTGCGGAATTTGGGGTGGAGCTCACAGAATACTTTGGGCAGCAGGCCGTCGGTAGCCATGGTGTAGAATACGCGGCTTTGGCCGAGCAACATGACCAGGATTACGGAGGAGAAGCCGGCCAGGATGGCGACCGTTACAAGGACGGACAACCAATGATAACCATGCATATAGGTTTCTATGGCGTAGGCGACGGAGGCTTCTTTGCCGCTCTTGACGAAGTCCGTATAGGGAGCGACGCCGGTGAGTACCCAGGAGAATAAGACGTAGAGGATGGTGCAGACAACCAGGGAACCGAGGATGCCGATGGGCATATCCTTGGCGGGATTCTTGGCTTCCTGTGCTGCGGTAGATACGGCGTCGAAGCCGATAAAAGCAAAGAACACGATGCCGGCTCCCGAAAGGATACCTCCCCAACCGTGTCGGAAGAAGCTTTCGTAAGAGTATAGCGAGCCGTCCCGCAATGTGGCAGGAGGAGCGTCGGCGGGAATGATATAAGGATGATGATTGGCCGGGTTGACAAACTGCCAGCCGATTGCGATGAATACCAATACGATGGACACCTTGATGAAGACGATAATGGCGTTGACGGTGGCGGATTCCTCGGTGCCTTTCATCAGCAGCAGGGAAAGGGCCGCCAGGATAATCAGGGCAGGGATGTTGATGATGCCGTGGTGCATTACTCCCGCGGCGTCCAGCGCTTTTTCGAAAGGAGAGTGGCACCATTCGAAGGGAATGCTTCCCCCCACCAGTTTATTGAGATATTCGCTCCAGGAGATGGATACGGTGGCGGCGCCGAGGGCGTATTCCAGGACCAGGGCCCAGCCGATGATCCAGGCCACTACTTCACCCATGGTCGTATAAGCATAAGTATAGGCGCTACCTGCGATAGGGATCA
>JAFDYG010000317.1 GCA_018267545.1 Bacteroidota bacterium
AAAAAAGCCGACATCGTGTCTTCCCTGAAGCAGCAGCCCTGGGGCATGGCCGAGTATATCCTCCGCGACAACAACGGACACCATATCTGCTTCTCCGGCGGGATGGACGAAAGAGAAAAAAACAGCGAGCCGCTCCCTCCCTCTATCCGTATCACCGGCCGCATACCGACCATCGAAGAATTCCAGCAGGTACAGGTCGGGGTAGGCTGGGGGAGGGACCCCAACGACGAAAAGACAACGGCTACACTTGCCGCCGCCCTCCACGCCGCCGTCGCCGAAGACACCACTACCGGCCAGGTTATCGGGTGCGCATTGCTGTTGGGAGATAAGATCGGCTTTTACTACGTCAAGGACGTCATGGTCCACAAAGACTGGCAGGGACGCAACGTCGGCTCCGCCCTCATGCAGGAGCTCACGCGCTGGCTGGAAATAAACGTCACCCATCACGCCCTGGTCGGACTCTTCTGCCGGGAAACCCTCGAGCCCTTTTACAGACGCTTCGGCTTTGTCCCCGGATTCGGTATGGTCCGTTATATCAATCCGGCGTAACTTCGTGCCTCATACTACAGACCTTGAAAGCACGTATCGATTCTGTTTATATCCTTGGCCTCGGAGCGCTGGGCAGCATTTACGCAGAGAAGCTCTACAACATGTCCCCCGACTCCGTTCGCATCATCGCCGATCCGAAGCGTGCAAAAACTTTAGCAGAATCCGGCTTTACCATCAATGGTAAAGCCTACGATTTTACCTACGTCAGCACACCCAAAGAACCCGCCGGCCTCATCCTGGTTGCCGTCAAATCTACCCAGCTGCTGCAAGCCGCCCGCGACATCCGCCCCTTCATCGGCCCGGATACCATCGTCCTCTCCCTGCTCAACGGCATCTCCAGCGAAGAGATCATCGGCGGCGAGATCGGCATGGAGCATCTTCTTTATTCCTACGGTCTCGGTATGGACGCCGTTCGCGAAGGGAACGCCATTCGCTACGCCAACGCCGGTCGCGTCGTCTTTGGCGAGAAACGCAACGAGACCCTCACCCCCCGGGTCCAGGCGGTGAAAGACCTCTTCGAAAGGGCCGAAATCCCCCACCAGATCCCCGTCGACATGCAAAGAGCCCTCTGGCTGAAGTTCATGATGAACACGGGTATCAACCAGGTCTCGGCCGTCCTCAAAGCGCCCTATGGCCCCTTTCAGCGCGACGGAGAAGCCCGCCGCCTCATGCTCTCTGCCGCCGAAGAAGTCCTCCACCTTTCCCGGGCAATGGACATCGGCCTCGAACCCAGCGACGTCGACACCTTCCTGAAAATCCTCGATACCCTCCACCCCGAAGGAAAAACCTCCATGCTCCAGGACATCGAAGCCGGACGGAAAAGCGAAGTCGACCTTTTCGCGGGCACCGTCATTCAGCTGGGGAAAAAATATAATGTCGCTACACCCGTCAACGAGATGCTCTATCGCCTCATCCTGGCGCTGGAGGAGATAAAATAAAAAAAGAGGCCCGAAAGCCTCTTTGTGCGGATGATAGGAATCGAACCTACATGGATTGCTCCGCTAGATCCTAAGTTTTTGCTTCAGCTTAATCTAGTTGAATCTTATTTAACCTTATTTTACTTAACTACTTGATTTCAAATAGTTAAGGCGTTGTTCGGTATCTTTATTTGGACGTTGAGAAACCTCAATTAACTGCTGGTTGCTAGCAAATTTCCAGCAAATTCTTGTGGGAGTACTTTCGTAAATATCACAAAACGTTCAAATATGACAATACCAACATTCGCCGTGGACCTCGACACCCGGAGACTCAAAATCAAGAATGGAACCTATCCAGTCAAATTGTATGTTGACTACAATGACGTTCCAAACACCTATGGTACCATTTATGACATGACATTGGAGGAGTGGCAAAAGCTGAAACTGCCGCACATTAGCGCCAGTCTGCGGGAGAAGAGAGATAAGCTCCAAGAGCTGGAGGACAAAGCCCGTGAGTTTGCACGAAGCCTGGAGATATTCTCGTTCAATCGATTTGAACAGCTGTTTATACAGGGCAACCCATTAATAAGGGCGCGCAAGCGAATGAATAAAGAAGGATCGGCTCCGGCGGACAACTTCGATTTCACCCCTTTTTTGGAAAAAGTATACATCCTAAAAGACGAAGATCTCGGAAAAGGCTCCATCCTAGATGTATTTGTAATGAAAATTAAAGACCTGCTCCAGGAAGGCAGCGTCGGGACCGCCCAAGTATACCAGGCCGCGTACTATTCGTTAAAATCCTATTGGGGGTTGAAACGATTTAGCGAGATTAGCGTGTCTGCTATAAAACAGTATGAGCGATCGCAGAAAGAAAAGGGCAATTCCCGATCCTATGTAGGGATAAATCTCCGGACTTTAAGGGCAATGTTCAACTATGCGGATGCGAAGGGCATAATCGACAAGAAGAAATATTATCCGTTTGGCAGATACAAATACGTCATTGCTAAGCCTGCAAAAAGAAAAAAGTTTTTAACACCGCAACAATTGGCAGCAGTCTATTTCTATCAGTCAGACGATTGTGATTTAAGGGAAGCAGTTGCGTACTGGAAATTTCTTTACCTCGGGAATGGCATGAATATGAAGGACGCATTACTTCTGACATGGGATTGCTGCCAGGGCAACTATATTGTTTTTGAACGTGCAAAAACAGAGCTGACTGCAAAAGGAGAGCAAGAGTCCATTGATGTCTTTATCTCGGATGACCTGCGGGAAATCCTCGATTATCTAGGAACTAAAGACAAATCTCCCGGTAATTATATTTTCCCAGTACTCAACAAGGAAATGAATGCTGTCGAAACTCATCACACCATAAAACGGGTGATTAAGCGAATTAATGCCCGAATGAAGCGTATATGCCAAGACCTCGGAATACCACCCATTGCTACGACAGGTCTTGCCAGAAAGACGGCTGTCAACCAAGTTTTGGCAGCCGGGGCTACACCGCACTTTATTAAAGAATTTTTGGGTCATGAGAACCTCAATACGCAAAATCATTATACTGACGCGGCTGTAGAACTTCAAAAACGACAAATGGCCATTCAATTGACTCGATTTGAAAATGTGGGTCGGCCCGATTAAACCGATGGAAAAGAGGCCCCAAAAAATCGTATTTTTGCCGGCTACACCCCACCTTAAATCTATGACCATGTCGAAAATCGGAGGATTACTTTTCATTTTAATCATTGTTGCATCAAGACCCAGTCACGCCCAGTTGATCAGTTATAACAAAGACGGGAATAGGATTAAATATGGCAAAGAGAGCACGACGATAACCATTCAGGCCGCACAAACTCCAGTAAACGTTCGAAGTACTGCGACGCCGTTGTCACTTCCTTCTCTCTTGCCTGGAGTTATCGGAGCAGGCTTCAGCATCGCAAAAGTCTTAATTGCACAACAACAGGAAAAGTACACGGCCACATACGCAGCTTCCAAAACGGGTATTGGCCTGTTATTTCTTACCGATACGGCAAGCCTCCAATCTGCTGCGCTTAATATAAAAATAGTTGAAATCGAGAGGCTTATGGACGCCGGAAAAACAGCCATGCGCATGACGTTGGTTCCTGCGGTAGAGCCCCATACTGGGCTTTTTCGGTTTCGAGTAGATTCTCTTTTTTTCCCCTATTCAAAAGCCAAAATCAAGAAATGGGGGAAATACGGCAAAACCGTCGATATCAGCGTTGATATTAAATTGGAGGCGTACTACAAGGAAATAGCTTCCGGAAGCTCGGGCAACAGGAAGAACCCGGTCTCCGATACTGTCGGCTTTACACTAAAAAACAGCGTTCTGGGAGAATCAACGATCCTCCTTTCAGGGATCGCCCCGACTTATCAAGAAACTGTGGCTTTGGATAATTCGCACTACTCCGGATGGTTTCAAACACTGCCCACTACTGCCATACCATTTGCGAATGTCGAAAGTGACTGGAAAACTGGTTGGTACACTCTTACGATTACCGTGAAAGAAGCAAATCCCTATGGAATCACCTCGAAACAACGTTCTGATTTTTTCAGCGCGACTAGTGGAGATTTGTCCACACTGTTAAAAAGCTTTGTTCCTAGTAAATAAATGAATATGTCCGCCCGAATTATTTACCCTCTAGTCACGTTGATTGCGTTTTTCCTAAAATCTGAATTCGTATCTGCTCAAGGTTCGTACGATGCAATCAAAAGCCCGGTTCGAACCGCCCTCGTCATTGGAGTAGGGAATTATTTTAAGTATCCGAAATTACACAATCCAGCAAATGATGCGAAAGACATTGGCACCTCTTTAACAAATCTCCATTTTCACCCGCAAGTACATACTGACGATAACGTTGCGGATCTTCGCAAACACATTGACGACTGGGCGAGAAGTATCCCACGTAACTGTGACATAGCACTATTCTATTTTGCCGGCCATGGTTTGCAGAACAATGGAGAAAATTATCTCTTCCCGACCGATGGGAATGACGTCTCCGACGTGATTTTGAACCGTACCACCTACAAGGTCTCCGATATTTTAAATAGAATGAAAGCCTCGGGTGCGAAACTTAATATCCTCATCCTGGATGCGTGCCGTTTGCCACCTGAACCGCGTGCGGTAAAGGTGGGCAAATTTCAAAAGGGATTGGCGGCAATGAATCCGACGGGAAATGGAACGCTTATCTGCTTCTCGACTGAGGCCAATAAGCCCTCTTCTGATGGCCCACCGGGGGGGCACAGTGAATACACTCAAGCATTATTGGAATTCCTGGAAACACCGGGGCTGCCTGTACTTAAAATGCTAGAACGTGTACACGACCGAGTATTTTACAACAAAAATGTCGACCAAAATCCTTGCATCTATTCATCAGTAGGAGAGGATTTCGATTATTCCTTTTCACCTGCCGAAACCACGGGCGGATCAAGCAATGACAACGCAACCCCTTCAAAAAGCGATCTTCCAGCACTTCACTCCAATAGTTCGTCTGCCGAGAAAGACAGCTTATTCAAAGCTGCAGTAGATTCAATTGGGGCAATTGTCGATCGGGAGCGAAAGAAAATAACGCAATTATATGGCTCTAGTCTCACCACCGGTAACGGAGGTAGTAAGACGGACATTGACAATTACACTTACATGAATCATTATGGTCTCGAAGTAGCAATGTCGACAAGCCGTATTATTGTAGCCCGCATTTCTTTTTCCTTTGACGGGATGATGTTTAAGTTTCAGTTGAACAGCGCCAACAAAGATTGGATACAGCCTCAGTTTGACTTGCTTGGGAGGTACGAGTTCTTGCATAATCTCGACTCCGTTTATAAGAAAGAATATTCTATTTATTCAATTCGATGGACTGAAATACGTGATTTAATTGAAAATTACTATGAAAAAAGACTCCCGGCTCTACAAAAAAATGGTGTATCCGAGCCGCCTAAGCCCGTGACCGAAGAAGACACCTTTTCATCAAAAAAAATTTCGGAATTTAAATCGGCTCCGAACAACACCACAAAACTCAAAGAGCAAAGCGACAGAAAACTATTTGACGCCTTATATCAAACATTTAGGGCGGTTGCAACCGAAATCAAAGATTCGTTGGGAGGAAATTTCGAATACCATCAGGACGACATTCAAAAGAATTACGAAGCGCACACATTTTATTATGGCATAGGCGTACGGTCGGCTGATATTCAGAACAAATGGATTGTTCCAATTTTCATGGGTGGGATTCGGAACGACAGCCTCTATTTCCAAATAGCGACCTACGCAAATCCTACGCTCAGCTCCTGGGAAAAAGAAAACCGAATGCCGCATGAAGAAAAAATTGAGATCGCGCTTTCTGACGTAAACTGGAACGATATAGCCCGTCAAGCTCGAAAATTCATAGCAGCTAGGCTCGAAATATTGAGATAAATTTTTTCTCGTCTGGCTAAACAATTAAATATGAGCTACAAGATAAAAAGCGAACTATCAGAAAAGCAAATAGAATCCGATATCGCAACGTATCTCGGGTTAATTACACCACCAGGTCAGAACGCGTTTAGGTTGATCGACGAAAACGAGCAGTTGACCGGCGCCGACAAACAATTCGATCGTATCATTCCTATTTACCTTCAGTTCAAGGTGTCGGAGGGACTTAAGCCCCTGGGAGGGTATTGGCCGGCCCCGAAGATCTTCCCGTTACAAGCAATCAGACAGTTTCGTAGCCGTAACGGTTTTGCCGATAATCCTACTTTGTACTTTAAATTGCGGGATAGGACCATCCATGCAACTGATTTTCAGCACAATGTTCTGCTAAAGACGGCAGAAATAAGTGATGGAAACGCATACTATGTTGCTCCACTAACGCTCCGATTGGAGGAATACGAATCGTTTACGGACCTTGGTGAAGACAGATTTCTATTGCATCCCTTTTATTATCACGACATTTCAGTGTACAAAGACGCTCTACCCACGCTACTGAGTCATATCCCGTTTTTAAGAAGGCATATATCCATAAGGCCTCATCAACGTGTTTCTTCTTCCGATCATTACTACTCTTATTCCAGAAATGGAGGCGAAATAGCCTGGCACTCGCCAGCCGTCGTAGATGAAGATGCAAGGCTGAGTGAAAGATTGAAATCTATATTTTCAGCAGCAATCAGTTACGCGGAGAATGGCCTTTCGACAGAGGAAATGGCCCTCAGGATTCGAAGGTCAAATTTATTTATTGAATTCATCGATGACAGCGTTTACGGCGACAATCAGGCAACAAGAGTCATTCAGGATTTCGGAAGTCAACTCTACAGAGAATATTCAATCCGTCAATTCTTGATATTAAAACAAAAGGGGTAGAATATTTTCTGCTAATATCTGCTATAACGTCGAAATAAAATATGAAAGAATCATTTCCAACATTATTTGAACATTCATTCAACCAATCTCACTTTTTTTGGCGGGTACCATATAAACTGGAATCGAGGGGGTTTTCAGAATTAGTTTTGTATCATTTTGAAACTGAACTTGAAAGTGCGGCAGGAGACTTAGAATTAATGACTGAAAGGACATCATCTTTTATTACAGATCTGATTAAACAAAAGCAAGTATATCCTCGATCAATTATCTTGCTTGATTATCTTCAGTTTACGGCTGGTGGGTCTCTTCTTTCTTACTTTTCCAAAAATAAGTATTTCAATTATTGTTTTGATTGGATTTTAAATTCTCTTTCCAATGACGTAAGCACCGAAATCAAACGGGACTTTCAGCCTTACAAACTGATGGCGTTCATACAAAGCAGGCATCCATTTATTATTGAAACCATTGATCAGGTACTACCCACTTGGATCCACGACCTTTTTTACTACTCGAGGCATTCCGGTGGAAATAAGGAACTCTCAGACTTTTGCCTTGCCGAATTACTTCCTTGGCTTCTTCAGACTGCGCAACGAAATAGATCTTTGGAATATGTAATGGCGCTATCACAAATTTGCACTTGGTGCTATAATTTTAAATATGACGATAAAAATAGACAAGTCCAGAAGGTAATGGAGGTGATTTATGAAAAATCGAAAGACATAAGTATTAAAAAATTCATTGCTTTTCATTTTAGCTGCCTACAGGAAAATGAGACTTCCCTAAGTAGGGACAAGTGGACTGACATTATACTGTCTACTTATTCTCATTTACTGGTCGAACACGAGCAGTTTCAGGTGTTGGCCAATCGATGGGAAGATAATATCGATCATATTCTTATTCACTTTGATGAGATTGTATTCGCCATCAGGAAATATACAGCAAAGCAAACGCCCTTTCACGGTGTTCTCTTTAACCATATCCGAAGCACCCTTTTTACAATTCTGCACAGAATGGTGGCCACGTTGCTGACACATGGACATGTTGGCTTGACGAACCGTCTATATGGTGCTTTTTTCGGCATTGACGATCAT
>JAFDYG010000318.1 GCA_018267545.1 Bacteroidota bacterium
GAGCTTTATACAATAATAACGAATATTTTTGACTTCTGTTTCCGCCTCTTTATTAACGGCCGTTAATAATCTTTAAGTGTATATGCAAGTCAAAATTGATACCAGAGAAAAATTTCATGCCATTAGTATCCAGGAACCCGTTCTTGCTGCTAATATGACAGAGGATTTGCAGCAATGTTTATCCCCCTTCCTTGAAAAAGACGTTAAAAACGTGATTCTAATCCTAAAAGACACTACCTCCGTAGACAATGCGGCCGCCGAATGCCTGGTGAAAATCCAGCAGTCCTTCTACGACAACAGCGCCTCCTTTGTCATCTGCGAGCTCACTCCCGAGGTTGAGAACAGCCTGGAAGACAGCGGTCTGCTTGAGATGATGAACGTAACGCCCACCGAAAGCGAAGCCTGGGATATCGTCCACCTGGAAGAGGTCGAAAGGGAAATGCTCGGCGATTCGGACTTTTAATTCCTGAATGGCTGCCGGCCGGGCTTCGTCCTTCCACCAGCTCCGTCCCTCCCCCCCGGCCATCCATCCTTCCCGTCCCTCTGGTTCGAATCCAGTCCTGGGCACTGCCTCTACTCACCAAAAACCATTACCGGCCCCATGCCCCTGCACGGTTGACGCAGCCTAACAGAGACAACGGACAGAAAGTCAGAAAAGAAACATCCCCATAATTGTCAGTAGAAATCGAACAGGTCCTTCAAAGCGTGCTTTCCGGTATCCACCCGCCTACCGGCCCTTTGAGTTGCCGCCCCATCGGCGGAGGCTCCATCAATGATACATATCAAGTACTTACGAAAGATAACAAACGATGGTTTGGTAAGTTTAATAATGCTCATGATTTTCCGGACTTATTTGTAAAAGAAGCCAGGGGTCTGGCCTTATTAAACCAGCAGCAGCTATTCCGTGTCCCCACCATTGCAGCCTGCTCCCAAGTCGGCGATACCCAGGTCCTGCTCCTCGAATGGATCGACTCCGGCCCCCAGTCCCCCCGGTTCTGGCGCGATTTCGGTCAGTCCCTCGCCCTCCTCCACCAGGTCACCAGCACTTCCTTCGGTCTCCCCGAAAACAACTATATGGGCGCCCTCCCCCAGGACAACACCCCTTCCCCCACCTGGCTCGAATTATTCATCCACCGCCGCCTCGAACCCCAGATTCATATCGCCCGGACCCACGGTCTCCTTGACGAAACAGCCCATCGACATTTCCAACGCCTCTACCAGCACCTCCCCGAGATCTTCCCACCCGAACCTCCCTCCCTCCTCCACGGCGACCTATGGAGCGGAAACTTCCTTTGCGATACCCACAGCAAGCCCGTCCTCATCGACCCGGCCGTATATTTCGGCCACCGCAGCGTCGACCTGGCCATGACCACTCTCTTCGGCGGCTTTGCCCCCGCCTTCTACGAAGCCTACGCCCACCACTACCCTCTCCCGCCCAACTACCGGGAGCAGTGGGAGATATGTAACCTCTACCCGCTCTTGATCCACCTCAATCTCTTTGGCAAATCCTATCTTGCAAATATTTTAAACACAATTCAACGCTTTTAATAAGCGTTAACCCTATATTCGCTTGACCCGCCATGCAGCGGATAGAACATACCCGTCGTCTAAATACCGAATGGATGTACTTTCGGCCATCGCCGAAAGTACAACTGGACTCCGTCCAGTTTTTGATCGTCACCTTAAAATCGACTAATGCTGGCCGTAACAATTTTAGGCAATAACTCCGCTCTACCTGCTTTTGATCGTCACCCCACCGCCCAGGTGGTAACGATGGATGAACAATTTTTCCTCATAGACTGCGGCGAAGGCACCCAGATGCAGATGGCCAAATACAAGATCCGGCGCAGCAAGATCAACCACATTTTCATTTCCCACCTCCACGGCGATCACTACTTCGGCCTCATCGGCCTGCTAACCAGCATGGGCCTGCTCGGACGCACCCAGGAACTCCACCTCTATGCCCCACCCCAACTCAAGGATATCATCGACCTCCAGCTCAAAGTAGCGGACATCCAGCTCCCCTATCAGCTGCACTTCCATCCCCTGCATGAAGAAGGAGTCATCATCCACGAAGCAAAGTTCGAAGTTACCTGCTTCCCGGTCTTTCACCGCATCTCCTGCTGGGGCTTCCGCTTTCGCGAGATCCGCCCCTTCCGCCGCGTCAATCCCGAAAAAGCCCGCCAGTACGAGGTTCCCTCTTCCTTCTTCGACCGGCTCAAATGGGGGGAAAGCTATCTTAGGAAGGACGGTACCCTCGTCGAAAACCAATGGGTCACCGAACCCGCCGCCAAAGCCAAATCATACGCCTATGCCGCCGACACGGCGTTCAACGAAACCATTGCCGAAAAGGTAGCCGGCGTCGACCTCCTTTACCATGAGACGACATATCTTAAGGACCTTAATGAACAAGCTGGAAAACGGTTCCACAGCACGACCGCCCAAGCCGCTACCATCGCCCGCGAAGCCGGCGTGCAGCGCCTGATTATCGGCCACTTTAGCTCTAAATATGAAAAATTGCTTCCCTTCGAGCAGGAAGCGAGAGAGATCTTCCCCAATACGGACCTGGCCCTGGAGGGCGTAACCTACCGGATTTAGCCCCGCAGCAAACCCCCCATTTCAAAACCCTATTTCGCCAGGTAGGCCTTCACCTTGCC
>JAFDYG010000319.1 GCA_018267545.1 Bacteroidota bacterium
AGTCGTACGAGGCAGGATAGATAAGGCAAGCGCCGAACCTGTTAACTTTTGCAAGAAATCGCGACGTGAATGCATGGCGGGAGTGTTTTAGTAAATATACTATTTTTCGTAAACGTTTGCGTAAATAAAGCTCTGTCAATATTGAGTTCTCGCTCGCGTATGGATTAATTTGATACAAACAAACAATTATCCATTATGAAAAGAAACCTTGGTAACGTCTGGCCTATCGGCCAAGCTGCTTTCAGCAGCTTTAGATCCTGCTTACTTTTTACCGGACTATTACTCTTGTCCACATTCCTGTACCGATGTAAAAAGCCCGAGCTTACCGCGGGACCGTCCGCCGGCTCCCTCTCCCCTTCCGCCAAGGCTGCTGCGGCCGCACCCGCAATCACCTCCTTTGTGCATCCCGCCGTCCTGAATACGCAGGCGAGCCTTCAGTTTGCGGCAAACCAGGTCAATGGAGGCGACCAGGGCCGCTTAGATTCTTATCAGAAGGTCTTGGATTTTATCAACAGTCACGACTACCCGACGTCCTTTCCTGCGAGGGTCGTTGTGGGTTCCAACGGCGTGACCACGCCATCGAAGAGCCAGATCAGGAAAGATGCCGAGCTGGCCTATGCGCTTGCGCTGCGGTGGACCAAGACCGGTAATTTCGACTATGCCAACCAGTGTATCGGCATCCTGAATGGCTGGGCGTATAATTTTACCGGCTATGATCTCGTTCCGAATGCGGGAACCAATGCCAACCAGCCCGATCTGGAAGCGTCCTGGACGACGCCGAGCTTTGTCGCCGCTGCCGAGATCATCCGCTATTATAAGGTAAATGGCGTCGGTTCCGGCTGGTCCAGCGCAGACATCCAGCAGTTCAGCAATTATCTCAACCTGGTCAAGAACAACTACATCAACAACACCCCTACCACCTATAATAATAACTGGGATGCCTCTGCCGGCTATGCCAAGATGGCGATCGGGATCTTCCTCAACAGCACGACGGTCTACCAGAACGGCTACAACTTCATCCTGCAGTATCTTCCGATCATCATCGCTTCAGATGGGACCATCGGTGAATATTGCGATCGTTCGGACTGCGTCCACTTTCAGTATTCGCTGACGGCATTCGCTTATGCGGCGGAGCTTGCAAGGCTTCAGGGCGATAATGGTATCTGGAATGCGCTGGGCAACCGTATCAGCGCCGGCTACGATTATATGCGGAAAGCGTATAACAATCAAGCGTCCTGCAGCTTTTGCAGCACGTCCAGTCCCGTATTTCCGGGCGTGGAAGTGGCCTACAACTTCTATCAGACGGCCAATCTCAGCTACTTACGCGGTCTGCAGGATCCTATTGGCGTGCCCAACGACAACACCTTCCTCGGCTTTACTACCTACACGCATTTTGGCGTGCCTGGTCTCTAGCATAGCATAAAGCAGCAATTACAAGGCCCTGTCTTCCGGCAGGGCCTTATTTATCCACAGGGACTTGCAAATATCACGAACGGCTATTATCTTGCCCTCTCAATCCGACCAGTTTTTGATCGAACAATAGAGTCTATTCCCTTGAAATACCGTGATAATTAATTCATTGTATTTCTTAATTCTAAATAGTACTCTATGTTACACGCTAAAGAGTTCCGCCTCGGGAACAAGCTCTTCAATCGCAAAGGCGAAGTCATCACGGTTCAGCAGCTTCTCTCCAATTCCCTCATCTACGATAGCCAGATCAACATCAGCCGTAAAGTGGCGAATACCAGCCGTTTCTATTCCGAGTCGTATACGACCGAGGTAGTCGAGCTCGTAAAGGAGATCGATTTTCACGATGTAGTTCCTATTGCATTGACTCCTAAGATTTTGGAAAAGTGCGGTTTCCGCAATTTCGTCCGCGACGAATGGATCATCAGCTACGGTAATACACACACGGACTTTGAATTCACTTCCGAGGGGTTAAGACTGCGTCACTCCACCCCTACCCGCGTAGGTATCAAGTACGTACACCAGCTGCAAAATTTCTTTTTTGCGATTACCGGTCACGAATTAGAAGTGGATATGTAGGTTCTCCAGGTCTTATATACCTGTACCACTCCTGCCCCCAATAAGGCGAATCCCACCGCCCAGTTGATTTTATCCTGTTGTCCCATTAAAAAGCCAAGAAAGAGATTTCCTGCCATGCCATAGAGCAGGAAGGCCAGGGCCGTCCCCGACCCGATGGCAGCGACGTATACGTTGCAGTCCGCGGAGGAATCGGCAAGCAGGCCTTTCTGCCTCAATACGGCCGTCCACCCCATCCAGAATGGGAGGTGGAGCGGATTGACGCTGCTCAAAACCAGGCCGGTCAGGAATGGGTGCTGCCGGGTATAGGGAAAGATCGTCTCCGGCATTTGCATGTGGATAGCTGCTCTCAGGCTTACATAGCCGAAAAAGAGCAGAAGGATGGAAGCAAGAATGCTAAAGAGTTTGAAAAAGCGTTTCAAACGGTTCAGCCGTTGCACTGCTATGATTGCAATCCGCACAAGCAGCACTTCGACCAAGATGGCGCCGAGGCCGAATAACATGGCCTCGGTATAGTCCATCCCGATCGAAAGGTTGGCTACCTGGGCATTTAGCGTGCCGATCGGAAGCGAGCCGGCGCAGCTGATGAGCAGCGCCCAGCCGTATAATTTCAGCTGCCGGGTCATGAGATCAGCTTTTCGTGCCGGCCGTAGTCCCGCAACAATCGCCAGCCTTCCCGAAAGGACAGGTAACGAAGACCTTGCTGCCGTGCGTTGGCACGGCTGATGCGATAGAGAAGGCGCAGGTGACGGATGATCTCCTTCCAGGCAAAAAAGAGGGAATGCGCAGGATCATAGATATGCGTAGGCTCACTGCCCGCACCATTCAGCTCGATCACGGAAAACGCCTTACCCGCACGAAGCTCTTCCCAGGAGCGAAAGCGAATATCGAGACGGCCAAAATAAAAGCCGGGGACCTGCCGGCATAATTCATCGATCACCTGTTCCAGCTTCCCGTCGATTCGATCGCTCCAGTCGATAAATTTTGCCCCCCGGCTATGATTGCCGTAAGGAACGAGGGTAAAGGCTTTGCCCTCTTCCAGAATGTTTTGTAAAAATTGTCCGTAGACGGCACGCAGCGCGGGTAGCTGCAGCGTCGCCCGGTGATGGGGCGTCAATAATTCTTCGATCGTATGAGATCCGTCGCCGGTGACGGAGAGTAATTCCTTGCCAACGATTCCTGAAATGTGTCCACGGGATTCTCCCGGCAGGCGATAATAAAAGACACCGATCTCGTTGGGGTAATCGATATATTCCTGAAGCAGGATGTCGACTTTGGCCTGCCGGACATACTCGGCCAGCTCGCTTTCCGATCGTATGAGGCGAACCCCGAGTCCACGCTGACCGATATCGGGTTTACCGATGAGAGGATAAGACAGCCCTACCACTCCAACCTCTTTTCCCAGCGGGCAATACAATGTCTTCGGATAAGAGCCGGGAGGCATCAGCGCATAGATGGCCGCTTTCGACTCCAGCAGAAAGCCTCCATTTTGGATCGAGGGGTTGGCCGTATTGAAGAAGAAGAAAGATCGAGCCTTCAGGCTCAGCCAGCCCCAATAAAAAAAGATGGGTGTATAGACGACTGCAAAGGGCCAATATTCCCAGTGCATCAAACGGATCAGCCATCGTCTGAGCCGTCCTTTTGCTGCTCTTGCATCCGGCTGCAGATCCCCGTCTTTCTTCAGATCCAGATACACGAGCTCCTCGTCCCCTTTCCCGATCCGTATCGAAGTAATGCTGACGGTAGAAATATCCTCCCTGGTCAGCCTGACGAGCCGGTGGAAACGGATTATGCTTTCGGTAGACACGTCTGCATCAGAGTACCATTCATTCAGCCATCGCTGGCGTTGATTGCGAATACTTTCATTGTAGAGGGTGACCGAGGACCAGATATGAGGGACCTGCGTATTAAGCTGCGACATAGATTTTTTGCCTCCATCCCAGCGGCACTCGAAAAGCAAACCACTGACGAAGAGCACAAGGGTAAATGGCTCGATATCTTCCAGCTCGCAAGAGGCAAAGGCTTGTATGGGACATTTAGCGCCGACTACGTCCAGGAAAACCAGTCCCCTGCTCTTTCGATAAACTTCACGGCGTTGATGCTTTATAAAAGCGCCGTTGAGCAGTACGGCTGCGTCGCCGCCATTCTTCAGGGCGATCCAGCTTCCCCCGGCGCTGGCATCCCTGGGATACAGCAGTCCGGTGTATTGCCGTGGGGGCAGGGCCGCTGCGCGGCTTGGCCGCTCGTCGCGGTTGGACGTCAGATAGACACCGTCGCGGCCGGGGATAAAAGTTACTGTGCACATTCCTGGCGAAATTTTAGGGTGGATGCGGCTACGCCAAAGCTGATGGGCAGCACTACCGATGATACCGCTTCGACGCCGACCCGCATCAGGGCCATATGGTGCACCAGGTGCTCCAGGTTATACAGCAGCTCGCGGTGATAATTGGTCTTTACCCTGATTTCCCCGTGGGCATCCGCAACCAGCCAGAGCTCTTTATCCGGACGAACGAGCAGCAGATCGATCGTTTGCAGCGCGTGAATCGCCGTTTGCCGGCTGGTCTCGATGGAGTGATCTCTCTTCCGTCCGTCATAGTTTACAAATCCGCAGTCATAGCCCTTGCTAAGCTCCTGGAAGAATTCGATGACGTGCCGTACGTGCTGCCCGATGGTGGCGTCCGAGAGGGACGCCACCGGGCTAGCGTATTGATGATCCGACAGTGTGTCGAGCACCTGTTGTAACTGATCCAATAAAGAGAAGATAGAAGATTGCAGCTTCATAACGTAGGAAATAATTGTTTGCGAAAAGACCAGGCCAGAATGAAGCAGCTGATGAATACCAGCAAGGCATAAAGAAACAGCTGCCCATGGTCGTCCATGACGACGATACCGAGCCTGGTCAGGTGAAAGAACAGGGCCCCGCTCATGACGCCCAAACCCAGGGCCGCGCCGAAGAACGTCGTTCTTGGGATTAGCAGGAGTATCGAAGCGATCAGCTCGGCTATACCTGTACTTATACGTCCCCAGGGTTCCATTCCCAGCTTGGAGAAGATATAAACGGACTCTTCGGAAGCGGAAAATTTAAAGAACAGGGTCTGGAGCATGATGAGCGCTGCAAGGATCCGCAGGACCCAAAATAGTTGATGAAGCTTACCGGTTGTCATGGTGCGTTATGGTTTGTCCTTTAATTCAGGCCAGTTCTTATCCGCTTTTTCGATGTACCCCTGACGGTCCTTGTTGAACATCTCTTTTACCTTGGAGTTGTAGTTGAAATAGAGCTTGTCATCGAGGACGGTCCAGGTTTCCGTTTCGGTAGGCGCCTTGTGTCCCTGGGACATGCCGTAGGCGCAATAGCCGCCGTACTGGGGAGCATACTTTTCAGGATTGGCCTTGAACTTTTCCATGTTTTCCTGGCTGGAGAAATACCATTCTGCCCCGTTCCATTTGTAGGAAAAATTTTCTTTGCCCATGACGGGTTTGGATTCCGTAAAGAAAGCGACGGGGTCATATCCCTTGATGGCTTTTCCATTGGGTGCGAATACGGACGACTTTTGTGCGTGGGCTCCGACAAATACGAGGAGTGCCAGCACCGCTGATACGATGGTCTTTTTCATTTTGTTTTGCTTTTTATTTGTTGATTTTTGTCCAATTGTTGTCGGCCCTTGCCTTCAGATTCACTTCGTCCTTATTCCAGGATTTCAGCGTATTGTTGAAATACTTGTTGTAGAAGAGGTATAATTTCCCATCCAGCACCTTGAACGTACCCGGGTCTACTTCCACCTTCTCGCCCTTGGCGCCCATGGCATAGGCGCACCAGCCACCGTACTGGGGTTCGTATTTAGTGGGGTTGGCCTTGAAAAGGTCCCTGTTTTGCGGAGTGGAGAACTGATAGGTGACGCCATCGACCTGCAGGCTGAGCTCTTTCCTGCCTTCGATAGCTTTACCCGCGGCAAAATAGGCGACGGGGTCATAACCTTCGATCGCCAGGCCGCTTTTTTCGAGATTGTACTGATGTGTCCTGGATGACTGTGCGAATGTTCCGCTGGTAGTTGCTGCGATTAAAAACAGAACGGTCAATAATTGTTTCATACGTTGTCGATTTGAATTGACACCGTAAAATTGCCACAACTATGCGTCCCGGGAAATGCCTATAATTCCCGATGTATTAACGGATTCACCCTAAATTTTTTTAGGAGGGATTGAGCTAGCGGATATCGAGCTGGAAGACTTGTTTTCTGTATTGTGGAGGAAGAAGGATAAATTTCACCAGCCGGTCCAGCCGGATAAGCCGCAATCCCTTGTACACGAAAACGACGGGCCTTAGCAGGGCCTTGCCCGGGAGAGGAAGAAGCTGGTGTACCCGATCAGGCACCAGCAGGACTTGCGCGTGCAGCAGGAGCTGATACCGGACCGTTCCGAGGCTTTCGCGATAACGTCCATATAGATGCTTCGAAAATTCACTATAGACAAGGTTCTCCTGTAAATACACGTCCCGCTGTCTCTTCCAGAAGGAGTAGGTCGGCGGGAGGTTCTTCAGTCCCATCCGTCTGCCTACACGATTGAAGACGTCGAATACCTCGCCCTTTTCTTCGGTACTCAGGGGGCGGTGCAGCAATTCGAAAGATCGGATTGAATAGTCGATCAGCATAAACAGGACGTCGAGATAGGCCTCGTCCGGGATCGCAGCGCCCCGGCTGGCTTCCACACCTTTATGGATAGCCGAAATGCTGTCGATCGCCGCCAGGGCCTTTTCCTGCGGTGCAAAAACGATTCGCCGGGCATAAGCCACCGTCGAGAACAGCCTGCCCAGCGGGTCGGCGGGCAGACGGCCCGTATAGTAGAGCCAGTCCACGGCCTTGTTGAGCGCAAATTCGGCCGAGGCCCCGGCAAAAATAAACAGGATGGTGTCGGACCGTCCCCAGATGGTACGGACGATGGAATCTTTTTGGACAAATAGCTCCTGGTCTCCCCCCGTCTCTTCTTCCCTGCGCCTCCGGACGGCTATGAACGCCAGGACGCCTTCGACTCCGAGCACCGTTATGATCCCCAGGGTATAGGACAGGATATCCGTCCAGGTAAAATAATTTCCCAGTATCACCCGCATCACTGAAGGCCCCCGAAAACCGAGCCGGTCGGCGAGGTTGAAGTATTGAGACGTCTCTACGAGATAGGAAAATAGCAGAACTCCCAGGGCTGCCGGCAGCACGCGCCAGTCGAAAAAGCTGCGTACCAGACAGTAAAGCCAGATCACGACGAGGAAGTCGCCCCCGTATGGGCGGATTATCGTGTCGTGCATGCATACAGCGATGAAGATCTCCACGAGCAGCAGGAGAATACTAAATACAAAGTAGCGTAAATTGAATCTGTTCATTTTAAAAAGCACTTTGAGATACAAAGTACGTAATAAAAAATGATATTGTCAAGTCCGATTGCGCCAGGCGCTGATTGCCCTGCCCGCGCCTTCGAGCAGCTCTTTTCTCATCTCGGAGTATTTACGGCTGAGGACGACGCCCTGGGCGCCGGCTTCCAGGGCCGCATAGGTAGCGGCATAGGTATCCTCGGGGGAAGCAATCCGGCTCCCCTCTCCTACCGGAACGCTGACGTCGATTCCGGAAAGGATGCCGCAGCGACCCTTGACACCGGCCAGGGCGCGTTTGGCTTCACGGGCTACGTAGCTGGCGGGTAAGCCTGCCTTTGGCAGTTCGGACAGAGGCGCAAAACCTTCGTAGTTGAGCCAGTGGTTCAGCAGGGTGAACAGCTCGTCCTGCGGGACGTCACGGAAGATCGTCGAGCCCAGCGTATGGACGAAGTCCGCATAGCGTTCGCCCGCGCAGTTGTTATAAGTGGCGGGTTTTAGATATTCGGCCTTATCCCAGAGACGGTCGTAGTTGAGCGTAGCGCGGTTGAAGGGATTGAAGCAGATGGTTTGCTCGATATGGAAGATCAGCTTCAGGTCCTTACGGATCGACTTCATCGTCTTGTGCATCTCTTCGACGATCTGGATCTTTCCTTCGTCGCACATCCGGTCATACGCTTCTATCTCGGGGAATTCGCGAATGATTTCCTGGAAAGTGACATAATAGCCATCCGGCGGCCGTTGGTCTTTTAGGGCAGCCTGTACGAAGTCCACGAGACGTTCATAGCCCTGTTTCGTCCGTTCGAAGTTGATGCCTCGTGCCTCGGCTGCGCGCCGATGGTGCTCGCAGAAACAGGCGACGTGCGAGGTATCTCCTACCGTTTTACGGAAAGGCGTTGCTCCCAGCGCATTGGTCAATGGCCCGCTGCGTTCGTTCTCGAAGAGGAAGCCGTCGATCGGATACGACGAGCAAAGGTCTCGGGTCAAGCCCATCCAGAAGGCTTTTACATTGGGATTGAAGACGCAGGTCGTGACGCTGCGGCTGCGATCGAAGGTGCTGCGTCCGCGAAGGTCTACTTCTGCGCATTGTTCCAGACCCGGAACGTCGAAGGCCTTGTCCCACCGGTCCTCGACGCCGCAATAGACGGTCATGCCCCGTTTGTGGGCGGCCTTCAGAACCTCGGCCAGGATATCCCTTCCATTGTGATCGGGGGCGTGCGTATCCTTCAGGATAGTGTCGTGATAGTATTCGGGGTGCGGGGTGGCAAAGTTGCCGCCGTGAAAGGGCGCGCCTTTCGAAGCCAATTCACCATGTCCCGGGTAAAGACGCCCGGGGCCCATGCGTCCGGCAAAGCCCTGCCCATAGGTGAAGGTGGTAAGGCTGATGCAGTTGACGCCGGCCTTGTCTTTTAGCCAGTCCAGCAGTGCGTCCACGCCTTCGTCGACAAAGGATTCGGGGCCTACCTGGATGCCGATCAGCAGATCGGTCGCGGCAGGACGAAGACTCGCCAAAGGCGATAAAAAGGCCCCGGCCGTCAGCAGGGCGCCATTTCGCAGAAAACTGCGCCGGCTTGTATTTGGTAGCGTCATATCCCGAAACTATCAATACCGGGTCAGGAATCGCCAATCTTTCTTAACAGGAAGTGAACAAAAATTAACCATTCCTGTTAGTCAAATGCTTGGGCCTCACATTATAGAAAAATTAATTATCTTTGTAGAATGCACAAGTACGAAATCTGTTGCGTAGGACATATCACACTAGACAAGGTTGTAACCCCCAAATCGGTTGTTCATATGGCTGGCGGCACGGCTTTTTATTTTTCGTATGCTTTGTCCCGGCTGGAAGTTCGTTATACCCTCGTTACGGCCCTTGCGAAGAGTGAGATGGGCACAGTCGAGGAGCTCGAAGCAAAGGGCATCGAGGTAAAGGCATTCCCCAGCAAGCACACCGTCTATTTTGAAAATATCTATCCTGAGAATCAGGATCATCGTGAGCAGAGAGTCTTACAGGAAGCGGACCCCTTTTCCGTCGACCAGTTCAGCCATATAGACGCAAACTACTTTCACCTCGGCCCCTTATTGGCCGGCGATATCCCTGTCGAGCTGATCAAGAGCCTGTCCAAACACGGGAAAGTATCCCTGGATGCGCAGGGTTATCTGCGGAAGGTAGAGAACAAGCACGTGCTGGCGGTCGACTGGCCGGCGAAGAGAGAAGCGCTAAAGTATGTGCATACCTTAAAGGTCAATGAATCGGAGATGGCCGTCCTCACGGGGCAGTCCAATGTCGATGTACGCAGCGGCGCCAGGGTCCTCGCCGACTGGGGCGTCAAGGAAGTCGTCATCACTCTTGGAAGCATGGGTTCGGTGGTCTATACCGACTCTACATTTTATACTATCCCCGCCTACGTCCCCACGACCTCGGTCGTAGACGCAACCGGCTGCGGCGATACCTATATGGCCGGCTATCTTTACAGAAGAGCGCGAGGCGCTGGAATCCAGGATGCTGGTGAATTTGCGGCGGCCATGGCCACACTCAAGATCGAAGGTTCCGGTCCGTTTACCGGCACCGAAGAAGACGTGCTGGACCTGCTCGCGAGCCGTAAGGAAAAAATCTATTTCCCGGAGCACTAACACTCTCCCATGCAAAAGACCCCAGCCGATATTACGGCCCAGATGATGGAAAACGACCGCTTCTCGAACTGGCTGGGGCTGCAGATCGACGCGACGGGGCCCGGTTATTGCAAGCTTCACTACCGGATCACCGCCGACATGATCAATGGCTTTCATATCGTCCACGGCGGCGTTCTTTTCTCGGCAGCCGACTCGGCCTTTGCCTTCGCCTGCAATTCGCATGGCATCCTTTCTGTCGCACAGGATGTCTCCATTACCTTTACAAAGCCAGCCCGCGTAGGAGACCTCCTGACGGTTGAAGCAAGGGAGCTCTACCTGGGGAACAAAACCGGCCTCTATGAAGTCCGTACGACCAACGAGGCAGGGGAGCTGGTTGCTTTCTTCAAAGGATCGTCTTTTCGAACCTCACAAACTTGGTAAATCCTTATTTAATAGCATTTTAATTCATTTTTCCCGTAAAAAGGGGAATCTTTGCTTTTCTCACTCCACTGACCTACGACACTTAAGCTAGCCTGATCACACCACCTATTGTTCAATTATCTTAATCGATATGCCCAACATCGTCGTGGTCTTGCGTAAGCGTTTTGTTCTCAATTGTTTATTAATCTGTATATCGATTGCTGCCTTTGCCCAGTCTGGCGCCGTACCGGATACCGGTCAAGCCCTGACGCTCGATCAGTGCGTGGCCTATGCGCTGAAACATCAACCGACGGTCAACCAGGCGCAGATCAATGTCGCGATCACCCGCGCCACCAACGCCATCAATACGGCCGGATGGCTGCCGCAGGCAAATGTCTCGGGGAATCTGACGCACTATCTGTCGCTCCCCACCAACTTTATAATGTACGCCACTACCGGAGCGGTCACCCAGCAAAAGACCGGCGTGGTCAATACTTTTACTCCCGTTCTCTCGGTGACGCAGACCATCTTCAATCCCTCGCTGCTGTATGCCGTACGAAGCGCCCCCCTCTATGTAAAGGAAGCGGAACAGTTTACGGACAGCGCGAAGATCGAAGTCGTTACGGCCGTGAGCAAGACCTTTTATAGCTTACTGCTTACGCTGGAACAAATCGATGTTCTGAAGGAAGA
>JAFDYG010000031.1 GCA_018267545.1 Bacteroidota bacterium
ACGGTCGCATTGATCTTTTCGATCCCGTAATTGAGGTAGTTGTCATAATACTTTCCACTGCCGGGATAAAGATCGTCGAATACCGCTCCGTAAATCCTTTTGCTCGCCAGCAAATTCTGAGCTCCCTGGCGTTGAACGTCGAATAAGCTGGCTTCTACAACACTACCGGGAGGCGCACCGGTAACATCCGAACAGTCTACCTTCCGCTGCTCGATAAGTACTGAGTAAAGCGCCACCAGACTGTCTTTTTTATAGAACCTTTCGCCGTCTGATGCCCTGGAGACGCGCGTGTCCTTTTTTACCCGGCAAAGCTCGTTGAATGCGGGGAAATTCCTTTCACCACTGCCCGACAGGACCATGGCGACCCCGCAACCCCCCTGACCATCCGGGAAGATGTTGAAAGAGCTGGCGGTGAAAAATCCACCGGTTGTAAAGGGACTGTTGGTGTAGCCGCCGATCCCGCTCGCCGCACAAAAGCGGTAATTATTCATAATACTATTAAAATTGACCACGCCACTCATATAACCCCCGCCATTAAACTTCAACCGCCCCCCTTCGTCTTTATAGCCATACAGCATCACCTGGGCCACGCTGCCGTTGAAACCGCTGTTGGTCAATAAATAACCGATAAAAAAACCGCCGTTCTCATCGGCAATCAGCTGCGGCTGGGTGTATCGTAGTGAGGAAGTCGTGGGCAGGGCGAGTCCGTAACCCTCGGTAGCAAAAGCCTGGCTCCCGTCACTTCGGATATGCTGTAGGTAAACCCCATAGCTGCTGATCGGGCTACCCAGGTAGTTCTGCCAGGTGATGTAAAATCCCCCCTTTCCATCGGTGGCGGCATGGCTAACGCTCATGTAATTGGTATAATTGACGGTTCCATTGCTGATATTCGAATATTGCTGGTCGGGAGCAGCACCCGTTGCCACGGGAACACCATTCGTGGCCCAGAGCACATGCCCGTCCTTATCATATTTCTGGGCGTAGATATCGCAATTGCTATTGCCGACCCCATTACGGTAGTCTTCCCAAATCACGAAATAACCGCCGTCCGGCTCGCTTTTTACTACCAATGGGTTTTTCTGGTCGTACATCGCCTGAGCGACAGGCATATCCAACGAGTCGTAAAACTGGTTAGTGGTATTGCTCCATTGGGCATGGGTGGTGGCAAACCAGGCTATCAGCAAGGAGAGAAGTAAAATTCTTTTCATGTCAAAAAATTGGAATAATTAAATGTGGAGGTCAAGTTAGCGGAGAAAAAAGCGCTAATTTCCAGCAACTGAGTGAGTGACGGGGTAGCAGGGATGAGTGAAGGATTTATTGTGTGAACGAAAAAGGGTAGTTTTGGGTGCATGTCCCTCTCCCACACAAAATCACCACCTGTTCACCGGTCAAAATGCACATCCCGCAAGGTTAGCTGTTCACAGCCGGTATTTTGAAGTAGATTTGTATTGCTAACAGCGCGTTTATGATCCAACGGTTTACGGTAGCATTTTTGATCTTTTGTTTCTATTTCAACATCACCCGGGCACAGGGGCCTCAACTGGATTCCCTGCTAAGGGTGGAGCGGACCTATACAAAGGAAGACAGCGTTAGAGTGAAATTGCTGAATGATATCGCATTTTACCAGCAATACGTGGATCCACGGAAAGGTTTGCTTTACGCCGAAAGAGCCATTGCGCTGGCTGCCAAAATCAACGACGGGCCGGGTCTGGCGAGAGGTTATTTTGTAATGGGAGCGGATTACCTGCGATCCGACCAGGTTTCTAAATCCCTGGAGTATCTCCAGAAAGCTGCCAAAATGTATGAATCCCAGAACAGGCCTATTGACCTTGCCCGGGTCTATAATACCATTGGCGCTGCCTATCTTCCACATCAGGAACACTATAAAGACGCGCTGATCTATCTGGATAAGGCCATCGTGATCTATAAAGCCCAGGGTGACAAACAGTACCTTCCCAATTCCATTCTCAATAAGGCGCTGGTATATAAGCGAATGGACAGCGTTGGCCCTGCAATCCGGCATTTCAATGAAGCACTGCGGTTATTCAGGGTGAATATGCCGGACAACAAACAGCTCGAAGCCCGGATCTACAGCGGG
Source organism: Bacteroidota bacterium (assembly GCA_018267545.1). Classification (GTDB taxonomy): domain Bacteria; phylum Bacteroidota; class Bacteroidia; order Chitinophagales; family Chitinophagaceae; genus Puia. The sequence continues at coordinate 2,099 of JAFDYG010000031.1, forward strand.
ATCGGCGATGCCTATATCGAGTTTTCCGAAGCAAAACTCAGGGCGACAGGGTTTACCGGACAGAAATACGATTCAGCCGTGTATTATGTGCAGAAGGCGCTCGCCGTATTCAACGAATTGGGCAGCGAAGATGGGAAAACAGCCAACTACAGGAGGCTTGCGTCTGTCTATCTCGCGCAGAAAAAGTATCCACTTGCCTTGAAGAATGCATATACGGCCAAACAGATCGCCGAACAGAGTGGATTCGTGGCTATGGAAGCGGATGCGATCACCATCCTTTCGGAAGTATATGGCGCCACGGGGCGTTACGATAGTGCCTTCGCTTATCTGAAGCAGTATTCCGTGCTGAATGACAGCCTTCTCAACGATGAAAAGGAGCGGGAACTTATCCAGAACGAGATGCAGTACAATTTTTCAAAAAAGGAAGATTCCCTTCATTTCCAGAACGAATTATTAAGCCAGCACAATACGCTGAACACACTACAGTTGCGCCAGCAATGGTTGTACAGTGGCGCTGCACTCGTCTTATTGCTGGGGTTGGGGGGCTTTTTATACTACCGTAACCGGAATAAACAGGCGAAGCTGGTTTTGCAACTGGAAAAAGAACGGGCCGAACAGAAGCAGCGGGAGTCGGAGTTCGAGCGAAAAGTAAGTGATGCCGCATTGCACTCGCTTCGGTCGCAGATGAATCCGCATTTTATTTTCAACTGTCTTAATTCCATCAAGCTTTATGCTGTCGAAAATAACCAGGAGGCAGCAACTGCTTACCTGGGTAAGTTTTCCAGGCTGATGCGGCTGGTGCTCGAGAATTCCAAAAGTGATCGCATTAACCTGCAGCAGGAGGTGGAAACCTTACAATTGTACGTGGAAATGGAAGCTATGCGTTTTAAGGAAAAACTACAGTACGAGATTGAAATAGCAGAGAACATGGATATGGAATATATCGAGATTCCGCCCATGCTTATCCAGCCCTATGTGGAAAATGCAATATGGCATGGATTAATGCCGAAAGAGGATGGCGGAAGGCTCGTTGTGGCATTCCGATGCAAGGATGACAACCTGAAGATCACTGTGACGGATAACGGTGTGGGCAGGGCCAGGGCCGCTGAGCTGAAAAGCAGATCGGCAACGGCGCATAGATCCTTTGGCATGAGTATTACGCACGAACGCATTGAGTTGATCAACCAGATGTATAACACCCGGATGTCGATCGAGATAAAGGACCTGATGGACGGACTGGGGAATGCTACAGGCACTGAAGTAATTATTGATATTCCTATTGACTAATGTATGGACAACACTATCAGAACGATCATTCTCGACGACGAGCCGGACAGCGTGCGGCTGATGCAGTTAAACCTGGAGAAACATTTTCCGGAGCTGGAAATTGTGGGTGTCTTCACCAGTAGTCAGAAAGCATTGCAGGAAATCCCATTGCTTCAACCCGACCTGCTCTTCCTGGATATCGAAATGCCGGTAATAAACGGTTTCGACCTGCTGGAGAAGTTGATCCCTGTTGAATTTGCGGTAGTCTTTGTAACAGCGTATAATGATTTCGCGATAAAGGCTTTTCGATTCAATGCACTCGATTATTTAGTAAAACCTGTCACCATCGCCGATTTGCAGGAAGTAGTGGGCAAAGTTGAAAAGCGTCAGCATATCCAGTCAGACCAGCTCCAGGTGCTTCAGCAGCAGTTCAAGAAAGGTGCTATCACGAAGATTGCCATACCCAGTCAAACCGGTGTGACGTTTATCGACCTGAAAGAAATTGTGTTCGTAGAAGCCAGGAGCAATTATTCAGATCTTGTACTGGTTGATAAAAGAAGGATCCTGGTCTCAAAAACCTTGAAAGATATCCAGTTCGTGCTGGAACAACAGCAATTTCTTCGTATCCACCGCCAGTATATTATCAACCTCAACGAAGTAAAACATTTTAACCGCAACGAAAGCCTGCTTACCATGATCACGAACGATGTGTTGCCTGTTTCCCGCCTGCAAAAAGATAAGCTGATAGAACAATATGGGTGGTTGTGATCCTATCCTGGATAGCATTGTATTCTTCCATAATCACCGAACAATACTCCCCCTAAAAATAAGAAGCGTACTAGGATCCGTAGCATTCGCCGAAACAACCGCAGACGATTGAAAAACCCCTTCCTGCACCGCATCATATCTAAGCGTAATAACCGTAGAATCATTCGGCGGTACCGCTTTCTTAGAAAAGTCAGCCACCGTACAATGACAGTCGGGAGCAACATTCTGTATATAAAGATCGTCGTTCCCGGTGTTATAAATAACATAGCTCGCTGTAACGACAGAATTCTGCTTTCTTTCCCCAACATCGATCAATTTTCTCGATATTCTAATCGTAGTAGTTTGTGGATCATTTGAACCCTGACCCTGCCGATATCTTTTATAGAACCTAATTCCGGCAATTACAAAGAGAATAGCTGCGAGACCAAAAAGCGCATATTTCATAAAAATCGATTCTGAATGAACACTAAAATGTCTTGAGGGTGAATGTCAGCAACAGCGGATTCCGTTTTGTTTTAGAAACGCTCATGTGAGCATGCAAATCGGGAAAGCGCTGTTGAATGGACACCGCGTTCCGTTGAAGAAACCCGGACAATCTATTCATATCCAATATCATCATCACTCTTCCGTCATTTTCGAACATGGAATTCGAAAAGAGTATATTCAAACTATCGGACCGGAGGTCGCTTGTAGCAATATTCCCCGAATGGGTATTGAGAAAAGCCGCATATTCATTACCGCTCAAATAATTAAAGCCAATGTATTCCTTTCCTGTTGCAAACGTCGACGCCTGGCAGCTATAGCTTCTAAGATTCCTATAGATCTCCATTTCAGGCTTTCCCGCTGGAATGTTCCTGGAGCCATAATCTATTTTAAAGACGGCTTTAGCCGTGTCTTCGACTATCCTGTAAAAAGTATCCGAAAATATCGGGTTGAAGTATATACCCTGACCCGTTGAATAAAGTCCCCCCGATGCATTTGAAACCGAAAATATATTTTTGGGAAAATCGAACATCTTGCATTTGATGACATCGTTCGAATCCGTCAAAAGAATATTTTTCTTACCGGAGAGTTCGGTTTTGTTTTGATTGACATAAAAAACCCTTGAATTGTCCGAAGGAAACGCAAAACTCGACGCAAAAAAATCCAATTTGTCTTCTTTCACCAAATGGCCGTCCAACGTAAACTGCAGAATCTTCGTAGGTCTGTTGGATAATACCATCAATAAATTATGGTGGAAATCTAATTCGATGTCCTCCATGTGCAGAGATTGCCCCCTGTCAACTCCAAGCTTGCCTATATCATACAAATATTTTCCCTGTGAATTGAAAACTTTGATCGAAAAGTACCGTTGGTCGAAGACGAAAAACTTATCGTCTTTGTATATAACCCTTTTTACAAAAGCCGGATCGGAGATAATGGAATTGTCTGTCGTTTCAAGATCGACGATCTTCAAACTATCGATCAGACTGGCAAGTGAGTAATGCTTTGCACCTGAATCCAGGTTGATAAGAATAGGTTTGCCTTTTTCAATATACCCTTCCTTTATGCCGGAAGAAGAGCAGGATATGGTTAAAGTAATGGTTGCAACTATAACAAAGAAACTGAACAAGCGTTTGTCAGGCAGGTTGATAAAGAACATTCTATGGAAGGATTGGGTCATGGAAATACCAGCGTGTACATAGATCTTATGTATACGAATAAAAGTACGGAGTGTTCCACCTGGTAAAACACTCCGTGTTTGTCAGGTCATCAGATCAAGGTGCAGGAGGGCAGGGAACACCGGAACAAAAAGTGTTTGCCCCCGGACCACAAGCCCAGAAGATACCACCCCCTGACGGGCAGGGGAATGAGTATATTTGCCAGGTTAGGTCCTGGGCCTTGGCAGATTGAACTACCTGCATCTTGCCGTTGGAACTTGGAGAGAAGGAGAACAGAAGAGCCGCTAGGGACAAGCAAACGGTGGCTAATCCCAGTGAGAGTTTTTTCATGTTTAAAAGTTTAATGGTAATAAATACTTAGGTTAAGCTATGTATATTCTCAAATTGCAACAAGGATTATCATATATTTATCTTATTTATATTTTTTACCGATTCTAGCCTAACGGTTAAGGGGAAATTGTTTTCGGAGGTAGGATTCAAATAAATGTTTAAATTACATTTGATTCATGAGTTAGTAACCACTAATTGCAAAACTGCTGGTTTATGAGGTATTTCATCTTGCTATTCCTTATTCTATTAAGCCATTCTCTGTGGTCTCAAAAGTTCATTACATTACGTCTCGATCCCGATAATTCCAGAGGAGGTACCGCTTCACAAGTCTTTGATTCCATTCGGTTTATTCCATTAGAAACGACAAAAGAGAGCTTGTTCGGAGCCATCGATCAGATGGAAGTGACCGATTCTCTCTTTGTTATTCTCGATATTCGTGGACATTCGATCCTGCTATTCGACAGAAGTGGGAAATTTTATACCAGGATTACAACCGGAGGTGGAGAAAAATATTTCTACTACTTTTCGATCGATCGATCGAAAAATGAGATCGTAGCTACTAATAACTATGCCAATGGATTGTTGGTTTATGACCTTCGGGGCCGATTCCTGAGAAAAGAAAAATGCCCCGACAACATAGCTTCATTTTATCATTTTTCAGGTAATTCCGTATTGTATAACCTCCGTAGAAAGGGTACATATGAATCTTCCGATCATATTTTATACGATCTATGTTATTCGCATGGGTATGATTCTGTCGTCAAAAATTTAAAACCTTACAACGCCAGGAACGAAGCTAATGAATACAATATTAGCTCCAACCCGTTTAACTTCTCCGGCGAAGCGGGCTCGTGTATGTTCTCGATGCCATTCGAATATTCTATTTACCAGCTTGCGGATACGGGTGTTATTTGTAAATATCAATTTGTCTTCCCCTTATTGCATTCCCTTCCTTTAAATTTCGCTACGGATGGTGCATATCGAAGCCTGAGGGGGAAGTTTGCATATAATACGCCCGGCAACGAATCCATGATTACTGCATTGGAGAGGGGATGCCGATTCGGAGACTATATGTTGTTCTCCGCTATTAGCCGGCAATCGACATTTAGTGCCGACTTTAATATGGCTTACAATCTGCATACAAGCAGTCTTATTTCCTTTTCCAGGGTAACGGGAGACAGTAGCTCCTCTTATTTTCCGATCTTGTCTACGCAGCTCGAAAGAGTGGATGCGATCTATGACGGTAAGATTTTTTCATCGAGTCCGGGATTCAGGTTGTTTGCCATCAAAAACAGCCTCGATAAAAAAGTAGAGTATCCTGAGTCCTTACAGAAATATTTTACTAATGGCAAAAAGACAGATAACGCCGTAATTGTTCAATTCAAGTTGAAACCTGGCCTTTAGGTATGAATTTTTGTATAAAGAAGCACGCTGGCATTTTTATCGTAACCTTATTCTCAGGTCTGAGCCTTTTTTCACAGGTAAAAGATACTACAGCAGTAGGATCTGTCAAAGGGTCGGTCAAGGATACGGCGCTTAACTATTTCCTACAGTCGGCTTCTGTTACGATCAATAGAGCCAGTGACGGTACCCTCATTGCTTATTCGATGACGAATGGATTGGGCGAATTTAGTTTAAAAGGCATTCCCACCGGTCTGTTGTTGAAAATAAGCGTAAGCTATGTCGGCTATAGGACGGTCTCTCAGTCCTTCCGCATTCCGGCGGATAATCCATGTTTCAACATCGGAAGGATCGACCTGGTAAAAGGCACGGAGCACTCGGAAGATAGCGTTATCGTAACACCCCCTCCCGTTCGTATGAAAGGCGATACGTTGGAATTCAGCGCCGCTGCGTTTTCTCTGGATAAGAATGCGGTAGCGGAGGATCTGTTGAAAAAGCTGCCTGGCGTCATCCTGTGGGGTGACGGCACCATCACGGTCAACGGCAAGCAGATAAGCAAGCTGCTGGTGGATGGAAAACCTTTTTTTGGCGGAGACACAAAGGTAGCCACGCAAAACATCCCCAAGAGCTCCATTGATAAGATCCAGGTTTATCAGGAACAGCTGAATATCTTCGACCCCCTGGACTCGACTTCGACCATCAATATAAAATTGAGAAAGAACAAGCAATCGGGGTATTTCGGCGCATTATCCGCGGGAGGCGGAACGGATGGCAGATACGAGCTTGGCGCAAACAACAGCCTTTTCTCCCCCAGGTCTCAGTATGCGCTTGTCGGGCAGGGTAATAATATCAACAAGACGGCAGGCGATGTCGGAACGCTATTGAGAAATAATACGTATAAAGGCGTTGGCGTCCGTGTGGAGTATCAACCCGATTTTAGTTTGCAGGGCCGCAATCAGTCATCATCCGGCGGCTTTTTGTATTCGCATGACTTTAGTCCCGTCTATAATGACTATGAAAAAAATCAGCTATTGGTGAATTCGTTTATCAATCATAATGACAATATAACGATAAAGAACACGCAGACAGTCAGCTATATTGGGAGCCAATCCGCTCTGACCCAGGACAATAGCGATAATTTAAAGAGTACCATCGAAACAAGGAATCTGAATGGCCGCTATGTGAAACATAAAGGAGAAAACACATTGACGCTGAATGGCGCTTACAACGATAAAAAGAACAGCATTCAGGATTCGGGCAGAAATGAGGTTCGTGGTTCCGGAGGCGCCCTGATCAGCGGGGATCTCGAGCACGATAGCAGCGTAAACAGGTCGCATGCGTTCGACTTTAAGAGCTCTTTCGATCACAATGGTTTTTCAACGGCCAACACACACAAGCTGACGACCTGGGATATCACCCATTCCATCTCCATAAGATCGGGTAAGAAGGACAGTGCTGTACAAACGGATTTTACGAGTGTTCCCGATCCTTTATTGAATCGGTCCTATGACAGGAGATATGATAATGATGCCCGGACGGTCAATCAGACCTTATCTATGCGGCTGGGCGATTTCTCGTCCTGGTTGTTTTCAGGCAACAGACGGTTCGCAGGCTTTCATATCCAGCTAAAGAATGATTTGAGCTACAATATTGCCAACCAGGATAATGCGATCAGGGATCGGGACCCCCTTTCCAAAACCTATGTTATCAATACTTATCTCACCACCAATAGCCGGTATACGGTTCTGAACGAGGTCCCCGATCTGAGATTGGGGAAAACCTTTTTTAACGTTCTGGCAAACAGGTACCAAAAAGAGCTTTCGCTCTATGCGGATGCTCGGGCGCAGTTGTACAACGAGAGAAATGCTTCGACACATAAATTTCAGGAATTCGATAATACGTATCGCCAATGGATTCCGTCAGCAGGCGTAGAATACACTAATTTCCGGTATGGGGAGCTGCTCGATAAATATAATTTGAACTTCGACCTGTCGTATGATTACCCCACGGTCGACCAACGGGCCGCTCTTATCGACAGCTCCAACATCTATAGTTTAAGAGGGGGCAATTTGTTGCTGATGCCAATGAAAAAGTATGAGCTTTCCGCAAAGTTCAGACACGACAGTTACCGGCTGAAAAATACATTTGCTTACGGAGCAGGTCTGCTGGGAGGAATAAGGGACCATTATTTTGCAGACAGCGCCATCATAGATCAGTCGGGTCGATATACTTATTATACGGTGAATTTAAACGGAAACAAATATTTGACGATGAACTTGTTTTTGAATAAGGCCTTTGTTTCCAATTCCCATCAGGTCCAGATTAGTCTGATTTCCGTAGCTCAATTATCCCGGACCCCGGGCTATTTACAAAATGCAGTCGATAATAAGGCCCGTCTTAATACCACCGATCTGTTTCTAAACTCGGATACTTTATCCGTCTACTATACTCTGGGGGACATCTTTTCCGCGAACCTCATTCAGAGTATCTCTTATTTCAGGTCCCGGCAAAAAGGGTTGTACAGTTCGGTATTTGCCAATACGCAATCGATAAGCCGGCTGGGTATCGGAGTAAATTTTACGAAGAAATTCTCACTCTATAGCAATGTTAGTTATAATTCGTCGGTAACATCCGGGTCAGGGGCTGCCAGCTATCGCTTCACGCTCTGGAACGCCTCGGCCTTATATCGATTCTTGCCGGCCAATAATCTCGAATTGAAAGTATCCGCTTTGGACCTTTTGAATCAAAATAAAGGAGTGATCAACTACGGAAATAATCTGTCCTACACGCACGGCACGGTCAATCTATTGCACCAATATTTTATGATGACGCTTACTTATTATCCTAGAAAATTCGGTAAAAAATAGCTGGCATGTTCAATCCCTTCAAAAAGAAACTCCCCCACTGCGATAAACTTTTTTCCTCCTATATCGCCCCATGGCTTCCCGACGCCTATTATCGGGAAATGACACGCCCGGATATGTACACAATCTCCGGCTATGAAGGAAAACCATTGGACCTGAACGAAATTCAATACCTACCCGAAGAATGCAGTTGATAAATACTACGATAGAGAAAAAATAAGAAATCTTATAAAAAGAAGCGACCCGACCGATTTCTCTAACGACTATCTCGTTTCAGTTTGCGAGTTTGGCGCAACATTGGGGAAATTATTTGCAGAACAAGCTGGATTCGGATGGCTATACTCACAGCCCTACTTTAACTCGATCATCGTTCACCAGGAAACGGGATACGGGATAACGGTTTTGGACTGTGCAGTAAAAAAGTTTAGTGAGTATGGGTGGGATGATGGATTCGCGGGGAAATTTTATGCCGCTCTTGAGGCGGTAAAACACAAAGACACTCCCTAATCAACAAATCAGCAACAACCTCTTCTCCCCAGCTTTCTCCTTCGGCGCACGATGCAGGCAGGGGAGCACCCGACTTTCAGGATGATCCACCGCCAGCCTCCATAAGTGACCCACGCCTAAATTTATTATACCCGCATCAGGATCTGCCTGATAATGCAGATCAAAAAAATACTCACTTAAAAACGATTCAAAACCCTCCTCCCCCCCATTATATAGTTTTTTCAGCTCATCACGTATTTCCGGAATAAGCACTTTCTTTCTGCCTTGAGAATTTGGCAATATTTCACTCGGCTCGCCATAATAAGTGCACAAAAAAGTATCAGTTGGTACAGGAGAACGATCTACATGAAAAGAATAAACATCGGTTGGAAAAAACGGGTATGCTTCATCCCGGTCATAGTGACTGATCACATTAAGCACAGGCGACGCACCATAAACTTTCAATGCCTCCATGTCATTTAAAAGAATTTCACGCGCAGCCTGCCCTCGTTCACTCAACCGAAGCTCACGAAGCTCCTCTTCTCCAATTACCGTTATATTCCCATCAAGCTCTACCTTTTCAACGATTTCAGAGAAATTACCCATCAGTTCACGAGTCCAGCAAATCGCATTGATTACTCCTGTAAATGGCGTAGAAACAAGATCTCGAAAACTCGTAACATAGTGAATCTGATTCTCAGTCAGGGGTTGGTTCATTTTTCTTTCCAGTCTTTAAAAATAAATCTTAACGCATCATAATAGGCGGTAACAGGTTCCGTCATGTGTGTTTCCGTAGGATAGTATTTGTAAGTTCGCACAAGGCCTTTTATCTTTCTCACGGATAGTAATGAATCGAATGTCAATAGGTTTGTATGAAAAGTGCTTGAGTCGTCCATCCCTTCGTTTCCGTCACTGTAAAAAAGTGTTTTGTACAGCACAGTCCCCTCCCGTAATCTTTTGTCAGCCAGCTTTAATACATATTCTCTGTCCCACCAGAATGAAGGGCTGATTGCAACATACGCATCGAACATGCCAGGATGAGTAAGTAAGCAGTTGATCGAAGCAATACCTCCGAATGAGTGACCGGCCAATATTTTGTAGGAAATCGTTTTATAATTTGAATCGACATACGGGATGAGCTCCTGGGATATAAATTGTAAAAATTTCTCATTGCCGCCGCTAGGCCTCATCCATGACGTTGCGCTTGTATCAGGCTTTCCATAATAATTAAAGATACTTTCTGATGGCGTCAGATCCCGGGTGCGTTTTGTATTGGCAACCCCCACCACGATCATTTGAGGAATTGCTTTAACATCCCATCGGCTAAGATAGTCGGCGTACTGGGCAAGCATATCAAAATGGCTTTCCCCATCCATTAAATATAAAACAGGAAATCGTTTATTTATATTACTGCTATCCGGCTTCGGGTAATGTATATATACCGTCCGATTTTCTTGCAATATTTTCGAGGCAATGATAACTACATCCCCCGGCATCGTCTTTTGTGCTTTTGCCTGAACCGAAAAAAGCAGAAGCAATATTACCAGTGCTTTAGCCATATTAGCTATTGTTTTTATTTCTACCGTTCCAATTTAAAGAAAAACACGCTTACATTCATTACTCAAACGCTTCAAATCACTCTCTACAGGAGCCGAAACGTCTGGAGAACCCCAATTTTATGCCTTTGGTCAAAATTTGCCAGGGGTCTACCCGAATCTTTCTATCTTTTTTCCATGAAACCAACCCACCTTCTTTATCTCCTTGCATTGATCAAGCTGATCTTGCCCTTCTTCCTTCAATCCCCCGTCTGGGAACCTCACCGCGATGAGTTTCTTTACCTTGCGGAGGCGCGGCACATGGCTTGGGGATACATGGAGGCTCCCCCTCTTCTCTCCATCTTAGCCTGGCTGACGAACCTGATGGGCGGCGCGATGTGGACGATCAAGATCTGGCCTTCACTGGCGGGCGCTCTGACCTACCTCCTCACAGGCCGGCTGGTGCTCCACCTGGGCGGTCGTTGGTTCGCCCTGGTTTTGGCCTGGATGCCTTTCATGGCGGGCGCCTGGCTCAGAATGCATTTTCTCTTCCAGCCGAATTTCCTTGATATATTCTGCTGGACTGCGATGGCTTATGGGCTGGTCCGGTTTCAACAGACTGAAAAACCGATGCATCTCTATGTCGCGGGCATCAGCCTTGGCCTCGGCATGCTCAGCAAATACACTATGGCCTTTTATGGCACAGGTTTGCTGGCTGGCCTGTTGCTTGTCCGCGATAAAAAGGTCCTCGGCAACCGCCATTTTTATTATGCCATGGGCCTTGGCTTTCTGCTTTTCCTGCCGAATCTTCTCTGGCAGGTACTCCATGGCTTTCCGATCGTCTACCATATGAAGACCCTCCAGGATAGCCAGCTTCAATACCTGAGTTCCTGGACTTTCCTCACCGACCAGCTGCTTTATAATGCAGCCACCCTCTTTACCTGGGTGACGGGCCTCATCTGGGCTGCACGTACGAAGCAGTATAGTTTTATAAGCTGGGCATTTTTCATCACACTCGGACTCCTGATGATAGGACATGGAAAAAGCTATTACTCGCAAGGAGCCTACCCCGTCCTGTTCGCATTCGGCGCTCCCCGGCTGGAAGCCTGGGCGAACCGATGGTGGAGGATAGGCATGGTTGCCTTCAGCCTCTTCATAGGCGTTCGTCTGGTACCCCTCCTTCTTCCATTCAAGTCCCCGGCTCCTCTGGCCGAATACTACGTCCATCACCCCCTGGCCCGTAAAATAGGAGCCCTCCGCTGGGGAGACCTCCAGGACCATTCCCTGCCCCAGGACTTCGCAGATATGCTCTCCTGGGAGGAGATGACCCAAAAGGTAGCCAGGGCATATGCTTCCCTTGACAGCACGGAAAAAGCCCATACGCTGCTATTCTGCGATAATTATGGTGAAGCAGGATCGGTAAACTATTACGGACCGAAATACCACCTGCCGCTGGCATACAGCGATAATGCCAGTTTCCTCTACTGGATGCCCAAGGACTACGACCGGTTCGACGTACTGCTGCTCGTTACGGACGATCGGCAGGAGATGCAGCACCGCTTCATCAAAGAATTCAAAGAGGCCCGGCTGGTAGACAGCATCGCAAACCCTTATGCTATCGAAAACGGGTCGCTGATCATCCTGCTGAAGGGACCAAGCGATGCGTTCCGGGAAGCATTCAGGAATAAAATCGAGCTGAGCAGGCTGAAGACTACCGCACATGGTGCCGTCCAGACACTGAAACCCAATCCCCTGGACAAAGGTGGCTCTTTGCATTGAAGAGCCGCCCCCTTCCCCAAAAAAAACCTTTATCAACGATGACCTGCAATGGCTGCAAATTCAACATAATCCATTATATCCCCCATACTTTTATTGTTCCATCATAAGAAGCACTAATAATTTTATTATCCCCCAATTGCTCGACAGCCTGTACGAAATTCTGATGCCTTAGCTCAGTAAGCAATCGCCCATCAAAACGCCAAATCTTTATCATATTATCCTCACCCCCAGTAACCAAAGTGTCTCCGTTGATAATTTTTATAGTTCTGATGATACCGGTATGAGCGGCAAAAGTGAATATCGACTCTTCCTGGTAATCCTCTCCCAACGACCGCACAGAAACCCTGCCGCTTAAACTCCCACTAATCAATTGCCCCTTGGAGGAATGAAAATCCAGGCTTATAACCGGTTCATTATCGAAAAATGTTGCAAGCAATCGCCCGCTTCCAATCTCCCATAGTTTGATGGAATTGTCTTCTGAACAGGAAGCAATGGTGTTTTCATCCAGTTTTATCACTTTCCAGACCCAGTTGCTATGCCCGGTCAAAGTCCTCAGGACTTCCCCCTCGACGTTAGCAATGGTGATCATATTATCGCCGCCTCCTGAAGCAAAGGTGCTATCTGTGATACGACACAGTGAAAGCACGATAGCAGAATGAATTTTTATTTTGTTTACGGCCTGGTAATTCTTCCAGATAATAATGTATTGATCTCTAGAGCCCGAAATAAAGGTGTCATTATTCATCTTCTCCATACATAAAATGGAGTTTTGATGCTCTTTGAGCGACTGCCTTTCTTCCCCGTCGATGGTCCACACCTTAATGCTGGTATCACGGCCACCGCTTAAAATTGTATTGTCATCGAATTTTAATAATGACCAAATGTACCCCAGGTGGCCGGAAAAGGGGCCACTTCCTTGCATGCCGCCGGAAATCCTTAAATATAGGATATCGCTTCTTAACACAAATTTTTCGCCTTCCGATAGCACTTCACCTTCATGCCATACATTATGATCGAAAACGATCAGGTCGCCTTGTTTGGGAACATAGGCTGCCCATACCTCATCGGTTTCTTTTGTTTTGAAGAATAATGTTCTGCCGCCCTTAAATTCTTCCGCACCATTCAGGTAGATCATAAAGGTGAGCTTGGATTGAACAGCATCATTCCTGTAGTGAATGCCATCGAGATGACGGTGGAAATACTGGTTGGAGGAATACTTGCAGAATCGAAGCCTGCTATTCAGTTCCTTTAGCTGCCAAGTGCCGTTTTCTGCCTGAATAGAAGAGTCGATTTCGATTGTCGCAGGCAGATAAGGTTTAACCTTTTGAAATAATGTATTGGCCAGCCCTTCGTCGTTGAGCACAAAACGGTCATTATTTCTGTAATAGGTGGGATAATTGGCCTTGGCTTGCTGAAACGATTTTTTTACAGTGGGGGTCAACAATTCTTCACATTCCGCTTTTGAGAACAAAGAACGCACTACAAAACAGGTAAAGGTGGAATCGGGTAAAATATCTTCCACCGATAATTCAGGGTTCATATGAATCGTATTACGAAATCAGAGACTAAACTTACAAAGGAGCTCAAATCTTTCCAAATTTGGCTCAGAAAATACCCCTGGTCAGTTTCGTTACCTACGATTCTTCCCGCACCCATTGAGACAGATCATCAACCGGTCTCGGCATCCTCGCTTCCAGCCATTCTGCCAGAAGCATAGGTGAAAAATCCTGATTAGTCGATTCAATAATCCACGACAGAAAATCTTTAGGCCCCCCGTTTAAATAGGAAGGAGGGGAGACTGGATAAAACCTTGTCGGCAACCGATCATTTATCGACAGATAGTTTATAATATTTCCCAATTCCTGGACGACATTCCACGCGAGCGGATGATCTATGTCGATTTTAAATTTTATCCACCATAGACCATCTTCATAATGTCCAGAGCCTATTCCGACTTTAATAGCCGGCACTTTTTCAATAAAATCTAATAAATCAGCAAAATCATTATTCAAGCCTTATGAATTTAATGGGTAAACTTACAATTTTCACTCCGTCTTCAAACTTTTCACCGGATTCGCCACCGCCGCCTTCACAGACTGAAAACTAACCGTAAACAACGCAATCAATACCACCAAAAGCCCCGCCGAAGCAAACAACCACCAGCTAAGCGTAATTCGATAAGGATAATTCTGCAGCCACTTACTCGTCGCAAACCATGCAAGGGGCATAGAGATGACTAACGAAACGACAATCAACTTTAAAAAATCCGCCGAAAGAATAGAAACAATACTACTCACCGATGCGCCTAAAACCTTACGTATGCCAATCTCCTTTGTCCTTTTCTCAGCCGATAAAACGGACAGCCCGAACAATCCAATACAGGATATAAAAATGGTCAAAACGGCGCTGAATAAAATAATCTGCTTCCATCTGTTCTCCGCCTCATAAGAAGCCGCATTCTGCCTGTCGAGAAAATTATAAGCATAAGCGTCGAGCGGAAATAATTGCCTGAACGTCTGTTGTATAAACGCAAGACTTTGCACCTCTCTGCCCGGGCGTATTTTTATATACACCTTTCCATAATTATTTTGCGGGCTCATCGTAAACATCTCCGGCTCGACAGCGCTCGTAAGCGGCTTGAAATGATAGTCTTTTACAACACCGACGACCGTAAGCTTTTCGTTATTGTCATAGTTCGAAATCTGCTCCCCAATCGGCTTTTTCCATCCGGCTTGCTTTACGAAGCTTTCATTTACCAGTACATTCTTTGTAGAATCCGACGAAAATTGGGCGGAAAAATTCCTCCCCTGTACAATCGGTATTTTTAACAGCGGCAAATACGTTTCATCGACAGTCTGCAAAATTATATTTATCGGTTTGTCGCCATTTACCTTAAGAGTAGTGCCCGAAAAACCGCTATTCTTAGGCGCTACATCGGTTATGTCGGTATTTCGCAGCAGAGTTTGTTTGAATAGCGCCGCCTCATTACGCGTTAGATTCGATTTCTCGACCGTTATGATATTTTCATCGTGATAACCCAATGGCTGTGTAGTGAGATAATTGAACTGTAAAACGATGCCGAAGGTCGCAATGATTAAAAAGGAAGCCAGCGCAAACTGGAAAACGACAAGGCTCTTTTGCAGGTAACTTTTTCCGGCGAGATTAAAACGGGAATACAATGTTTGAACGGGCCGATAGTTGGATAGCACCATGGCCGGATACAGTCCTGCCAGCAGGCTCGTACCGACTAGCAGCAGCACATAGCCGGACACCAGTTTTACATTCAGCAGGTATGCAAGCGAAAGTGACTTATTGCATAATCGGTTGAAAACCGGCAATGCAAGCTGGACGACAAGAATAGATAAGGCAAAAGCAGCAAAGCAGAACAGGAATGATTCTCCAAGAAACTGTACCATCAGCTGCCGCCTGCTGCTGCCGATTACTTTGCGTATACCTATTTCCTTTGCCCGCTTCACAGAACGCGCAACCGTAAGATTGATGAAGTTGATGCAGGCAATTAGCAAAATGAAGATAGCAATGCCAGAAAGTATATAGGAATATACCGGGTTGCTGGCATTGTATAATGGCGTTTCTGCCGTTGCATCCTTGCTCAAATGAATAGCGCTGAAAGGTTGCAGATAAAAGGATAAACCGATGTCTTTGACACCATATTGCTGCTGAATAGCCCTTATCGTTTCTGCGGCGTCATTTAAAAAGAACCGCTGCATCTTATCTCCGGTCTTCATTGCGTTCGCCTGCGGCGTCAGCACTACAAACGTGTTTAGGAAAGCGTTGAACCAGTTTTCATTCTTACCTGCCTCTTCTTTTGAAACCTTCAACGGGATGACGACGCCGAATTGCATGGATGAGTTTTGCGGACAATTTCTAGCAACGGCAGTAACCTGGTAAGGACTGAAATTATCACCGTCTTTAAACAGGAGCGATTTGCCGATGGCATCCGTTGTGCCAAACTCTTTCTTAGCGATATCTTCCGTAATCACTACCGAATTGGGTTGCTGCAAAGCCCTATGCACATCACCGGCCAGAAGCGGGAAGCTAAAAACTGAAAAGAAGTTACTATCGGCTAAAAAAACTTCCTGGGAATGAATATCATTACCCTTTTGCATATTCATTTCTACGTGCCGGTAACGAACGAATGCCTTTATTTCGGGAATATTTGCCGCAAACCTTGGCCCCTGCAGATAGCCCGTATAACCACTCTTGGCGATATCCCCATTGGGTTTCGTTATTTGCCGGTTTACCCGGTATAATACCGATATATTTTTTTGAAACGCATCATAGCTTACCTCGTCGCTTACATATAATAATATTAGCATGGCACAAGCCATACCCAGCG
Organism: Bacteroidota bacterium; assembly: GCA_018267545.1. GTDB lineage: Bacteria > Bacteroidota > Bacteroidia > Chitinophagales > Chitinophagaceae > Puia. The sequence goes on from JAFDYG010000031.1 coordinate 18,546, forward strand.
TTAACCCAGCAATATTGATAAAGGAATAGACTTTATTATTCCGCAGGTTTCTGAGCGATGTTTTGAGGAAGTTCTTTAGCATGATGCGTGTTTTGGCTCTAAAGCTGCATCAACTGACATGCCATTACTGCAACTGATTGCAAAACAATAGATTGAATGATTTTGACACACCGAATCTGTTCAGAACCGAACATCGGTTGTACCTATCTGATACTACAAAACACACTAAAGCTCCCCTCGACCTGCGTCTTCGCCACAACATGCCATTCATACCCCCCTTTCTCTTGTTCCACATGAGCCATGGACCCACTAAACTGCCCTTCAACTCTTTTAGTCATAAGTGGACTTCCCTCCATTTGCTCATCAGTTATCGAGGTAATAGTGAGCGTTAATGGCTTTAGTCCCAGCTTTGGGGCATTGAATGCCGTCCGAAACAAGCTCAGTGCTGGCATAGGGTCCTTAGGGTAGGGCCCATATTGCGCTACCTGATTATTATCGGGCATTGTTTCATTGCATTCGGACGCAGATTTGCAATCGTACACCTGGTACGTCCCCGGTTTTAAATCCTGCATATAAGACGATAGGGAAAGCTGAACGTCCTCTTTTTCGCTTAGATAACCCGTCACAAGGTGAGCGCCTGTGTACCCACATGAAATAATAGACCCCGGGTCCGCATTTTTTTTATTTCCATCGACTATCAATTCGAACTTTTGAGTCGTACCGCCATTGGAAGATCCGTCTTTTGTTCCTGGCCCTTTGCAATTCAATAACGACAATACGAATAATAGAATCGGTATCTTTTTCATTCAGTAGGTTTTGCAATTTTCGTGCTGCAAATATCGTCGATTTCCCCCGACTTATCTGTATCTTGAATCATGAAGCTCCTCCTCACTTCCGCCGGAATCAGCAACACCAGCATCCAAAACGCATTGATCGACCTCCTGGGTAAACCGGTTTCCGAATCGAGTGCCCTTTTCGTCCCCACAGCCATATACGGTATCCCTAACGGTGGGGACATTGTCCGAAGAGTAATTAACGGATCACTGGGCGACCCGTTCTGCGAGCTGGGGTGGAAGTCACTGGGTTTGTTGGAGCTCACCGCGCTTCCGAGCATCAAGCCCGAGCTTTGGATTCCCATTCTCGAGAAAACCGACGCCTTGCTCGTCGGGGGCGGCGACTGCCAGTACCTGTGCTATTGGATGAAGAAGTCCGGACTGACAGACCTCCTGCCGTCCCTGCTGGACAGAATAGTCTACGTAGGTCTTAGCGCAGGAAGTATGATAATGACCCGCTACGGAACCACCTACGGTAATCACACCCTGCCGCCTGAAAGTGATAAATCGCTAGGACTCCTCGACATGGCCATCCACCCACACCTGGATCATGAATGGTTTCCGAAGAATTCCCTCGCCAATCTGGAACAGCTGGCCGCCACGCTGCCCATGCCTTCCTATATGATCGACGACCAAACCGCCATTAAAGTAACCGATGGGAACATCGAAGTCATCTCCGAAGGCAACTGGAAGCTGTTTATTCCCTAATATCATTTATGGACTATCAACTATTATCAAAAGCCTGGAACGCAGACCCCAACGCCCCGGAAGTCAATATTTCCGTCACAGGAAATCAGGTAACCCTACGTTTCTATCTGAACTGCTTCCTATTTGACGCTTTTAATGAGGGCGATACGGCAATCCTTCGTTTTAATGGCTGCCATAAATACACTTTAAACTCGATGAATGACGAAGGTTACTTTATGGGAAAGTACCGTTATAAGCACGATCAACTGCCTTGGGGTGAGTTTTATCAGCTGGAGACAGATTGGGAAGTGGATTTCCCGCGGACCAACACCATACTGACAACAGAAATTTATCCCGAACGCCTAAAGCATTATATATTCTTCTTCAAAGACAACTGCTTCGAATGCGTGACTGAAAACTACGAAGTGGAATTTCTGACAACCTAAACAGATTCTCTTTATTTCACTACCCCATCTCGAACATTGCCGAAATACAGTGAAAAACTAGCCCCGCCCAAACAGCAAACATTTGACTAGCAATAAATTGAATTAAAGGTATGCCTATTGTTACATTTCATCTCTAAAAACCAAAAGATGAACAGTGAACAATTAATCGAACTGACAAAGCAACTCATCTACCATGCTACACACTTTGATTTGCCCTACGTCAAAGAAACGTATGCCGACAAGCTGCTAGTGATCAATGTCGACGAAAACGGCGCGGTAGACACTATGAACAAAGAGCAACTCGTGGCCTTTGTTCAGCAAAACAAGGACACGAATGCCAAGCCTTTTTCCACAAAAACCGAGTACCACTACGCCGTATGCGACGAAAACATGGGCATGATTGTGATAACCCGTGAACTGGAATTTAATGGAAAACCAAGCAGAAAATTCTTTACCATCATCTGGGAATACCTGGCCGGAAGATGGCAGATCGTTAAAGAATCCTCGATCGTACGAAATTAAAAGCTATCTCACTATCGATCCAGGTACTTAATAGTATAAACCATTCGTGCATGAACCGGCTGTCCCTTATAAACAGCCGGTTTCCATTTTTTTGACGTCTTCTTCAATTGCCTGCAAACCTCCAGATCAAAACCACCCGTGATCCCATTTATTACCTGAACGCTATCGACTACCCCGTCCTTATTTACTATAAAGGAAGCATTGAAAAAGCAAAGCTCCCAGAATAACAAGACAGGATTTACGCATTTTATGGATTTTAAAAATGACCTCATTCCTCATACAATAAACCCGATACCCGAAACTCGGCCAGGATGCTAACGACAAGACCCCGGTCTTTTCTTCCCGCTTTTATCATAAAAGCAAGATGATAGTAAAATTTCAAATTAGCTAAAACTATCGCCCCGCAACCTCCTTCTCTCCTAAAAAGCCCACGATCTTCCCTCCGATATCATTGATAGTCGCCAAGGCTGCCTCATTCAAGACCCGATCCCTGGTCTGACTATAATCGAGGTCTTCCTTCGTCTTCTTGGTGAGGACATCCTTGGTCACAGTAGTAGAGAAAGGAATCATCCCCGTCCTCACATCCATCAACAACAATTCGGTGGTAGCAAAAGCCTTCAGGTCTGCCGGCGAAAAACTTTATACCGCGAGTAATAATCGCCGCTAACAGAATAAACCAACACCATATTACACTGCATTCTAACCGCAGCCTCCCGGATAACGGTAAAAGAGGGCGACTTGGAGATCATAATGCCGGGAACGCTGAGGACCGCCGCCACCCGGGGTGAAGACTTCAGCCGCACCGTAAAGGAATCCAGGTAGGACTGCTGCGCCTTCTGATAATACTCGTCGTTCCAGTAAGACCGCTGCTGCTTGGGCGACTCCAACCGCACAACGGCAATTCGTAACGCCGACGGCAGGTTATAGCTGCCCTCCAGCAGCCGCTGGATATTTTCCTCCGAAATACTCGAAGCCTTGTCATTGAACAAGGACTGAATGATGCTAGTGTCTTCACCCGAGCCCACACCAACCGCACCCGAAGTCATCGGACGCATAGAACCACAAGACACCATAAAAAACGCAACGAAGAAGAAAAGGATAATTTGCTTCATGATAGATCAGTTTAAGGTGATAGTAGCTGGCCATAAACGGCCCCTCCGAATTTACGGAATAAGAAATCCCCCTTTCTTCGTAGACCTAGTTAAAATACCTATAATTCGATTTCGACCACACCCAGCAAACTCCACCCCCTCGCGAAACACTCCCCGATATCCGCCGTTAACCACTCCCCAACCCCCGTTCGCTAATTCTCATTATCCCGGGACCTGCTACTTTTTACCTTTGCAGGCGCTAACCCGGCCATCACGCTAACAACAAACAAACAACCAGACATGGAACACACCAAATCCTTACAACAGCCCTCCCCCAATGAAACGACCGAAAGCCAGACCGGCATCGACATCATCCTAAAGGAGCTATTCGCCTGCCTGCAACGGGATAACGAATTTACCGCGAGCGCCATCTTAAAACTGCGCAAGCTAAAAACCCTTGTAGACGAAGGTCTTATAACGCAGGACGAATACGAAGCAAAGAAAAAAGAATGGCTTCGCACGCTATAAAATTAAAACTTCAGCCTTCTCCTGTTGAAATAAACGATAAACCCAATCTGCATCAGCGTCCCCAATACCGAAGGTAGAAATTGACTATAAGGCTGATAACGATAAAAAACCGTCCCGGAAAACGCCGACAGCAAAGCCGAAAAGGCCCCAATCATCTTGAAAATATGCTCATACAGCCACAACCGCCCATACCTCGATGCCGGAATAAAATAGCGGATAAAATCATACAAAACCACCACCAACAACGTCCCCACCGTACTATAAATGATAACCGGCGACCAAATCATCCCGATCGACCGAAAATAATAAAGGAAATAAGAAACAGCACAAAGCGAAACCACTGCCACAAAGACATCCAGCCACCGCACCCGATTCGATCGCAACCCCAGCACCCGATACCCCGAAAACCCAAAATACCCGCTAAGCACCGTAATCACCAATAAAAAAGTATTTCGCTTAAACACGAATACCCCCACGAAACCCGTTACGATCACCACCGCCAGAAATACAAGAAACGCATTCCCCACTTTCCGGTGCACGAGACCTCCCTTCCTCGTCACAAGCGCCAAAATACCCAACAGCAGAGCGATCGACCCGCAAAGAACATGAATAAAGATATTGGCCTTGTGAAGCATTCCCCGAGCAGTTTTATAATTTAAAGGTCCTTCCAGTATAAATATTCGATAACCTCATTCTCATCCCGGAACTTTTCTACATCCTCCATATCTTCCGGATCACCTGGGAAATATCCGAGGACGCTGCTATGTATAATTCCCGTCTTGCCATTTATTATCTCGCTTATGATGGCTAAAGCGTCTTTTATATTTTCGTCGGCAGCAATAGGGGAAAGATGATCATGCCAATCGAATAGTCCTGGCCCAACCCCAAACCCGATAGTCAGCTGGGCATCCCTGGTGCTGATCAATACCTTCAGCTTGCCTTGTGGACTCGGAAATTCCAGGTAGCAAACATCTACATGCTCATCGATGATATATTCTTTTGCCTGAGGCAGTGCCTCTTTAAGCTTAGGAATGACGTAGTCTGTAAACTCTTTTTGATTCATGGCTGTGTCTCGTCTAGTCTAACCGCAAGCCCCTTCCTCAGCGTATTATGCACCTCCGCAATCCGGTCGGTATAAAGAATCAGTTCTTTTATCTCCTCCGCCGATGCAGATGATTCCACCTTGGCCTTGTAAGTAAAGTTACTCCCCGGCTCCCCCTCACCCCCAAACTCGCCATTAAACTCTACCTCCACACCAGTGACGGAAATTCCGCGCTTCCCCGCCTCCCGATATATATCATTGCAAAAACAAGTAGCCAGCGCCAGCAGCAACAATTCGCCTCCATTGACGGCCGAACCAAGCCCCGTAGGCTTTACCGGCAAAACCACGGTCTTCGCAGAATCGTTCGTCTGTACTACTGTCTCCTGGCGGTTATACCCGCTATCGATACGTGCTGAAATTTTCATGTCTAAACTTACGACAATTCAGCCAAAAGAAAATCCCCCGGAGCTCACGCCCCAGGGGATTAGCAACAACAGCCGACAGGTCTATGTATTGCTCAACGCAAATGCATTCGTATCGTAGGCGTCATAGTAATAAGGTGTATCACCTACCGAATAGTCATAGCCATACAGCCGGTTGGTCCCATCCGTAGCCAGCGCCGACACATGCAGATTCTCCGCAAACGCCGCCTGACCCGGACAGCCATTCAATAGTCCGGCTACCGTATAGTCGTTCCCGAACACACCACCTGCGGATAGGGTATACCCGCCAACGCTCGACACGACATATCCCGATGGCGCAATTCCAGTAGGCTGCGTGTTATTCCCCTTCACGACCCCATAGTCGAACCACGCAAAATTCCTTGGATGCGAAGCCTCGAAGCTGAGGTGTACATGGTGCCCAGTATCGTTATAGTGGATAAAACCACACGGGCCCGACAACGCGCCCGTTTCGTTCAGCACCGCATCGTGGATATCTCCCACGCAAGGCGCATTGTCGATCCGGACGTTAATCTTGAAAGAAGCCGCCTTGCCCGCGGCCAAATTCAGATACGTATCCGGCGCATCCTGGCTATCGTCGATCGAATTCACTTTCGAAACCTGGAAGGTCGCTTTATCGACGCTCACCGGGGTGAAGCTGCCATTGGACTCCTTCTTCAAGAGCTCCAGCTCGAACTTCCAGATGCCATCGGTCAGCGAATGACTATCGATATAGGCGCTGTCGAAGAAGATATCGTTCCAGGTTGGATTCCGGCCCGTATCCGCAGGGTCCTGCAAAGAGCTCACGGGCTCTCCGGTCACCAGCGAATGAGGTAGACGATAGGCGATATCTGTTCCACTGCCCTCGGCGCCCAACGTGCAATAGTGCGTCTCATAGTGACTGGCCGACATCTGCACCATATAAGGACGAGAGACCGTACCCGTAAGAATCGAGGTCGACCCGCTAACCGCCCCTTGAGTCGCATCGGTTACCATCGTTCTCTTCCAGCGATAGTGCGTAACACCGGCATTGAAGATATTTCCTCCGACAAAAAGCTTAAAGGTCAGGCCGCCTCCAAAAGGACTTATCTTCTGCCCCTTCGCCAGATCGACGATATCCGTACACCCGCCGTTGAGCATCGTAGCGCTTTGGACGGTAACCGTGCTGGTCGTATTCTGCTCGATATGCAGCGCGGAGGCGCTCCACCCGATCGACCGAAACCAAACCGCATCGGCAGGCCCCTTCGTACCACAGCTGCAAGGCCCTACGCGGCTGTCGGTAACCCGGATATTGATATCCGAACCACAGGCGTAGTTCCACTTGGTGTTGCAGGGTAGGGGAGGACGATAGACCGTAACCCACTGACCATTGATATTGGCCTCTACCCAGATATAAATATTCAACGGATGTTCCTTCCCAAAAGTAATCAGCCAGGACTCGAAATGCCCGTTGCAATCCGTAGTCACTACCTGCTCTTCGACCATCGTATAGATCCAGGGCCAGTAGATGGGCCACAGACAGAAATAGGGATAGAGAAGGTCATGGTAGTCGATCAACGCCTGACGAACGGTGTCGATGGACTTGGACTGGATCTTCGTGACGACATCCGCGGACAAGGCCTGCGTGGTATTGACGGGTTTGATAAAAGGAGTAAGCTGCCGGTTGGTCAACGTAGCGAGCGGCACATTGAGCTTCTGCGTAAGAACGGGAGCCGTTGTAATGGGAAGCCGGCTCACAGGACCGATCGGGTCCGGCGGCGTCGGCTTGGGCTGCACCGCAACGATTTTCTGCGCAAGCTCCGAAATGACCCAATCCGGAATACGCCGGTAGTTGATCGGGATAAACGGCCACCTTAGCTCCGTCTCCACCTCGCAGATATGTACCCGCACATCGCAAAGCGGCAGGTTCTGCAGCTTTCCGTCGATGTTGAAGTTTTTGTTGACGTGACCGGTGACAAGACAGGTAGAGAAAGGGAAGGGATTGATCACGATCGGAGGCAGCTGCGAAACACTGATGGTCCCGGCCTTGACGCTCTTAACCGCTTCATAACCGCCCATCTTCTGCAAAGTACGCTCGCTCTTGGCATCTTCTCCGATGCCGGCCGGCAGAGCCTGCGCGATGTACACCTTGCTGCGTCCATCGAGATCTTCCGCCGTGGTGGCGAGCGCAGCCTGCCCGCCCTTGAACGGCGCCGTCTCCGTAATGGCCCCATTGGCGTTAACGACATAAGCATAGAGATTCTGGGCGTTTTGCGCGCCGGGGTCCTTTGGTAGTTGGATGACTACCTGTTGCTTGCTATCCATAGTAATGATTTGCGCCTACTCTATTTCCCCTTTTCGGCTTACGGGTTGCTTACTCTTTTAATAGGATTTTCAGCTGTCTCCATTTGGTGGAAATCGCGATAGATGTGTGGGGGTAGCCAAATAGTCGCAGACCGGACAAAGGCGGGAAACAAATAGAAGTACCCTAAAAGTGGTATTTTGGCGGCGGCGCATCCCGCCTCCCCCCAACCGTCAAATACTGCCAAATAAAATTTAACTTTAGATATGACTATCGAGACCTATTTGCCTCGTGGTCCGCTGGAAGAATTTGTTGAATACATCGGCTTCATCAGCGGCAAGGAAAGCGGCACCGGCATCGCCTTCCCCCGCATGCACCAGGTCATCATCATCAACTTGGGCACCCATTTTTCCTCCTCGGGCGTCTATACCCCTACCGCCGCCAGGGAAACAAGCACCGCCGTCTGGATCAACGGCAAGCAGGACGACCCCTTCCTGCTCGAAAACTACGGCACCACCGCCATGTACGCCATCGGCCTCAAGCTGGGCATGCTCCCCTACTTCGCCGGTCTCCCCGCGCTGGAAACCAATAATACCACCCTCAGCGCCGAACACTGGACGTCCCGCGACGTCTTCTTCCTGCGCGAACAATTATCGGAATGCACTTCGGTCAACGAAGGCTTCCTCCTCATCGAAAAATACCTGCTGAACTTGTTAAAAGGGAAAGACTTTACCGGGCTCGATCGGATCAAGTGGCTGAGCCAGGCCATGTACACCCACTCCGTAGAAGAGATCGGCAGCTACCTGGGCATGACACGCAAACGCATGAGCAGCGAGGCCCACCACTATTTCGGCGGACCCATAAAAAATATCCAGGGTATCATCCGCTTGAACAAAACCCTGGCAACAATTGCAAACGTAGCAACCGGCCGTCTCGACCACATCCACACCTCACGCGTCGGCAGCTACACCTCACCCACAAGCACTCTCTCCTCCCTTCATGAATATTTCGACCAATCCCACTTCATCCACGACTTCAAAGCCCGCACCGGCATCACCCCCCTGCAGTACAAACGCCTCGTCCAGCAATTCCCCTTCATCGCCCAAACCCCCAACTTCATCGCCTTACCCCGGGAAACATTTTTACAATTTATTTCCAACACCCCCCGCTAACTTAGCCACAAAAAGCACTATGAACCCATCTATCGGAAACCCCGTCGTCCACTTCGAGATCGGCTGCAAAGACCTGCCCGGCACCACCGACTTCTATACGAAGATTTTCGGCTGGACGGCTACCCCTATCCCCTCGGCCTCCCTCCTGGACACCCATTCGACGAAAGGCATCCCCGGCCACATCACCTCCCTCGGTCATGAGCCCCACCAATACGTAACCGTCTATATCGAAGTAGAAGACATCCCCGAAACCCTGACCCGCATCGAAGCCGCAGGCGGCCACAAGCTGCTCGGCCCCATCCCCCTGCCCGACGGCAAGAAATTCGCCTGGTTCAAAGACCCCGGCGGAAATATCATGGCGCTGATCACCAAAGCCTAACCCCCGCCGCGCCCGCAGGTTCCGCCCACCCCGCCGCAAGCCCCGCCCGCGGCCCCCACGCCACTGCCTAACCCGGCCAGCCCTCAATTCTCATTCTCTGCTTGAAGTGATGCCGCATATGCATCTCCGCAAACTGCAGCCACTCCAGCCCACTAAAATATAATAATCCCGGGTGCCGGGTCTTCCCCTTCGAAGACCCGAAGTCGAACCCATTCACATCCTCCCTAATCCATCTCAACTTCTCCAATAGCTCTTCTTTACTCTCAGGCTGCGGCACACTCGTGTTCGTAGCCGGACCTTCTATCGTCATATCCGGAAACCCACCCCGCTCGAACATCCACCTCGCATCCGCATGCATGGCCTTATCGCTATTCAAATCATTCGACAACGCCTCCCTCATCTGCTCGACAAAATATCCGGTATCATCGACGATATGGACATACATTTGCCCCAACGACCAGGACTCCGGCCGGGGCTTCCGAATCAGCGCCTCATAGCTATACCCCTCCAGCCAGCCAATCCACTGATCGATCGTCTCATTGAATCGTATTAAAAGAATCTCTTTCATAACCGACAATATACGACCGCGCCCGCACAAACCGCACAATCCACGTATCGAAACCGTACACCCACCCACGCCGCACAACTCCCAATTAAATAAAAACCAACCCCTTACCCGACTGGCATCTTTTTAGATACCCCATCCCACAGGGACCATCACCCCATAAGCCATAACTATGCTTAAAAACTACTTCAAGACCGCCTTCCGCACCCTTTGGCGCCACAAAGGCTTTTCCGCCCTCAACATCACCGGCCTCGCCGTCGGCATGTGCGCCTTCTTCCTTATCTACCAATACATCCGCTTCGAATCCAGCTACGATAACTTCGAGACCAGGAGCAACCGCATGTACCGCATGGTCACCGACCTCAAATCCTCCTCCGGCACCCTCCACTGGCCGTCTACCACCATGCCCATGGCCCGCACCCTCAAAGAAGACTATCCCGACATCGAAAAAATGGTTCGGATGAACTGGACCAGCACACTCCTGAGACGAGGCGAAGTAAAGTCCGAAGAAGGTTTCACCGTCTACGCCGACTCCACCCTCTTTTCGATCTTCGATTTCCCACTCCTGCAAGGCGACCCCGCCACAGCCCTGACCGAACCCCAAACGGTCGTCCTTTCCGAAAAGACGGCCAAAAAATATTTCGGTACTACCAACCCCATCGGTCAAACGATGCTGCTATCGGATAAAGGCTATCCCATCAAGGTCACCGGCGTCATGAAAGACATCCCCGAGAACTCCTCGATCAAGGCCGACCTCTTCATCTCCATGCCTACCATAAGAAAATTTAACGATAGCATCGATTATCGCTGGGGCAACTTTAGCGTCTACTCCTACCTGCTTCTCAAACCCGGCGCCAATCCCGATCACCTGCAGGCCCAGCTAAAACCCTTTATGGACCGTCACCTGGGCAACTATCTCAAAACCTCCCAGCAAGACTATATCCTTTCTCTCGAAAAGATGAAAGACGTCTATTGGTCTTCCCGCGGCGGCTTTGTATCCGGCAGCAAAAGCAACGTATATATCTTTTCCATCATCGGGCTCTTCATCCTGCTCATCGCCTGTATCAACTTCGTCAACCTCACCACCGCCCGCGCCGCCGAAAGGGCCAAGGAAGTCGGCATCCGCAAAGTCGTCGGAGCCGCGCGCTTCCAGCTCACCGGCCAATTCCTGGGTGAGTCGCTGATCATCAGCATTATCGCCTTCATCCTTTCCATCGGCCTCTACAGCCTCGCCCTGCCCCTGTTCAATGGCCTCGCCGGGAAGGAAGTCAGCACCGGCTTCTTCAGCAAGCCCTCATATGTCATTACGCTCTTCAATATCGCACTGAGCATCGGCCTGCTCGCCGGCATCTACCCGGCGTTAGTCCTGTCTTCCTTCAAACCCATCGCTTCCCTGAAGGGACGCTTTAGCAGCAGCACCCGCGGCCTCCTGCTGAGAAAAGGACTGGTCATCACACAGTTCACGATCTCTATCGCCCTCATCATCGGCACCGCCATCGTATACCTGCAATTACACTACATGCGCAGCCAGGACCTCGGCTTCAGCAAGGAGCAGACCCTGGTGATCGATACCCATAACGACGAGCACAAAAAAGCCTACCAGCACGAGGTAGCATCTCTGCCTAACGTGATCTCCACCTCCTATACGGGTTCCATTCCCGGACAAGGGACCTACGGAGCCTATTCAAAAGTCCAAAACAGCAAGGGAGAAATGCAGGTCGCCAACCTGGACCTGACCTACGTCGACTTCGGCTACCTGGAACAGTATAAGATGAAATTCGTAGCCGGCCGCAGCTTCGACAAGAACATCGCCACCGACACCACCCAGGCCATGATCCTCAACGAAAAAGCGGTACGCCTCTTCGGCTATCCCAACGCCCAGGCCGCCATCGGCCGCAATTTCGACCAGTGGGGTAAAAAAGGTAAAATCATCGGCGTAATAAAGGATTATAATTTCCACGGCCTCCAGCAGGAGATCACCCCGCTGAGCATCTGCCTCGATTGGAATGACTGTAACTACCTCTCGACAAAAGTTGGCAGCAACAACCTGCCCGCTACCATCGCCGCCATGAAGGCCAGCTGGGACCGCCTCGTTCCCACCCGCCCCTTCGACTACTTCTTCCTCGACGAAGCCTTCGATAAACAATATCGCTCCGAAGAACGCTTCGGCAAGCTGTTTATCAACTTCGCCGTCCTGGCGATCTTTATCAGCTGCCTCGGTCTGCTCGGCCTCGCCTCCTACAGCACCCTGCAACGCATCAAAGAAGTAGGAGTCCGCCGCGTCCTCGGGGCCAGCACCCCCGGAATCGTCCGACTACTGTCCGTAGACTTCCTGCAGCTCGTGCTCATCGCCTTTGTCATCGCGGCACCCCTCTCCTGGTTCGTCATGCACCGCTGGCTACAAGACTTCGCCTACCGGACCGCCATCCAGTGGTGGGTCTTCGCCCTCTCCGGTCTCGGCGCCCTGTTCATAGCCTTCGGCACTATCAGCTACCAGGCCATCCGCGCAGCCCGCGCCAACCCGGTCAAAAGCCTCCGGTCCGAATAGCCGCCCAACCGAGCCCGTGCCCCGCGCCCGGCGCAGCCCGCAGCCTACTCACTACGCAACCCATCCACCGGATTTGCAAACGCAGCCCTTAACGCCTGCCAGCTCACCGCCAGCAGACACAACACCACCGTTGCCAAAAGCGTCGCCAAAAAAGCCCATAAACTAAGCGAAGTATGAAAAGCATAAGCAGCTAACCACCGATGCACAAAATACCAGCTAACCGCCGACCCAATCACAAACGCCAGCAGCACAAGCCCCACAAACTCCCGCGACAGCTGCACCCACAAACCCGCAACCGAAGCGCCCAGCACCTTCCTGATCCCCATTTCCTTCTTCCGCTGCTCGGCAGAAAAAGAAGCCAGTCCCCACAACCCCAAACATGAAATCATGATTGCCAGCGCCGTAAATCCCACCGATATCTTCCCCAACAGCTGCTCATTATCGAACTTCTGGCTAAAAGTCTCGTCTGTCCACTTATACTCGAAAGGATACTCAGGATTATATCGCTTATACACCGACTGCAGCAAGGCCAGACTCTTCGACGCCGGCAAACCCGGATTGAGCCGCAGACCTATGTTCCCGACCCAGTCCTTGACAAATCCAATAATCGCCGGCTTGACCGGTTCATACGGCGAACCACGCACCCAGTCCTTAACGACTCCAATCACCTTCCTCTTCACCCCCAGCCAGGTGATCTCCTGTCCCACCGGCTCCTTCATCCGCATCAGCCGCACCGCCGCTTCGTTCAACAGCACCCCCGTCGAATCCGCCGGACGGCTTTCGTCGAAGTCCCGGCCCTGCACCAGCGTCAGCCCATACGTTTTGATAAAATGATACGTAACAGCCATACAGTCGAACACGAGCTTGTCCTCTCCCGGCAGCTGATTCGGCCAGCGATTATCCCAGGCGCCCTGCTGATTGTCGGTGATCGCGGCCGAGGTCATCGCCGCATCGGCAACCGCCCCACTCTCGATCGCCTCCCGCCTAAAGCGACCGAACTCCCCAAACAACTTCCCGTCCACCGTCATCTCTACCAATCCCTCCCGCTCATAACCCACCGGACGATCCTTGATATACCCCACCTGCTTATAGATAAAGATGCTCGACAGGATCAGACAGACCGCAAACGTAAACTGCACGACTACCAGCGCCTGCCTCGGCCGCACCGACGCCCGGCTCGTAAACAACCGGCCCTTCAAAACTCTAACCGGATTGAAGGAAGATAGAAATAAAGCCGGATAGCTCCCCGCTAACAATCCCGTCAGCAGCGTAACACCCAACGCCGCAAGCCAGGCCAGGACATTATCATAAGGTAGACGCAGCTGCAGCCCAACCACCTGGTTAAACACCGGAAGCAGCACCGCCACCAGCCCCAGCGCAATCAAAAACGCCAAAAGCGACAACAGCACCGACTCTCCCATAAACTGCTTCACCAACGCCACCCTCCCTGCACCCATCGTCTTGCGGACACCCACCTCCCTGGCCCTCTTCTCCGACCGAGCCGTCGAGAGGTTCATAAAATTGATACAAGCAATCAGCAGGATGCCGATGGCAAGAATCAAAAACAACCGCACATATTCGATCCTCCCTCCCGAAGGAACCCCATTCTGAAACTCATTGTATAGATGAAGACGTTCGACCGGATACAAAAACGGCTGAATATCTTTATTGGCCTGGTCATACTTCGCCAGCATCCCCCGCATCTTTGCATTCACCCGCTCCATCGAAGTCCCCGGCTTCAGCAGCACATAGGTAGAAAAGGAATAATTGTCCCAGCCCGCATCCTTCATCCACGGACGCTGATAGATAAAGGTCTCCCAGGAAATCATTGCAGTAAACGCCAGACTGGAATTGCCTGCCACATCTTTTATCACCGCCTTTACGGTTAACGGATACTGATTATTGAACTGAACTACCCGCCCCACCGGGTCGACGTCCCCAAACAACGCCCGCGAAGCAGCGGAAGTCAGCACGATAGTAGAGGGACCCGCCAGCGCATCCCGCTGCTCACCATAAAGAAATTCAAAACTAAATAAGTCCAGCAGACTCGCATCCGCCGCAATAGTAGACATCTTCAGCCGCTTACTCCCATATGAAACAAGACTATTCTCCGCCATATTGGTCCGCGCCGCCGCCTCCACTTCCGGAAAGTCCCGAACCAACGCCGCCGCCATCGGCTCGGTCGACAAAGGCTTGGTCTTGATGACCCCGTTATTCGACTGGTTTTTGAAGGCCAGATACAACCGATCCCGCTTCCTGTTGAACCGGTCATAGCTGAACTCATGGTAGACGTATAACAGCAGCACAAAGCTCACCGCCATGCCGACCGCAAGCCCGATCAGATTGATAGAGCTGTATGCCTTATTGCGGGAAATATTCCGCCAGGCGATTTTGAAGTAATGGAAAAGCATAAAAAAATTATTTGTCGGGCATCGGCGCAGCTACTCTGGCAACGTTACGCACCTTGGTAACCTCCGATGACCCGATTGGATTATGCTGTTTATTGAATGCGCTCTCTACATAGGTAAGGATCGACGCAATGGCATGGTCATCCAAAAAACCGCCATGTGCAGGCATCACACCGTTGAAGGTCTTGCCGTTCACCACGATCTGCCCCTGCAGTCCGTGCAGGATGACTTCGATCAATCTGTCTTTGTCCCCCAGCGTCCAGTCCGAACCCGCCAGCGGAGGATAACGGCTGCCATCCCCCTTGCCATCCCGCTGATGACAAGTCGCACAGTATACATTATACAGCACATGCCCCTCCATCTCACCCCCCAACCCCATATTGTCTTTTGTCTCATCCGGCGTCTTGATATAGGAACGCGACTTGCGAGCTTCCATCGACGCAAGCTGCGCCTCACCAAACCCCGCCCGATCACCCTTATACATCACTCTCCATATTTTCCCCTTATTCGACTCGGAGATATACAATGAACCATCCGGTCCTTCCGCAAGCCCCATCGGCCGGTAGACCGCATCCCGTGTATTGACTACCGTATCCACGCCGGTAAATCCATCCGCGAACACCTCCCATCGATCCGTCGGCGTCCCATTCACAAACGGAACAAAACAAACGATATAACCCGCCTGCGGATAAGGCGACCGATCCGTCGACCCGTGAAAGGCCACAAACACGCCATTCTTATACCGCTCCGGAAACTGATTTCCACGATAAAACAGTAAATCCATCGGCGCCCAGTGCCCCGGGAATCCAAAAATAGGTTTGTCGAATTTGCCCGCCCTTCCCACCGACTTCCCATCCCCGCCATACGCCGGCTGCATCACGTTCTTCCCCTGCAGCTGATCGTAGTACGCATACGGCCAACCGTAATCCGCCCCATCCCGGACCTTCAGCAGCGGCTCCGACGGCAGCATCGCCGCCTGCCATCCCGAAAAGATGTTAGGATAGCGCGTATGAAAATTGTCGATGCCATTCATCGCCACATACAGACTGTTATCCGTTTGATTCCACGTAATACCCAGCGCGCTACGAATCCCGGTGGCGTATTTATAGCCGTCTTTTTGCGTTTGTCCGGTTTTATTCGCATCGAACCGCCAAATCCCCGCATATCGCTCCAGGTCGGGCGAAGGATCAAGACCCTTACCCCCCGGGATACCCGCCGGTCCAACGGTATTGATATCCTGCCCCCCATCGTCCGGCGCACCAAACGGAACATATAGATGACCGTCATTGTCAAACGCAAGCGGTTTGGCCGTATGCCAGTGCCGCATCAGGTTCGAATCTTCATCCGACACAATGATCTCTATCTTTCCCGTCGGAACCAATTCCCCCGGCGTCAGCTTATTCCGCAATACATATTTAACCGTAGAAGTATAAAGGTAGCCATCATGGATCACCATCCCGGCCGGGAGTCCACCCTCGTCTTTGTAATCGCCAAAATACGTGAGCACGTCGGCCTTGCCGTCATTATTTATATCCCTTATGCCGACCGTTCCCCCATAACCATGCAAAATATTGTTGTAGGTCAGCTTCACATAAATATCTCCATTGTCATTGACCGCCAGATGCCGCGCATTGCCGATACTATCGACCACAACTACTGCCCCAAAACCATCCGGCAGAAACAACCCGCCATTATTCTTATCGGCCGGCGGAAGAACCTGCTCAGCGTTTGAATTCGATTTACATTGAATAAGAAAAGTCATCGCAGCGACGAGGATAAAGGCTGATACTAGAAGCGTGGATTTGTGCGGCATGGCTGGTTTTGGTTCGATTCTTAAACTTACGATTTGCCCAAGACCTTGCCAAATCTATCTACCCCTCCGGATACCCCAATTCTACTGACGTTAACACAAATTCCCCCGGATTGATTTCACTATCGAACCCGCCCGGAAACTGTATCTCCAATCTCACCACCGACTGCGGATACACCCGGAACGGAATCTTCCAAGCCCACGCATTCGCCACCGAAGCCGGCGCTACTCTCTCCACCGTCGTAAAATCACCCCGCAGATTCGTAGTGATACGGAAATTTACACTCAACCCAGACCGCAGCTCCACCGCCCTCAGCGAAGGCCCATCCTTACTGGTACGAAAATGAAGAACGAGACGATACAGCTTCGCCTCCGCAGACGTCGGCGGCGGTATCCGCACCGAAGCCCGCAGCAAAACTTTAGCAAAAGCCTTGCCCCGAAACCGCCGGCCACCGGCGACATTGTCGAACACGACGTTCTCACCCCGTCCTTCTGGAATAAAAGCAGTACCCGGGATTCTTTCTTTAATTAGATTTTGAGCAAACAATGACTGACGGCCAGGCAGAACGGCCAATAGTAGGAAAAGCATTGTCAAAATGGGCCGGGAAGGAGTAATAAGCATAACATGGGTTTATGCCTATTTAGACGTAGGAATCACCGATAGGCGAACACGACTTATGCGGTCACGGCTTCACGTTTCTTCTGCGGCTCTCCCTTCCCCTTCGTCAGTAAGTCATAGATGCTCGTCTTTACATAAAAAGTCCACCCCTGTACACAGTTATCATAACATTCTACCTGCGGCACCAGTCCCTGATGCGTCAATCGTACCTGCGTCATTCCGCCTTCCGGGAGTATCTCCCAAACCAGGTGCGTTCCCTGCCACTCCTTGTTGTCGTTCACAAAATGAATAAAACAATCCACCACTTCCCACACTACTCTTTGACCGGGTACCGATTCGACAATCTTCATCGTCAGAAACGTCTTCCCAAAATCTACCGTAAACACATCCCCCAGGTTCTTCGTGCTTCCGTCGATATTCTCCGTCCACCACTCCGTTACCCGGTTGACTACATCGAAAGCCGCTGCCGGCGTCGCTTCTGCAGTAAAGCTGCAGGAAAAATCCAGACGATTCATTAAAGACTCTCCCAGCAACCATTCCCAACTGCCCGCAAAATTCTTCTTCTGACGCAGCTCATCTGCAAAAGTATCCAACCCCGAATGCGTCAGCTTCAGCCTCGTCTGATCCCCCTCCCCAAACAGCTCGAACGTCACCAACGAATCCCCCGGATGCCCCTCATACCGCCAGGTGTAGACGAGCCGCTTATTTTTCACCACTTCCATCACCTTACAAAGATGGACGTTAGGCTTTTCACAAGCCCCATTCGCCTCGAAGCTAAACTCACACCCTACCTCCGGCTTGAAGCCCGGCATATCGAAATACCACAGCTTCAGCAGCTCCCGCTGCGTAATCGCCTTCCACACATTGACGACCGGCGCGTCATACGTTTTCTCGATGACAAATGTTTTTGCTTCCATTTATTTACTTTTTTTAGTTGTCTTCCCCCCACCCGCAGCCCTCGCGCCGCCGCTTCCCACCGCCCCGCGGCCTCCACTCATCTGTTTCAACACATCCCCCAATGCCCCCAGCTTCTCCTCCCACATCTTCCGAAAAGGCTCGATAAAATCCGCCACCTCCGCCAATTTCTGCGGCTGCATCTCACAATACCTTTCCCTCCCTTCCTGCCGGATAACAATCAACCCACACTCCGTCAAAATCTTGATATGCAGCGATATGGCCTGCCTGCTCACGTCGAAATTCTCCGATATCGCATTCAAATTCTGCGGATTCCCCGCAATCATGCCGATAATCTTCCTCCGCGTAGGATCCGCTATAGCCTGAAAGACATCTCTCCTTGTTTCCATGATAAATATGCAAGTATTTCCTTGCAAATTTATGTGCAAGTATTCACTTGCGCAAGTTTTCCCAAAATTTTTTTGAAACGCGGCCTCACCCCGCAGAACCATCCCCGCAACCCAGCCCGAGGCCCCAAGAAACCTATCCCTTGTACAACTCCCCATTTAAATACTTCAACCCCGAATCCACAATTATCGTCACAATCTTCTTCCCCGGACCAATCACCCTCGCCCGCTGTATCGCCGCCCACACATTCGCCCCCGACGTCGTCCCCCCAAAAATCCCCTCCATCCTCGCCAGCTTCCTCGCCATATCGATCGCATCCTCATCCGCCACCGCCATAATCTCATCGGCCAAATCCATCCGGCAGATCGCCGGTATAAACCCCGACCCGATCCCCTCTAATTTATGCTTCCCCGACACGTCCCCTCCCGACAACGCCCGCACATGCAGCGGCTCGATCGGAATACACCGTATCCCGGGAACCTTTTCTTTAAAGACTTCCGCATTCCCCGAAAAGCTTCCCCCCGTTCCCACACCCATGATAAACTCGGCAATATCCGTCCCCAACACATCGATGACCTCCTGCGCCATCGCATGATACGCGTTCCGGTTATCTACATTGACGAATTGATTCGGCCAAAATGTATTCGGTTCCCCACTCAGTTCCCTCGCCCGCTCGATCATCGAATCGATCAGCTTCGCCGTAATCTTCCCATCCCCACTCGGAAACACTTCCAGCTCCGCACCAAACGCCCGCATCGTCGCCAGTTTCTCCTGCGAAAACGCATCCGAAGAAACAAAGCGCGCCTTGTATCCCTTCATCGCACACACCATCGCCAACGAGCTCCCCGTACTTCCCCCCGTATACTCGACCACCTTCCCTCCCGGCTTCAGCTCACCCCTTCTCTCCGCGCCCTCGATCATCGACAGCGCCATCCGGTCCTTCATACTCCCCGTAGGATTCGCGCCTTCACACTTGACCCAAATTTCTGCGCATCCTGGTTCGGACAATCTTTCCAATTTCAGCAACGGTGTTTTTCCAATTACGGGCATAATATCTTTTTTTTCAAATTAAAATAGTCTTCTTGCTACTCCACAAATTCCCGATTATACCGATTCCTATACTGCATCGGCGACAACCCCGTCACCTTCTTAAAAATCACCCGAAACGCCTTCGGATCCGAATACCCCACCTTATCCATCGCCTCATTAACCCCCACTCTCGAACTCTCCAAACTCTTCTTCACCGCCTCCATCTTCACCCGCTGCACATATTCCATCACCGTATTCCCCGTCGCCTTCTTAAACCGCCGCTCCAAATTCCGCCTTCCCAGCGCCAGCATCGAAGCCAGCTCATCCACATTGATCTTCGAATGAATATTCTTTTCTATAAACTCCTGCGCAGCCTTGATCGGTGCATCCTCATGCTCCTTCTGCCCGCTGAAGATGATAAACGGCGACTGACTATCCCGCTGAAAGTCGATCTGGAACCCCTTGGAACAAGCCACCGCCATATCCCGACCCGCATATTTCTCCACCAGGTATAAAATCAAATTTAACCAGGAATACGCCCCGCCGCTCGTATAAATGTTATGCTCATCCGTAATGATCTTGTCCTCGACCAATCGTACCTCCGGAAACATCCGCTGAAACTCACCGGAAAACTCCCAGTGCGTAGTACAGCTCTTCCCATTCAGCAGCCCCGTCCCCGCCAGCAAAAAAGCGCCGATACAAAGAGAAGCCACCGCCGCCCCCTCCCGATACCGCTCTACCACCCAATCAAGCATTGGCTTATTCGACACTAAGATTTCGTCCTTATTCCCATGCACCGATGGAATCAAAATCAAATCGGTCCGCCCCACCTCCTGTATCATCACATCCGGCGAAATACAAAACAACCCATTCTTCATCCGTACATCCCGCTGCAGCCCCACCAGCTGAACATTGAACAGGGGAGGCTCCCCCGCCTCTTCCAGCCAGGCATTGACCCTCAGCAAAATCTGATAGGTCCCCTCGATATTGGTTAGGCTGCATTCGCCATTCGGCACAAGAATCGATACGTGCTTCATGTATTAAAAATTTATTGCCGCCGCCCGTGCCGGCGTACACTATTATTCTACCAATTTCGCCTTCAAATCCGGCTCCGCCATCTTCTTATCGAACGGAAACATCGGCCGCTCTATCCGCTTATACGTCAACCCCTCCAGGTTCTGATCCACCCCTCCCGGCGTCAACGCCATCGTCCAGTCCGCCTGCATCGCATACAAATCCGGCTCCAAATACCCCATCTTCACCATCACGATATCCGCCTTCAACGGCTCCAGCCCCAGCCGGGAATAATCTTCCTTCGTCCGATACGACTTCCGCTTACGCGGAACGATGATATGCAAGCTTCCCACTCTAACCACGACTTCCACCTCCGCCTGCTCATCCCCGGTCTTGATCGCTTCCACAACACCCGACAGCCGCACCGGCCCCGCAAACCGCGAGTCCACTGCCGCTCCCGCCTCCGCATCGATACGCCCACCCACACCCGCTGCAACCGCCGCCTCGACCACCTTCGGTCCCGGTATCGACGCATAGATCAGCGAAGGTCCGCCCTCCGACTGAAACTCCTTACGACCCAACAGCTGCTTCAGCGTCCAGGTAACATCCCCGGCTCCACCCGCCGTGGGATTGTCCCCACAGTCGCTGATAAAATAAGGGTGCTTCGTGCTCGCCAGCGCCTTCGCCAAACATTCATCCAGCGTCCCCGTCGGAGCCACAAAGGCAAATCCATTACGCGCTTCCCAAAAGCTCCGCGCCAGCCGCTCAGCCGTCCCAGTCACAACCTCCTTCTCGTCCCCCGTTACCATCACCACCGCATGATTCCTCGGCTCATCCGCCCACGCATACCCGATCCAAATCGAAGCATCGATCACCCCCTTCTGCGCCGCAGCCGGCGCCACCGCCTTATAAACACTCTTCGCCGGCTCGATCCGCGTACTCGTCTTTTCACCCGGCAACAGTATCGGCACCTTCACATACGCTTTATACGTAGGCTTCCCCTTCCCGCTCTGAATCCGGTCCAGCAGCGTGACAATGGCCCGCTGCTTCGTCTCCATCGCATCCTCGTGCGGCGCCATTCGGTAACAAGTAATGAAATCGGTATTCTGCGCCAGCCGCCAGGATACATTCCCATGCAGGTCCATCGACGTCGAAATCAACACACCCTTTCCCACCACCTTCCGGATCCGCACTATATAATCTCCCTCCGGATCATCCAAACCCTCGACACTCATAGCCCCATGAATATCTAAATAAATGCCGTCAAAAGGCCCATTCTTCCGAAGCGAGTCCAGGGTCTTGCCCACAATCGCCTCATAAGCCTCCCGCGCAACCCTTCCACCAGGCAATGCCCTTGCCAGCACCGTCGGCACCCACACCGCCCGCCCACGAAGAGGTGAATCCACCGCAAGAAACGGATAAGAGCTAAAAGCGACCGAACCATACTTCGCATGAAACGCCTCTTCCAAGGTCACCGCCGGCGAAAAAGTGCTCGACTCTATCGCAATTCCCGCAATAGCAATTCTCGGCAGCCGGCTACCGCCCTGCGCACGCAAAACCACTGGCCCAAAAGCCAGAAAAAGGAATAAGAAATATCTCACTTGGAAACGATTTTTATAAATGGATGAACACCGAGCAAAACCTTCGACCTCTGCGGTATCAACGGATCCAACCGGTCCGGTGTCAAATATAAAACGCATAGCACCAACAATGGAAAAGCCGAATACACCACCGCCGCAGCCCACACCTGGAAAGAAACAATCCCACCTGACCGAAGCATCGAAGCTATGACATACCCCACAAACGGTCCCCCCACCAGCACAAACAACAATAAAAAGAACAATCCCCTGCTCAAAACCAGCCGACCCCTCGCCTGCATTAAAAAGGTCGTTTCCCGTTCGATCTCCCGCAGCTCCTCTTTATAAAATGCCCGAAGAGCACTATGATAAAACAAAACAAAATCTCCTCCCTCGCAGAGCCCCTCCTCGATCATCACACAGACATGATCGAGCAGCGCATACCGCAAGCTCTCCGTCTCGATTCCCCTGGCCAAAAGGTCATCGAGAATATAATCCACCTCCTGATCGCTGATTTGATACATTAAGCTACCCTGGGTTTAAGATCTAATAAGGAAACCATCGTCTCGATAAAGCTCGCCAGCTCTTTGACCTTTTCCTTCGCCTTGGTCTTCCCCGACGGACTCAGACTGTAATACTTTCGCACCCGCTTGCCGATAAACTCCGTTTCCGTCGTCACCAGCCCATCGGCCTCCAGTGCATGCAGGGTAGGGTAGAGTGCCCCCTCGGTGATCTGTATCCGGTCCATCGTCATCTCCTTCACTTTCTGCGTAATCTCATACCCGTACATCTTCTTGTTATCCGCTAACAGCTTTAGAATAATTGTCTTTAATGTTCCCTTTAAAAGTTCAGTGGAATACATAAAATAGTTCTCCCGGATAAATTTATGTCTTTTTTTCCTCCCTACGCGGTGGTCGCGATCACCTTTTTTTCTTCCCCGTACTGCTTGAAGACCAGGGAAATCTGTACGCCGGGGTTACAGGAGAACAGGAGGTCCCCCTCCAGCTGATCTGAAAAAAGCCGCATGAGCTGCATCCCCAGGGAGTTGTTGGCGTTAGGGTCGAAATCGGCGGGAAGCCCCGGCCCATTGTCCTTTATCTTAAGGCTGATACGGCTCCCGTTCACCTTGGAGAGCTGTATAAAAAGAGTCCCCACCTGATCTCCGGGAAAAGCGTATTTGATGGCATTGGTAACCGCCTCATTCAACATCAGACCCAGCGGCACCGCCTGTGAAATATCCAGGTTGATTTCTTCGATGTCCAGCTCGAACCTGACCTTCCAGGTATTCGTCAGGCTCGTGCTCAAAAACGTGATCATCTCCTCGATATAGGAGGGCATATTGATGACCGTCGTATTGTCGGCCTGGTATAATTTCTGGTGGATGATCGCGATCGCCTGCATCCGCTCCCGGCTCTCCCGGATAGCCCGGATCGCCGAAGGACTGTCCAGGTACTCGGACTGCGTATTCAACAGGCTGATTACTACCTGCAGGTTGTTCTTCACGCGGTGATGTATCTCCTTGACCAGCCACTCCTTCTCTTCCAGCAGCTTCTTCTGCGCCGAGAGCAGTTCCTTCAGCTGCTCATTCTGCCGGTTGATCTCCTCCTGGTGGGCGCGCAGCTTTGCATTGCTCCGCTTCTTGAACTGGTAGCCGGTGAAGAGCAAGGCCGACAGGACCAGCGCCGTGACAATGATGATGTTCCGGGTAATACCCGCCTTCTTCAGACTCACTTCCTGCAGCTGGTTCTGACTCGTCAGCAGCTCGATGTGCTGCTGCTTCTTCTCCGTCTCGTAGATGACCTGCATCTGGGCAAACTGCATATTCTTTGATACGCTGGTCATCGAATCGGCCATATTCCTGGCTAGCTGAAAGTGCTGTAAAGCGGCGCGATAATCGCCAAGCCCCGAATCCGCCCGGGACTTTAGCTGATAAGCCCAGGCGACGCTTCTCTTGTTCTTGTATATTTTTGCATAATCGATCAGCTCCGACGTGTATTTGTCCGCAAGCTTGTATTGTCCCGTGGCCAGATAATAATTGCTCAGCGTCTGTATGGCGAAATGAATGTCGATACCCTTTTGCCTGCACAGGGGCATCTGTTTTATAATCTCGTTGGCATAAACCCCAGCCCTCGCATATTGCTTCCCGGCCACATAGGGGACCACGTAAAAACAGCTCCAGTAAAGGCTATCCTCGGTGCTTTTTGACCGGATGCTGGCTTCCGCGGTCTGAAACAATCGTAACGTCTCCTCCCATCTCGGGTCATACATGACCCTATAGCAGATATTTAAAATCACCGTCTCGATATAGTCCGCATCGTGATACTTCATGGCGATAGCCAGCGCCTTTTTCAAATATACCATGGCTTCGGGGTTCTTCCCCCAATTCCCATAAGCTACCCCCAGCCGGCTGTAGATCGTGCACAGCTGCAGGGTCGTATCCCCCATGGCCTCGGCCGTCTGAGCAGCCAGCAGCCCATACTTGACGGCGCCCGGGTAATCGGCCAGGTTGGTAGAGGTTATCCCCAGCAGGTCATAGACTCCATGCAGCGATTTATATCCAACCGATTGGTACAAGGCCAGCGCCTCACGCAGATTGACCATCGCCTCGCCATAATTACGAAGCAGCTGGTTGTAATCGGCAATGTCTTTCAAAACATCCGCCTGCCGCTCTTTGAGCCCGACCTGCCGGAATTGCGCCAGCGCCTGCTGCAAACACTCCTTCCGGCTCGTCCATCCCGCATCGTTCCCATCGTAATAGTTGACCCGCTCCAGGTAAGCCTCGCCGGCATCTGCACTGGCCGGTAACCCCTTGAACAGAGCAAGCGCTTTATCGGTTAGTTCCCGGCCCTTCTCCCGGTATCCCTTCTCCCGCAAAGCCTTGGCTTTAACGATCAGCGTCCGCGCCTGTAAAGGAACATTCCCCTTGCTCAAAACGTCCGCCTGCCCGATCAGCAACAGCGCGCTATCAAGATCGATTTTGTTTTCCCCCGGTCTGTTTACATATGAGAGGGCCGTCTGGAGCAATGACTTGGCCCGATTGGTATCTTGTGCTACTCCAGAAAAGACAAATGCTACAAATAAGCAAAAAAGCAGGATATGCTTGCGCATAATGGACGAGAAAATAGCAAATTTTTTGCATGTGACCCGGCAGCAGCGATAAAAACCCAGTAACGGCGATAAAATCGACATTAAAACCGATGAAACTTCTTGCGAAAGTCCAGCGGCGAACACTCCGCACTGTTGGTAAAAAAGCGGACAAAGTACGCCGGGTCCTCATACCCCAGCGCGTACCCCACCTCCTTCACCGTCATCTCCGTATGCGCCAGCAAACGCTTCGCTTCGAGTAAAATCCGCTCCTTGATCAGGTCGTTCGGCGTCACGGAGCTCACCTGCGCAATACGCTTGCTCAACGCCTTGGGCGTCATGTTCAGCATCTCCGCATAGTCCGCCACCGCATGCTTGGTCTTGAAATACCGGTCGATCAGCTGGCTGAACTTCCGGATGATATCCACCTCCGCTGCATCCTGCCCCGCCAAACCTTCCTTTCCCTTCTTCCACATCCGCGTGCTGCGGATAATGATCTGCTTGAGCAGCACCCGCAGCATCTCCTCCATCACGAAGTCCTTTTCCGCCAGCTCTTCCTTCATTTCCTCGAAGATCTTCCCATACAGCCCCGACTGGGCTGAGTCCAATTCCACAAAGGGCACCTCAAAAACATTATGATACAGGATGCCGTCACAGGCGACTTCCTTATCATGAATCTCGATACAATAAAAATCACGGTTGTAGGAAAGAAGGATCCCCGCAGACATCGGGTCCTTTACTCGAAACCACTGACCGGGACCTATAAAGAAGACCGTATCCCTTGCCAGCTCATAATGATTGAACTCCAAATCCAGCACACTCCCCTTCGTCAAAAACAAGATCTTGATAAACTCATTGAACAGGGGCTTGTTCGCCTTCTCGGCTTCCTCCAGCCCAAACTCCATAAAGCCAAACTTCTTATACTCGAATTCCTGTAGTGGATACATTTGCGCAAGATACAAAAAACCTCACCCGCAAGCCCTCGTAATCAACCCCACCAGCCTGTCCAGGTCAAAAGGCTTCTCTATAAAATAATCTGCGCCGGCCTCCACCGCCAGACGAGCCACGTCCTGATTCGCGCTGAAAAACACGATCGGCAGCCGGCCGAACTCCTCCGAACCCTTAAGCTCCCTCGCGGCACTAATCCCACCCACCGGAGGTATCTTATTATCCAGCAGCACCACATCCGGTGAAGCTTCCCGCACCTTACCCACGACATCCTCACAGCTGCCCAGCGCAACTACCTCGAAACCGCTCGTCTCCAGCACAATCGTACACACTTCCAGGATGTCTGCATCATCATCGAAAATCAATACACGTTTCTTCATACCGGTTACTTTAATCCCGGAAAATTAATCCTTTATACTGGAAATAGCCTACATTTATGCCCAACCTTCTCTTTTAACGGGTTAGAAAAAACTAAAACCATGGCGCTCGACATTACCAAGATTTTAAAATCTAAAAAGAAATCCCTTTTCGAGGACTGGATGAAGAACCAGCTTTCGAACGAGGGTCTCAGGGAAGATCTGGTCAGCAATGAGGATTTACGAGCACAGTCCGAAGAACTGATCAACATCCTGCTGCAAACACTGACCCCCGAAAATCTGAGCGACCCATCCTCAGCCTCCTTCGACCCCGTTCTCGAAATACTCTCCGGCATCGCCATCGTCCGGGCCCAGCAGGGCTTTAGCCCAAGAGAAACCGGTCTGTTTGTCATCAGCCTCAAGGAAGCGCTGTTAGCCCGCTTACAGGAAGAGGTAAAGGACAACCCCATCGCCATCTTTGAAGAAAGCCTGAAGCTGAACCGCGTCATGGACCACTTCATCATCAACAGCTTCGAAACCTTTATAAAGGGACGCGAAGAAGTCATCCTCCGCCAGACCGACGAGATCGCCGAGATCTCGACCCCGGTCATCCGCATCTGGGACGGTATCCTCGCCCTGCCCATCATCGGCACCCTGGATAGCTCGCGCACCCAGATCATCATGGAAAGCCTGCTCAACGAAATCGTCGCCACCGGCAGCAGCATCACCATCCTGGATATCTCCGGTGTACCCGCCGTAGACTCCCTGGTCGCACAGCACCTGATCAAGACCGTCAGCGCTACCCGCCTCATGGGTGCAGAATGCATCATCAGCGGCATCCGCCCCGAGATAGCACAGACCATCGTTCACCTGGGGATCGAATTGACCAATATCGTGACCAAGGCTACCCTGGCAAGCGCTTTGCGATATGCATTCCAGACGCTCAACCTTCAGGTAAGAAAGGCTGGAACTCAAAATGCTACAAACCAATAAATTAAGTCACTAATCGCTCTTGGCAATGGATAAAATTCCAATCCTGAGAATGGGCCCCTTCTTATTAGTAACCATCCAGGTCGATCTGTACGACCGGCTGGCGCTGAATCTGGAGGCCGATCTGGTTCAAATGGTAAGTAAAACTGGCGCGAAAGGCGTGTTGATCGATATCTCTGCCGTAAGCATTGTCGACTCTTTCATGGGTCGCATCATCGGCAATATCGCCAACATGTCCCGTATCCTCGACGCCGAAACCGTGGTCGTAGGCATGCAGCCCGCTGTAGCCATTACGCTCGTCGAGCTGGGACTTCCTTTGAAAGGAGTCTACACCGCACTGGATGTTGAAAAAGGAATGAATCTTTTACGCTCGAAAATTAGTCTCGTCGAAGACGAAGACGTAAACGAAGAAGATGATAATATCCCTGTCTAAGGATGTAGTTATCATACAAAGAGAGCAGGACGTCGTCCTGTTCCGCAATCGCGTCAAAGAATTCGCCACAAAGATCAAGATGGGGCTCGTCAACCAGACGAAGCTCATCACCGCAGCCAGCGAGCTGGTCCGAAACATGATCCGCTACGCAGAAGGCGGCGACATCAGCATCGAGGTCGTCTCCAAAGGTCGGGAAAACGGCATCCGGCTTACCTTCAAAGACACCGGTCCAGGCATCGCCGATATCCAGCTGGCGATGAAAGACGGATATTCTACCGGAAAAAGTTTAGGCCTGGGTCTGCCCGGCGCCAAAAGATTGGTCAACGACTTCAACATTACGAGCGAGGTGAACAAAGGCACGGTCGTAACAATCATAAAGTGGGCGAATGGTTAAATCACACTATAGGAGCTTCCGTGCCGACGACAGAAGCTACTTTGCACTAATAAAAAAGGACGTTCATGCCACCGTAGTCACAGCAGGCTTTGACGAGGTCAAGGTGGGCAAGATCGACATCGTGCTCTCCGAAATAACCTCGAACCTGAGCAAATATGCCAAAGGAGGCGAGCTGCTCGTCGGCCTGGGAAGAGATACCGGCGGACAATACGTCGAGATCGCCTGCATCGACCGGGGACCGGGAATACCCGACGTCAGCCGCGTGCTGGCGGACGGCTACTCCTCCGCCAGCACCCTGGGGCACGGTCTTGGAAGCATCAAACGCCTCTCGGACCAGTTCGATATCTATTCGCTCAAAGACTGGGGAACCATCCTGCTGTCCCGGATTTACAGCGACGACCAGCCTACCTTCCGTAAAAAGAAATTCGACTGCCAGGGCCTGAACGTACCCAAATCCGGCGAGACCGTCAGCGGCGACGGCTTCTGCCTCAAGGAAACAAAGGACGGCTTCCGTATCCTGGTCGCCGACGGCCTTGGACACGGAGTCGACGCCAACGAAGCCGTCAGGAAAGCCTGCGAAGCTTTCATGGCCTGTACCGAAGAAAGCCCCACCGAAATCATCCGCTCCATGCATTCCCAAATCCGTAAGACCAGGGGGGCCGTAGGTTTAGTCATCAACTATGACACCAAAGCCCGGCAATGGAAAATGGCCGGCGTCGGCAACATCGCCGCCCGCTGGATTGGGGCCTCCAATACCCGGAATTATATCTCCTATAATGGGATTATCGGCTACAATATACCCGGCACTATGAACGACCAGGTCCTGTCCCAGGAAGAATTTACCCGTTTCATCGCCTGCTCGGACGGCGTCCGCTCCCGGTGGGACCTCCTGAAGCTCCCCAACCTGCTTCAGCACCATGGAATCATAATTGCTTCTGCCCTATATAAAGAATTTAGCCGCGGGACAGACGATGTATCCGTAGTAGTGTGTAAATCAATGTAACTATGACAGAAATTACGCGGGTTTCGCTGGAGAACGAGATGGACATAGTCGTAGCGCACAAACGTATGATTGGCGTAGCCCAATTCTTTTACCTTACACTTTCTACTCAGTCGACCATCGCCACCGCCGTTGCCGAAGTAAGCCGCGTAGTTATCGATAAGACGGACCAGGGCTGGCTCTCCATCGGCATAGAAAAGACCGGCGACAAGTTCTCCCTGATCGGCCAGATCGCTTTCCCTTCCCAGGTCGAAGTCCGGTCCTCGGAAGAAGGACTAAAATATGCTCAGCTCCTGGTTCCCGAATTCAAGTTCGACAAACAAAAGGACGCCAGCATTGTCCAGGTGGGCATCGGCATCCCCCGCTCGCTCAAGGTCTCCGATACAAGGGTAAACGAAGCGGCCGAATTCTTCCGGGTTACCCAACCCACCCCCCCCTACGAAAAGCTCAAGCTCCGCAACAACCTCCTGAACCAGCAGGCCATCGAAAAAGACGAAGAGTTGAAACATAGCCGCATCCTCGACGAAAAAAAGAACGAATTCATCTCCGTCGCCAGTCACGAGCTAAAGACACCCCTCACCTCGATCATGGCCTTTACAAAGCTGGCCGTTGCCGCCAGCCAGACCGAAGCTACCCCAAAGATCCAGCACTACCTCGATAAGATCGACCACCAGGTCTTCAAGCTCCACCAGCTCATCCAGCAGCTGCTGGACATCTCCAAGATCGAATCCGGGAAGCTGGACTATAACATGCAGCGGCAAGACTGGAACGGCTATATGGTCGACATGATGCCCATTCTCGAACACCTGGTCCCCTCCCACAAGCTCTCCTGGCAGCCCTGCACGGCAGCGGTCCTGGTCAGCATGGACATCCTTCGTATCGAACAGGTCCTCACCAATCTCGTCGGCAACGCCGCCAAATACTCCAACCCCGATACCGCAATCGCTATCCAATGCTCCAGCGACGAAGACAACCTCACCGTTTGCGTCCACGACGAAGGCATCGGTATCTCCCCCCAGAATCTCGACCGACTTTTCGATAAATATTTCCGCGAAGAAGCCGTCGCCGACAAATACAGCGGCTTCGGTATGGGCCTCTACATCACCTCCGGCATCGTCCGCGAGCACAAGGGCGCTATCTGGGCGGAAAAAAATAAGGAAGCCGGCTCATCCTTTTATTTCACCCTGCCCCTAAGCAAGGTCTAAAAGAATCGCCGGCCCCTGAACCTCTACTACTAACTCAGAACTTATTTTGCAGAACCCTTCGCCGCAGCCTCGATCACATCGGCAACAGCCTTGGGCTGAGACATGAATACCACGTGGCTGCCCTTGATCTCGGTGATCTTGTCATTGCCGCGCTTATACGCCTTGCGTTCGATATCGGGATTGATCGACTTGTCTTCCGTTGCAACGATACCCCAGCTCGGCTTGGTCTTCCAGGCAGCTTGCGTGATCGGCGTAGTCAGGCTCTTTACACCGAAAGAACCCTGCGATGCATACATAAAGGCTGCTTTCTCTGCGGGAAGATCGGCACAGAAACCGGCATGGTATTTTTCTTTGGAGTAATAGACGAAACCTTTATCATCCGGTGGGAGAAGGCCGTTTTCAGGTGCAGGAGGCGCCCACTGCGCTAATGTAAGCAGGGTTTCTCCGGCATCAGGCTGAAAAGCCGCTACATAAACCAGACCGGCTACCTTCGGAGAATTTCCGGCTTCGGTAATGATAACCCCGCCATAAGAATGACCCACCAGGATAGCCGGACCATCCAATTTCTCCAACGCACGATTAACCGTAGCGACGTCGCCTTCCAGCGAGCTCAGATCGTGCTGAGTAACCACGACATTATAACCTTTCTTGCTTAAAATCTTATAAACGTCTTCCCAACCCGAACCATCGGCAAATGCACCATGAACTAATACGATGTTTTTAACTGCGCCGGCCGGTTGCGCCATTACACCAAGAGAGAACAGCAGAGCGATAGCAAATCCAGTAATGTGTTTCATTTGTTTCAATTTTATGACACAAAGCTATCACAGTCGCCAGGCTTCATCAATGCACATATTGGAGCATTTATTGTACTTTTTTCCCTCCCTATCCTCCCGTGGGCTCGCGCCCCCCTCCCCCAAAATTCCCCAAAATGGGGAGTACACCCCCTAAACAATTAGGAACGAGGTTTGTACTATTACCTACGACATGAAAAGACTCCTGTTTCTATTATTACTGACCGGCATACAAACCATAGCCTTTAGCCAGGTCGGCCACCCGGCCGACTCCCTAAAGGTCGACTCGCTTACACCCAAAAAGCCCCAGGCCCCTCCCCACGAAAACCTCCAAAAACAATACGACTTTGGCGACCTTATGGGCGCCGTCCTCCACCCCCACAAAAAACGCGATAGCCTCCGCAACAAATCCGGCATCACCGTCGTCCCCAACGTCGCCGCCAATCCCACCATCGGTGGTCAGCTCGGAATAAAAGCCGTAGCAGGACGCCGATTAGGCAACGACCCCAAGACCCTCTTCTCCGTCGGCGCCACCTCCGCCTCGATCACTACCAAGGGTATCCTCTATTTCTATATCAACCACAACATATTTACCCCCGGCAACAAATGGAACTTCCAGGGGAACCTCGTCGCCGCCAAAACCGTCACCCCCGACTTCGGCTATGGCATCGGCCGCGCCTATAAAGGAGAAAGCCCCACCGACTCCGTCCTCGCCGACCCTACGCATAAAGTTTATCCCATCCACTCCCAATACTATAACATAAGAGAGAAAGTCTACAAAAACGTCGCCGAACACCTCTTCGTCGGCGCAGGCCTCTCCTTCGAAATCCGCCGCAACATAGAAAACAAAGACACCGCCAACAACGCCACGCCTTCCAGCGTCTATAACAACCGCCACGGCCTGCCCCAGGGCCACTACTCCGCCAACGGCTTCCTGTTCAATATCGAATACATTACCCGCGATAACCCCAACCGCGCCTACAAAGGCATCTTCTTCGACGCCGGCATCCGTGTCAACCAAACCTGGATCGGCAGCACCAAGAACTCCCTGCAGCTGACCACCGACTTTAGAAAATACTTTAGCCTGTCCTCCTCCAGCCCCGAAACCGTTCTCGCCCTCTGGAACTGGGGCTCCTACCTGCTCAGCGGTACCATCCCCTACCTCGAGCTCCCCGGCACCGCCCGCGACGGCACCTTCCGCAGCGGCCGCGGCTATACGGCCCAGTATTTCAAAGGGACCAAGTTCAACGACACCGAAGCCGAGCTGCGCTTCCCCATCCTGGCCAATAAATTCCTAAGCGGCGTCGTCTTCGGCAGCCTCCAGACCGGCAACGACGAACACGGCACCCAGCTCTTCCAGGTCTTCCAACCCGGCTACGGCGCCGGCCTCCGCGTCTTGTTCAACAAGGCCACCCGAACCAACCTCGCCCTCGACTACGCCTTCGGCAGGTTCGGAAACAAAGGATTTTTCCTAAACCTAAACGAGACTTTTTGATCCCCCCGCCCCCTCGTCCCTGCTGAAAATTGCCTATATTGCTAATATGCCAAACAAACAACTAACTGCTCTCCTCCTGGCTGGGCTGGCCTTGGCCTGCCAAGCCCAACCCCAGACAAAAACAGTCCCGGCCTCCGTCGCTCCCGTCAACGCAGCCCCGCTGCCAGAAACCTTACGTCCCGCCGTAGAAGCTGCCTTCCACACCATCAACCCCCAAGCCATAAAAGCCACCATGAGCTTCCTCGCCGACGACCTCGTCGAGGGCCGCCAACCCGGCTCCCGCGGCTTCGCCATCGCCTCCCGCTATATCGAAACCCGCTTCATCGCCCTCGGTCTCCAACCCGCTGGCCTCAACGGAACCTACGTCCAACCCGTTACTTTCAAGAAAGGAGTCACCATACCCTCCGGCTGCAGCCTCTCTCTACAAACAGACGGCGCCACCGAAACGCTCATCAACGGCCAGGACTTCCTCGTCTTCCCCACCCAATCCAACCCCTCCTCCGAAGTCACCGCACCCCTGGCATTTGTCGGCTTCGGCGTATACGCACCCGAGTTGAAATATGACGACTACGGCTCCCTCGACGTAAAAGGAAAGATCGTCGTCCTCTTCGACGGCTCTCCCACCAGCTTTCCCTCCAACGAACGCGCCTTCTTCTCCTCCACCGCCACCAAATACGCAGAAGCAGTCAAAAGAGGCGCGGTAGGAGCCCTCCTCCTCTCGGCCAATGGCCAACGAACTTCCTTCGAAGCCACCGCAAGAAGGGTAGGGCAGGGGAACTTCAAATGGGCAGATACACAAGGCCAGGCCCAGGGAACCTTCGAGCAGCTAAAAGTAATCGGCGCTCTCAACTCTGAACGCTCACAACAGCTCTTTGCAAAATCAGGAATAGACGCGACGGCCCTCATCGCCCAGCTAAAAGCAGGCAAACCCCAACCCACCGCGCTAAAGACCACCGCCACGATGAAAGTGACCACCACCGTCACCGATATAAAGACGTCCAATCTCGTCAGCATCATCCCCGGCAGCGACCCCGTCCTCAAAAACGAATACGTCATCTTCACCGCCCACCTCGACCACTTCGGCATCGGCACCCCCGTAAACGGCGACAGCATCTACAACGGCGCCCACGACGACGCTTCCGGCGTCGCCATCCTGATGGAAATCGCACAGACTTTCCGCAACCTGCCCAAAGCGCCTAAACGCTCCATCATCATCGCCGTCGTCACCGGTGAAGAATATGGACTGCTGGGTTCCGACTATTTCGCCAACCATCCTACCGTTCCCCGCAAACAGATCGTGGCAGACCTCTCCATTGACATGCCCTTCTTCTTTCATCCGGTCCTAGACGTCGTCCCATATGGAGCGCAGCACTCGAGTCTCTCGCAACCCGTAGAGACAGCGGCCAAATACATGGGTCTCAAGATCGGCCCCGACCCCTTCCCCGAACAGGTGATCTTTATCCGCAGCGACCACTATAGCTTTATCCGTAAAGGCATTCCCGCACTCTTCATCAAGAGCGGCTTCATGACCGTTGCCTCCGATACGGTGGACCGCAGTAAGTCCGACGTAGGCTGGCGAAGCACTACCTATCATACGCCCAAGGACGATATGAGCCAGGCCTTCGATTTCGACGCAGCCGCCACACACGTAAAATATAATTTCCTGATCGGTCTGCTCGTTAGCGAAAACGCGGCAAGGCCCACCTGGAATAAAGGCGACTTCTTCGGCGGCAGGTTCGGAAATAGCGAGTAACTTCGCTGCCGCCGGCCCTTCCAACCGAATGACCGGCTTAAACCGCCGCTCATGACCAATCCATACATATCCCTACTCGGCACCGCATGGCGCTACGCTCGTAAGGAAAGGAAGAAGTATGTCCTGGTCTATCTCATGTTTGCCTTCTCGCTGCTGGTCATCTCCCTCAACCCGATCCTCTTCGGCTGGTTCATCGGCAGGATCCAACGCGACTCCCAGAACCTCCCGCGATACGTATTCCTCTATGCCGGAGGATACATCGCGATCAAGTTCATCCAGTGGTGCTTCCACGGCCCCGCCCGCATCATGGAACGCTCCCTTGCCTTCCACCTCAGCCGCAACTTCCTCCAGGAGAAGTACCACCAGGTGCTCCACCTTCCGGTCAAGTGGCAGCAGGATCACCACAGCGGCTCCACCATCAACCGCGTCCGCAAGGCATACGAATCCCTTCGCGAATTCTTCGACCGCGGCTTTATGTATGTCTATGCGCTGGGAAAATTTTTCGTGTCCGTCGCCGCCATGCTCTATTTCTCTCCCTTATACGGAGCCATCGCCATCGCCATGGGCTTTTTCACGGTCTTCATCATCCGCACATTCGACAGACCCTTTATAAAAGCCCTCGACGAAGTAAACGAAAAGGAACACGTCGTCTCCGCCACTCTCTTCGACAGCCTCTCGAATATCATGACGGTCATTACACTGCGCCTTGAAAAAAGCATGGAGACCGGTCTGATGAATAAAGTCAGCCTGATCTTCAACCCCTTCCGCAAAAGCGCCCTCCTCAACGAATGGAAATGGTTCTGGGCCGAAATGCTCATCGTCTGTATATACGCCACGATTACACTGGGCTATATTTTTTCCCACTGGACGCCGGGCCAAACTTTCTACGTCGGAAGCCTCGTCACCCTCCTGGCCTACGTCAACCAATTCACCAGCGTCTTCCAGGATATCGCGTGGCAGTATACCGAAATAGTCCGCTTCAACACCGACGTACAGACGGCCTCCGTCATCAGCGAAGCCTACGCGGAACGACACCGCGCAGATCGACCCGACGCCCTCCCCGAAGGATGGAAAAACATCGAGATCAAAGACCTCGACTTCTCCTATCACGAATCTTATGACACGACTCGTCGCGCCCAAAGTCTCCACGACCTGCACCTGAAAATACAGCGCGGTCACCGCATCGCCCTCATCGGCGAAAGCGGCAGCGGAAAAAGCACCCTCCTCGCCCTACTCCGCGGCCTCTACAATCCCCAGCCCGGCATGCAGCTTCACGTCGACGGCAAACCCGAATCCCTGGAACAGCTCAACGAAACCGTCACCCTCTTCCCGCAAGAACCGGAGATCTTCGAAAACACCCTCGAATACAATATCACTCTCGGCCTCCCCTTCACTGAAGAAGAAATCCTACAGGTCTGCGAAAGCGCCCACTTCACCGAGGTCATCCACCAGCTGCCCCAGGGCCTCCAATCGGACATCCGCGAAAAAGGGGTCAATCTATCCGGGGGCCAAAAACAACGCCTCGCCCTCGCCCGCGGCATCCTCGCCGCCCGCGACAGCGACCTCGTCCTCCTCGACGAACCCACCAGCAGCGTCGACCCCCGTACCGAAGCCCTGATCTACGAAGGACTCTTCAACGCCTTCTCCGACAAGGCGATCATTTCCTCCATCCACCGCCTCCACCTCCTGTCCCGCTTCGACTACGTCTACGTCCTCCACCAGGGCCGCATCATCGCCGAAGGCTCCTTCACCGACCTCCGCGACAACAACCCCCACTTCCAGGAAATGTGGCGCCACCAAAAAGAAGAAACCCCGCTCGACGCCTAACCCCACCCGCCACCTACCCCCAGCAAAGAAAAGCGCCCCCGGCAGGGGGCGCTTTTCTTTGAAACCATTAGCAACTAGCCGCTCTAAACAATGCCAGCCAATTCTAAACTCTTTTTCTTCAGCTTCCGTATCTCCACATCCTCGATAATCGGATCCGGCGTCAGCACCAGCGAAGTACTATTCTCCTTCCACCACGTCTTCTCCTTGATCTCCCGAAAATGAATCACACCCACCAGGTACTTCCTGTCACTCTCCGCATGCCACTCCTCAATCCACTCGAACCGATCCCTCGGAATATACTTCCAGTCGTCGAAGCTCAGATATACCCGCACATAAAAATCATTCGTCAGTTCGTGCGGCGTATGATGATATAATTTCTTGTATTCGTATTTATATTGGTAACGAAGCGCCGAAAGATCGCTCAGCACCGCCGACGCAGTAGGGAAGGAGCCCGCGCCCTTTCCATAAAAGAACTGCTTGTCGGCAAACCCGCTCTCGATCACCACGCCATTGTATTCGTTCTTGACAAAAGCCAGGTGGTCGTCCTGCTTGATAAACTGCGGCAGCACAAAAGCCGCTACCTTCCCATTCTCCAGCTTCTTGGCCTGCGCGACCAGCTTGATATCGAAGTGCTTCTCCCTCGCTACGGCAGCATCACCGCCCTGGACGTGCTGAATACCGTTAAAGACGAGGTTGTCCGTCGTCTCGATGATGCCATACGCGTGCGTCAGCAGAAACGTCCACTTATTGGCCGCATCGTATCCCTCCACGTCCAGCTTGGGGTCGCTCTCTGCAAATCCCAGCTGCTGCGCCAGCAGCAAAGCCTCCTGGAAGTCCAGCTTCTCCTCGAACATCTTCGTCAGGATAAAGTTCGTGCTGCCGTTTACGATCGCCTTGATCGAATGCAGCAGGTCGTTGTCATAATATTCTTCCAGGTTGCGGATAACAGGAATCGAAGCACAAGCAGCCGACTCATATAGGAATGACTCTCCCGTTTGTTTCTGTAGCTCCAGCAGCTCCGGCAGGTGCTCGGCAATCATCTTCTTGCTGGCGCTTACTACGGACTTGCCGCTCTTCAACGCCCTCGACACGATCTCGAACGCCGGCCCTGATTCATTGATCACCTCCACGATGACGTTGATCGAAGGGTCGTTTAAGATGACATCCCGGTCCGTAGTGAACAGATCGGCCGGAGCCTCTCTCTTCTTGCCGGGATTCTTGATACAAACTTTCTTGATCGAAGCCTTTAACGAAGGCGTTTGTTGCAACACCTTGTAAAGACCTTCTCCTACTACGCCAAACCCAAAGAGCCCGATGGTAAGCTGCTTATGTGTTTCCATTTGCTTATATATGTTGGTTTTAAATTTACACCTACATGGTCACTTCCCATTCATCCTCTATCCGCTGCCAGTCGTTGAACAATTCCTTGCCTCCCCTTGCCTTCCAGTCGCTGTCGATGGTCAGCTTGCTGCTGATCCCGCCCCTGGGGTTGCAGATCATAACAACCCGCAGCCGCTGCGGTTCATAAACCGCCATCAGGTCATCGTAGAAAATATTGATCAGCCGCTCGTAAGATACCACCGTGTCCCGCAGCTGGAACACATAGTGCTTCAACGAACGAAGCTCGATGATCTTCTTCCCCGGATAGAAAGTCAGATAGATGACGGCGAAGTCGGGCTGTTCTTTCACGCCCAAAAAAGTAAATTCCGGGATTTTAGTCTTGATCTCATAGGCCTCGCCGCTCGGATTCGAAATCCCTTGTAATATATTTCTGTCGATATCCTTATAGGTTCGGATGTTGCTCATGATTTTTGCTTACGCGTTTACCAAAACTTTTACCGTTTCAATTGCTCTTTTCGCCGCGGCCTCGCTCAGCGTCCCGATCTTTTCCAACGCCCTCTGCAGGTCCTCGATCAAATCTTCTGCATCTTCCAAACCCACGGACAGCCGGACCAGTCCATCCGTAACTCCTGCCGCCTTCCTCTTTTCCGCCGGTATCGTCTTATGCGTCATCTGCGCCGGATGTGAAACCAGGCTCTTGATACCGCCAAGACTCTCCGCCAGCTTGAACAAGCTCGTCGACGTCACGAAGGTATTGGCCGCCTCGATCGTATCTTCCTTCAATCGGAACGTAACGATTCCACCAAAACCTCCCTTCGACTGCGACTTTGCAACGTCATGACCCGGATGATTAACCAATCCGGGGTAAAAAACTTTTTCGACCGCCGGATGCTTCTCCAGGAACTTCGCAACCTCCAGCGCGCTGGCCGAATGCTGCCGTACCCGCAGGTGCAGCGTCTCGATTCCCCGGATCAACAGCCAGCTGTCGAAAGGCCCGAGCACCGCGCCGCTTGCATTCTGATAGAACTTGATCAGCTTCCCCAGATCCGGATCGGCTGTAACGACTATACCCGCAATAAGATCGCTATGACCGCCCAGGTACTTGGTGCCCGAATGAACGACCAGGTCGGCGCCCAATAGCAACGGCCGTTGCAAGGCCGGCGAAGCAAACGTATTATCGACGGCGAGCAGACACTTCTGCGCCTTTGCAATCTTGGCAATGGCCCGGATATCCGTAATCTTCAGCGTGGGATTGGTCGGCGTTTCAATCCAGATCAGCTTCGTCTTCGGCGTCAGCGCGTTAAAGACTTCCTCGGGTTTCGTCGTATCGACATACTTCACCGAGATCCCGAATTTCTTATAAACTTGTTCAAAGAGCCTGAAGGCGCCGCCATAAATGTCGTCGACCGCGACGATCTCGTCCCCGGTCTGCAACAGCTTGAGCACCGCATCGATGGCCGCCAGCCCGCTGGCAAAAGCCGCGCCGGTACTGCCGCCTTCCAGTTGGGCAACCAAATCTTCGAGCGTAGCACGCGTAGGATTGCCGCTCCGGGCGTAGTCGTAGCCCTTGTTGACGCCGGGCGCCTCTTGTACGAAGGTAGAAGTCTGATAGATC
Organism: Bacteroidota bacterium; assembly: GCA_018267545.1. Taxonomy (GTDB): domain Bacteria; phylum Bacteroidota; class Bacteroidia; order Chitinophagales; family Chitinophagaceae; genus Puia. The sequence continues at coordinate 58,074 of JAFDYG010000031.1, forward strand.
GGCACAGCAATCGCGCCGGTTTGAGGATCAACAGGAATTGCGTGAATTAGTTGTGTTGTCGCTTGCATGATAAACAAATTTTAATGTGTTAACTAAAATTGTTCAGCGACACCACTTACCAAGGCCATCAGCCGAGTATCTTACCAGGATTGATCAGGTCCTGGCAAAAAAAAACTCTTCTGATTCGTCAGAAGAGCTTTGAATATGTTTACTGTGATATTTTCAAGCTTGGATCTGACTTATCTGTCCCAATTTATCCATTGGGATGGAGTTGGCACCTTACTTTCCACTTGCAGAGCAAGCTTTAGCAGGTTGTCAAGGCTTCAACGGGCCATTTCCCTCAGCCTTTCTTGATAAGAGATGTTGTAAGAACTGCGGCAAAGATAGCATCCAATTTTTCATATTTCCAAATTCACCCCGGAATTTTTTACCCGCCGATACCCCAAAACGGTCATTTTCACCCCCTTTACACTTCGATTAACAATTGGATAACCAAACTATCCTACCCCTTGGAAATAAATTACTTGAATAAAAGTTTAAGGCTCATGTTTCACCTCAAGAAGCTACTAAGGTATGCGATCGGCCTCCTGGCTGTCGCCCTGCTTTTCAACATATTGGGTTACGTCTATATCCGTTATCAATCCCGTGAAAACGACCGCCAGGAAGAAAACGAAAAGATCGCCGGAAACCTCCAAACCCTCAGCCAGCAGGTAGCCAAAGACGTTCTATTTCTCTTGGTCGACCAGAACCACCAGCTTCGCCCCCTCGGCCTCGACGACGAGCTCCAGTCCACCCTCAGGGACTTCGAAACAAAACAGACCTTCCTCCGCCACGAAATCGAACGCCCCAAAGCCCAAACCACCGACGCCCTCCAGGGCCTCCATCGCATATACACGAAGATCGACCCCTTCTATCTCCGCCTTGACTCCCTCGCACACGTCGTCACTTCCGCTACCGCCGCCGCAAACCCTACCACCACAAACCCCGCCTCCCCCACCTCCCTCACAGCCGCCCAGGCCGCCTCCCTTTCCGCCCAAATCCGCTACAACGAATCCCACTACCTCGAAGGCATGCAAGACATCGCCCGCATCTACCGCAACGTAGATAACGGCTTCGTCAATAAAATCTTCTTCGCCAACACCGGCATCCTCACTTCCCTCATCTTCGCCATCATCATCATGGCCGTCTTCGTCATCATTCCGGTGATCAAACAAGGCGACAAAAACTACCGCGAACTCAAAATCTCCCTCCACAAAGTCCGCGAGTCCGAAGCCGCCCTCCGACGCCGCGACCAGCAGCTCCAAACCCTCGGCGCCGCAACCCACCAGCTCATCGGCAGCCTCGACTTCAAGGCCGCGATGAAAGAAGCCCTCAGCCTGCTCGGCCCTCCCATGGGCACCGATCGCATGAGCATCTACCAGATCGTCTCCGACCAGGCTGTCCGCCTCGTCCACTGGAACAAAAACGGCCTCGATATCTACCCCGCCGGCGTAGAAAATATTTCACTCGACTCCATGACCGGTATCATCGAAATCCTGCAGCAAAACGAAGTCTTTACAGCCGCCGCATCCGAAGCGCCATCGCAGCTAAAGGAATGGCTCCACAAAACACAAACAAAATCCGTCATCGCCATCCCCATCTTTGCCATGGGTGAGCTCTGGGGATACCTCGGTCTCTCCAACCGCAGCGACGACCTCCAATATAACGCCGCCGACTATTCCATCCTCCGCTCCTTCGCAGCCAGCCTCGGCTCCGCCATCGAACGCTCCCGTATGGAAGACCAGCTCGTCCTCGCCAAAGAAGCCGCAGAAGCCGGCAGCCGCGCCCGCAGCGAGTTCATGGCCAATATCAGCCACGAGCTCCGTACTCCCATGAACGGAATCATCGGCTTCTCCGACCTCCTCCTGGCCACCACCCTCCAGGACACCCAGCGCGAATACATCCGCCACGTCAGCAAATCCGCCTATAGCCTGCTAAGTATCATCAACGACATCCTCGATTTCTCGAAGATAGAAGCCGGTAAATTTTTCTTCGAACACATGGCCTTCGACCTCAACGAGCTCGTCGGCGACGCCGTCGACATTCTCTCGATCAAGGCCTTCGAAAAGCAGCTCGAGCTCATCTGCGACATCGACCCCGACCTCCCCGCCCGCGTCTGGGGCGACCCCCTGCGCATCCGCCAAATCCTCGTCAACCTACTCGGCAACGCCATCAAGTTTACCGAGAAAGGAGAGGTCAGCATCGCCGTCCGGGCGACATACCAGCAAACACAAAAACTACAATTGCTTATCACCGTTAAGGACACCGGCATCGGCATTCCACCGGAGAAAATAAACCGCATCTTCGAGTCTTTCACGCAAGCCGACTCTTCCACTACCCGCAAATACGGCGGCACAGGCCTCGGCCTCACCATCTCCAAAAGCCTCGCCGAGCTCATGGGTGGCCACCTCACCGCCGAAAGCGAACCCGGCAAAGGCAGCACTTTCTTCCTGCAGCTCGAGCTCGAGATCGCAGAAGATACACCCGCCGAAACGCCCCTGCAAAAAGTGCCGCTGCACAGGGTTCTCGTCATCGACGACAACGCCGCCAACTGCCGCCTCATGCAAGGCATCTTCAGCCACTTTCACATCGCCTGCGACGTGACCCAAAGCGGAGAAGAAGCGCTCTCGCTAATAGCAAACGCAAAGGAAAACTACGACCTCATCATCACCGACCACCACATGCCCGGGATGGATGGCATCAGTCTCGTAAAAGAAATAAAGAACAAGCTCCACGACCACTCCGAACCGTTTATTCTCATGCTCTCCTCTCTCGACAAATCCCAACACCGCCAGGAAGCAAAAGACGCCGGCATCGATCGCTTCCTGCCCAAACCCGTCAAGATCAGAGAGCTCAGCAACCTGATCGGCTCCATCTTCAACAAACCCGAAACCGCCGCGGCGACAACGACAAAGACTGCCTTCGAACAATTTCCAAAAGAAACCCAGGTCCTCGTCGTCGAGGATGAACCCGTTAACATGATGTTAATTTCAGAAGTGCTCAAAAACATGGGCGTACAGGTGATTCGAGCCGGCAACGGCAACGAAGCCCTGCAGCGCCTGAATGAAACTTCCCCCGATATCATCTTTATGGATATCAACATGCCCGAAATGGACGGCTATACCGCTACACGCCATATCCGCAAGCTCCCTTCCGCACAGCGCCGCATCCCCATCATCGCCCTCACCGCCGACGCTACCCGCGACGATAAGGAAAAGTGCCTGCATGCCGGCATGGACAACTTTGTTTCCAAACCCTTTCGCATGGATGAGATTACCAGTGTGCTAAAAAAATACTTATAACATTTTTTTTGGAACGGTTTTTGGCATTCAGTTGTTACATGCGCGATCTCTACCTATAAAACTACAACAACATGAAAACGGTAACCAAGTGGCTAGCCGCTACCACCAGCGCTGCAGCCGTACTCTTTGTATTCGCATGTAACAAAAGCAACTCGTCCGACTCCAATCCAAACATTCCACAAGGCCAATCTCAGCTTCACTTATATATGATGGATGACCCCATCCAGTTCTCAAAAGTTCTTATCGACATCCGCCAGGTAGCCGTCCTCATCGATACCGGAGATAAGCAAAGCAACAGTGACCACGACGATCAGTGGGATGACAACTACTGCGGCTGGCATCGCGACAAGTCCAACAAATCCGTCATCTGGGATACCCTCACCATCAAACCCGGCGTATATGACCTTCTCGCCCTGCGCAACGGCGCCGACACCCTGCTCGCTTCCGGTCTCTTTCCCAGCGGTAAGATCTTGAAAATCCGCGTCACGCTCGGTGCCGACAACACCGTCTTTACCGACAGCACGACTTCCTACCCGCTCGAAGTCTTCGGACCCAATCCATACTTTACGGTCAATGTCAAACACCTCGACGTCGCCTCCCTCAGTAGCAACGACTTCAAGCTCTGGCTCGACTTCAACCTCTCCAAATCCATCTTCTTCTGGAACGGCCAGTTCCTGCTGAAACCCTACTTCGTCGTCTTCAACGACCAATTCAAGGCGAAAATCCAGGGCGTAGTCCTGCCATCCGGCGCAGCAGCCCTCGTAACCGCCTATAACGCAACAGATACCCTCTACGCCGTACCATTCTGGGGTGGAGCCTATCAATTCCGCGGCGTTACCGCAGGAACCTACTCAATAAACTTTAAAGGCCGCGGCGGCTACAAAGACACCACGCTCACCAACGTCAAAATAGACTCCATGAAGGTGGTCAAACTGCCCACAATTACTTTGCATAAATAGTTCATCCATAATCATTTAACCTGTCAGAGAACCGGGCCCCCAGGCCCGGTTCTTAATTTTTGCCAACTTTTGTAGCATTTCATGTGTTAACTTAGCGGAACTGGACGGAGTCCAGTTCGTGCACGAAGTGCACAGACATTATGCGTATAGCGGCAAAAAATTACATTTAACCCAATTTTTTGCCGCAATTTAAATACTATGGCGAATCCCGTGAATCATGAGACCGGCATCCAGCCCGGCGAAGAAACAATAGACGTATCCGGAGCCCGGGTACACAACCTGAAGAACATAGATATCCGAATCCCTAAAAATCAACTCGTTGTCATCACTGGCATCAGCGGCAGCGGCAAATCCTCCCTTGCCTTCGATACCATCTACGCCGAAGGCCAGCGACGCTACATGGAGTCCTTCGGAGCCTACGCCCGCCAATTCATCGGCGACATGGAACGCCCCGACGTCGACAAGATTACCGGCCTCAGCCCCGTCATCTCCATCGAGCAAAAAACGACCAACAAAAACCCGCGTAGCACCGTAGGCACCGTCACCGAGATCTACGACTTCCTGCGCCTCCTATACGCCCGTATCGGCGAAGCCCATTCTTATAATACGGGCAAGAAGATGATCAAATTCAGCGAGGAAGAGATCGTCGACAACGTCTTCAAAAAGTTCAAAGGCAAAAAGATTTCCATCCTGGCCCCCATCGTCCGCGGCCGTAAAGGACACTACCGCGAGCTCTTCGAAGACATCCGCAAAAAGGGCTATCTCAAGGTCCGCGTCGACGGCGAAGTAAAAGACCTCGCGCCCAAGATGCAGGTCGATCGTTACAAGATCCACGACATCGAAATCGTCATCGACCGCCTCGCCGTCACAGAAGACATGAAGACCCGCCTCAGCCAAAGCGTGCAGAAAGCCCTCCAGATGGGGAAGGATCTATTGTTCCTCCTGCTGAACGACGACAACAAAGTCCACCAGTACAGCAAACAGCTGATGTGCGAGGACACCGGCATCAGCTACGAGGAACCCTCTCCCAATAGCTTCTCTTTCAACTCGCCCTACGGCGCCTGCCCCACCTGTAAAGGCCTTGGCTCCGTCTACCAGATTAGCATGGACGCCATCATCCCCGACCCGTCCAAGACTGTCAACGAAGGCGGCATCGTTCCCCTGGGTGAAGAACGCGAAGCCTATATGTTCCGCCAGATCCAACAAATTGCAAAGAAAAATAAATTCAGCCTCGACACGCCGATCAAGGACATGCCCAAAAAGGCGATGAACATCATCCTTTACGGCACCGAAGCTGGCGAGACGTCGCTCGACCTCGACTTCGATGAAAGCGCCGCCGGCGGACAAATGTATGCGGCCGAATACGAAGGCGTCATCAACGCGCTCAAACGCTGGTTCTCGGCCGGCACCACCGACGCCTTGAGAGAATGGGTGGAACGCTTTATGGAGCTCCGCACCTGCGACACCTGTAACGGCACCCGGCTAAGAAAAGAAAGCCTCTGGTTCAGGGTGGGAGAGAAGAACATCGCAGAGCTCAGCGAAATGAACCTGAACAAGCTCGTAGATTGGTTCGGCGGCGTAGAAAAGAAGCTGAGCAACAAACAAAACACTATCGCCAAAGATATCCTCAAGGAAATACGCGAACGCCTGCAGTTCCTTACCGACGTAGGCCTCACCTATCTCACGCTGAACCGCTCCTCCCGCACGCTCAGCGGCGGCGAATCACAGCGCATCCGCCTGGCCACCCAGATCGGTTCCCAGCTGCAAGGGATTACGTATATCCTCGACGAGCCCAGCATCGGCCTCCACCAGCGGGACAACCACCGCCTCATCGAGGCCCTCAAAAACCTGCGCGACATCGGCAACAGCGTCCTGGTCGTTGAACACGATAAGGACATCATGCTCGCCGCCGACTACCTCGTTGACATCGGCCCCAAAGCCGGCTTAAACGGAGGACGCGTCGTCGCACAAGGCCGCCCGCCCGCCCTGCTAAAGCTCGACACGCTCACCTCTTCCTATCTCAACGGCCACCGCAAGATCGAAGTGCCCCAGGAAAGAAGGAAGGGCAACGGCAAATTTCTCGAGCTAAAAGGAGCCAAAGGGAACAATCTTAAAAACGTAGACGCGAAATTCCCCCTTGGCAAGCTCATCGTCATCTCCGGAGTCAGCGGCAGCGGAAAGAGCACCCTCATCAACGAGACCCTCTATCCCATCCTCAGCAAGCACGCCTATAACTCACGAGTAACACCGCTCGAATTCAAAAGCATCAAAGGCCTCGAAAATATCGACAAGGTCATCGAAATCGACCAATCGCCCATCGGTCGCACCCCCCGCTCCAACCCCGCAACCTACTGCGGCTTCTTCACCGACATCCGCACCCTCTTCGCCTCCGTCCCGGAAGCAAAGATCCGCGGGTACAACGCGGGACGCTTCTCCTTCAACGTCAAAAGCGGCCGCTGCGACGTCTGTGAAGGCGGCGGCATGCGCGTCATCGAGATGAACTTCCTCCCCGACGTATACGTGCACTGCGAAAAATGCAACGGCAAACGCTACAACCGCGAAACACTCGAGATCAGATATAAAGGCAAGTCCATCAGCGACGTCCTCGACATGACCGTCGACGACGCCGTGGAATTCTTCCAAAACGTTCCCTACCTCTACCGCAAGATCAAAGTCCTGCAGGAAGTCGGCCTGGGCTACATCACCCTAGGACAATCCGCCGTTACCCTTAGCGGCGGCGAAGCCCAGCGCGTAAAGCTAGGCACCGAGCTCGGAAAGAAAGACACCGGCAAGACCTTCTATATCCTCGACGAACCCACCACCGGCCTCCACTTCGAAGACATCCGCCACCTGCTCGACGTCCTCAACAAGCTCGTCGACCGCGGCAATACCGTTCTGGTCATCGAACACAACCTCGACGTCATCAAAGTGGCCGACCACATCATCGACCTCGGACCCGAAGGCGGCGACGGCGGCGGTAGAATCCTCTTCGAAGGCACCCCAGAAGAACTAATAAAAAACAAGGAAAGCCATACGGCGAAATTCCTAAAAGACGAACTGAAATAATGGAACGTATCATCATAGACATGGACGAAGTCATCGCCGACCCAATGGGCGATATGATAGACTGGTATAAAAAGGAATACGGCGGCGACGTCGATTGGGATAAAATGTTAGTGGGCTCCTGGCTAAAAGGGTTCCCCGAACACCACCAGGCGGCAATCCAGGAACGCCTCCTATCCCCCGGCTTCTTCCGCCACCTCCCCGTCATAGAAGACAGCGTCGACGTCCTCAAAGAGCTCAACAAAAAATACGAAGTCTTCATCGTCTCCGCCGCCATGGAATTTCCCAACTCCCTCAAGGATAAGCTCGAATGGCTCGGTGATCATTTTCCCTTCCTCACCTGGAAACAAATCGCCCTCACCGGCAGCAAAGACCTCGTCTACGGCGACTACATGATCGACGACCACGTCAAAAACCTAAAAGGCTTCAAAGGAAAGCCCTACATCTACACCGCAGCCCACAACCTCGAAGTCACCGGCTACGACCGCATCAACAGCTGGAAAGAAGCCGCCGACATTTTCTTGAAATAAAAAAGAAACCCCGACCAGCCAGGTCGGGGTTCTTAATATCTCCAATAAGCGGTAGCAGGGAGTGATTAATAAAATCGTTGTTTGTAAAGGGTACCTAAATAGGGAACGGATCAGGTTTTACTTAACCTTCGGATATTCGGATTCTACCAATTTCCCTGCTTGCTTATTGGTTGGTCGTTCATCTCACTCTCACTTGCCCATTCTCAATGCGCTCATCGTCGGTAAAAACCTCGAACAGGTAATTGCCTTCCGATATATTAGTTAAAACCGTTGTCTCACGGTTACGGATTTGCGTTTGACTGACCAGCCGCCCGTCCACGTCGAACAGGTACAGCTGATATACCTTTCCATTCTCCCCGCTGGCAGAGAAGAATAGCACCTGTTGCCGGGCATCAGGATACAACCGAATCTTGTGTTTTTTACTACTCAGGGACTTACTGATTTCGATACTGTGGATAGTATCGTATCCGAAAGGATAATGGCCGCCGACAGGTTGGATTCCGGCAGCATTCACTGAAGTTTGGAGGCATAAAGCCAGACCAAGGAACAGGGGTACAGTTTTCATCATAGTGTTATTGATTTCGTCATCAATAAAAAAAGTAGGGTACGGATTAAACAACAACAACTAAACAAACTAAAAACAACAACCAAAATATGGTACGATCAACAACTAAAACACAGTTTAGAAACGCAGCAGCGGACAGTGCGTCGAATTTCTCCAGCGGGACGCGCTACTGCCACCCAGGCGGAAACCTATCTTGAATTGCGCCGTAAAGTAGGCGTCTTTCTGAGACGGGTCCCCTCTCTTGTTACCGGGACGATAGCCCAGGGGCTGCAGAGCCGTAGGAGTCTTGTTCGCCATTGCTGCAGCGATAGGAGCCTGCGAAGCGGACAGGTGAGCGTAGAAAAGGCTCGGGTCCACATACTTCGTGCTCACGTCATCGATATAGTCGGTAAATGTCTTGCGGTGAACGATCTCGAAAGAAACATTCAGATTCTCGCTGATGAAATACTTGATACCTGCACCGATCGGAATATTCATCTGCGTCAGCTTATAAGGCTTTCTGTCGGGATATTCGGCGAAACCCTGACCCTCCGTATGAAGCGGCGCCAGGTCGACCCAATACGTATCGCCATTGGGATCTCTATAGCTGCCCTGCGGGTTGAAATGGAAGAATCCCAGACCCAATAAACCATAGGGGCGCAGACGGGCCGTTACATCCTCAGGGTCTTCTTCTAAGAAAACCGTCGGGTAGAACTCTGCCATGACAGTACCTTCCAATATTTTAGAACGGAAATCCAGGTTACGATTATATCGGGCAGTCTCGAAGCCGCCTTTCGGCTTGATCTCATTATCGGACCCCTCGATGCTGCTATATGTTAATGAACCACGGAAACCCAGCCACTGCATGGGATATGCTGCGATATAAGCGCCAAACGCGAGCTTGGTGGTCCCCATATTATAGTCTTTGATAAAAGTAGTGCCTTTACCTGCGTGACCGCCCAGGTCACCGAGGAACACCATTGGGCCGACTGTAAAGCCCATCTCAGTGTTGTTTCTAGCCTCCTCCTGACTGTAAAGCGAAGAACTTAAGCATAGGGTAACGGCTAACACAAACAAACACTTCCATGACGAGGAGTGTAAACTCTGTTTCATTGATATTAGATTTAGTTTTCCGATGGTTTGGATTCCACATTTTCACACAAACGAAAAAGGGGCCTCATACAAGAAACGCAAAAAGGGCGTTAAATTGTGTATTTAACGCCAACATTTTTATTCACAATCCGCCTAATTAGGTGATTTGCATTAAGCTTCAATAGATAATAACATCTCAATATGTTCTATTCCATCTTCGAGATATATTTCTCCTTTTTGGACGAAGCCGAAGGAAGAGTAGAATTGTAGTAAATAGTATTGAGCACCTATACGAATATCCCGTTTTCCATGTAGTTTATATAAGAGGTCGATACTCTGCGCAACCAGCTCGCGGCCTACCTTCTGGCCTCTTGCAGCTGGTGAACTTACGATCCTTCCTATCGAAGATTCCACATAGGAAATTCCCGCAGGTACGATTCGTGAATATCCTACAAGCTGATCACCCTGCCAGCCCATTAGATGGTCACAATAAAAATCTTTATTGTCCATATCGAGAAAAACGCAATTCTGCTCCACTACAAAAACCTCGCTGCGCAATCTCAAAATAATATACAATTCTCTTGGTGTTAGCTCGTCGAACTTCTTACTGGTCCAGGTAATCATCTTATAAATCTATAGCTTTATTATATCAAACACTATCTCCATCCTCCCAACGGCGCCCATGCGCCCCACACCCCATGCGCCCCACGCCCGGGCCGTGCTCCCATCAATACCCATATTTCTCACCCCATAGTCCCTTTAAAAATTTTCTTAGCTCTTCTTCTCTCGCATTCTTCCCCGGGTCATAAAATTTCGTCCCCGCCAATTCTTTCGGCAGATACTCCTGCAGGGAGAAGTTCCCCTCGTAGCTATGACTATACTGATATCCCTTCCCATAATCCAGATTCTTCATCAGCTTCGTCGGAGCATTACGAATATGCAACGGCACCGGCAGATCTCCCAAATTCCTCACCGCAGCCTGCGCCGCTCCAATCGCAACCGTCGCTGAATTGCTTTTTGGCGACGAAGCTAAATACGTAGCACACTGCGACAAGATCAGATTCGATTCGGGATATCCGATCTTATTCACCGCTTCGAAACAGGCATTCGCCAGCAGCAGCGCATTTGGATTCGCATTCCCGATATCTTCACTCGCAAGGATCAATAGACGCCGCGCGATGAACTTCACGTCCTCTCCCCCTTCGATCATCCTGGCCAGCCAGTACACCGCCGCATTGGGATCGCTCCCGCGTATACATTTGATAAAGGCGGAAATGATATCGTAGTGCTGCTCTCCTTTCTTATCATACATCGCAATCCGCTGCTGCGCAATTTCCATCACTTTCTCATCCGTGATCACCGCACCCCTTCCCGCTGCATCGCAAACGACCTCGAGCAGGTTCAGCAGCTTTCGCGCGTCCCCTCCGGATATATTGATCAGCGCACCCGTTTCTTTTAATTCGATCCCTGACTCCCGCAGCCACTCGTCGTCCTGGAAAGCATTCTTCAACAGCTTCACCAGGTCCTCCTCTGACAGCGGGCGCAATACGTACACCTGGCAGCGGCTCAGCAAGGCGCTATTTACCTCGAAGGAGGGATTCTCCGTCGTGGCCCCGATCAGGGTGACGATCCCCTTTTCCACCGCTCCTAACAAGGCATCCTGCTGCCCCTTGTTGAATCGGTGGATTTCATCTATAAATAAAATGGCTTTTTCCTGTTCCTTCGCAATGGCAATCACCTCCCGGACTTCCTTGACCCCGGCCGATATGGCGCTAAGCGTATAAAACGGCACCTCCAGCGTATTGGCGATAATACCCGCAATCGTCGTCTTACCCGTCCCGGGAGGACCCCAAAGAATCATCGACGGCGGCTTTCCATGCTCGATCGCCGTCCTCAATACACTTCCCTTGCCCGTCAGATGCTGCTGGCCGACCAGCTGGTCCAGCGTTTGCGGCCTTAAGCGCTCAGCAAGAGGCGCTTGCGGAGATGCCATAACAAAATTTTAAGTGACAATAGTACAACAAGTTATCGTTTTTCCTGTTTAAATTAGGACATGCAATCACGCCGGATTTTCCTGCTGCTGACGGCCCTAAGCCTCACGCTGGGCCTTCCTGCTTCTTACGGGCAGGTGGCAGCTTCTTCCCTGTCCGGCGAGCCCAATTCTACCGAAGCGCCCGGCCCCGGTGGCCAGCCATCCGCAGCCGCCAAAAAACGCCATCATTTCGTCCATCCGACCACGGCATTTCCTGAAAAGCTCAGCGGCGTCGAAAATTACGCGCTGAACCGGCCCGGTATCGTCATGATCCGCACCGAATACTCCGCCAACGTCTACGTCAACAGCATGAAAATGGATAACAGGGCCTTCAATGCCCTGCTCGACTCCATTCAAAATCTGGACCACGGCGGCGGCGTCACGGCCGAACAGAAGCTCGACATGGTGCTCCGCGATATGAGCCTCCGCCCCGAACGCTTCTTCAAGACGACCTTCGACTATATAAAACAACCCGAACAGATCACCGCCACCGGCACCGGCTTCTTTATAACCGGTAACGGTTACGTGGCGACCAACTGCCACCTGATCGACCGGGAAGAGTCCTTTATCCGCCGGCAGTTCATCCTTTCCGCCTTTCACCAGATCACCGACGCCAGCATCGCCGCGCTCGAATCCTCATGGGCCATCCACTTTACCGAACAGCAGCGAAGCCTGCTCTTCAACACCTACGCTTCCGTCTACTCCCGCCTCTTCTCCATGATCCTCTATGACCTGAAGAAGAACATCTACGTGGTGTACCGGGTCGACAACAGCAATCAACGCAGCGACACCGTCAAAAGACTCGCCAGCATCGTCGTCAAGGGAACGCCCATGCCGGGTAAGGACATCGCCATCCTGAAGATCAAGACCGAAGAAGAGATGCCTACGCTGGCTCTCACCTCTACAGGGCTGCCCAAGGTCGGCGAGCCGCTATTCGTATATGGCTACCCCGGACCCGTGACCAATAACGACTTTGTATCCTCGGCCTCGGCGATCGAACCAACCCTGACGACGGGCATCGTCAGCGCCATCAAAAAATCCGTTGGCGGCTGGCCGATCGTCCAGATGGATGCCAACATCAACCACGGCAGCAGCGGCGGACCCGTCTGTAACGAAAGGGGAGAAGTAATCGGTCTTACGACCTTCGGCAGCCTGGAAAACAGCGGAGGCCTCGCCGCAGGTCTCAACTTCGCCGTGCCTACCGCCATCCTGGACGAATACGTCGACAGCGCCGGCATCGCCCCCTCCATCAGTCAGTCGACGAGACTCTTTGCCAAGGCGCTGGAAGCCTGGCGCCAGCACCACTACCAGTCGGCCCTCGATATGTTTGAAGACGTCCGGCAATACAACAGCCATTATCCCAGTCTCTACACCTATATGGGAGACTGCCAGGAAAATATGCGTAATGGGAAAGGAGGCACGGGCAGCGGCGTAGTCCACATGCTCGTCATTGGCACTCTCCTTCTGTTATTGATTGGCTTGGTGGCCGCCATCTCCCTTAGGAAACGTCGCTCTGCTTGACGAGATAATACCAACGCAGAAGACGGATATTCAAAAAGACACATACGCTGATGCAAAGTCCCAAAAACAAAAAGAACCCGCCGAAAGCATGTACATTCTTTGTGTCCGTAAAGAGTTTAACCATTTCGTCTGGTTGGGTATGCTGTTCTTTTACCACAGAGATGATCTCCTTCGCATAACCCAAAAGAACCAATCCAACAAAGATCAGGGCCAGCCCGCATAGCTGAGCCGCCAATCCAACGAACCGGATACCCACCGGGGCTTGCGAGCTCAATTTTACCGCGGAATTACGGATGCTTCTATGCAATTGAAGCCCGGCATAACAGTGCAGCGGTACAGAGCTAAGCAGCACAAGACAAAGCGTCCCCCCGGGCCCCATCCTAAACAAGCCCGGCACGGATTGTACAAGTCCCAATCCCCACCAGACCAGGTTGAACCAGGTCAATGCCGATGCAACTTTTAAGGCTGTCTTCATGCGTTTTCCCTCCCCACATTATCTACACTCAACCGAATCGACAATTCCACCAGCTGCTTGTCATCGATCGTGCTCGGCGCATCCAGCATCACGTCCCGGCCACTATTGTTCTTCGGGAAGGCGATAAAGTCGCGGATGCTTTCGCTGCCGCCCAGGATCGCGCACAACCGGTCAAAGCCAAAGGCGATACCACCGTGCGGCGGCGCGCCATATTCAAAGGCTCCCAGCAGGAACCCAAACTTATGCAATGCTTCTTCAGGACTCATCCCCAGCGCCGCAAACATCTTCTCCTGCAGCTCGCGCTGATAGATCCGGATCGAGCCGCCCCCGATCTCATTACCGTTCAACACCATGTCATAAGCATTCGCCTTGATATGGTTGTAGGGATGCTCGAGATACTTCTCTGCATTCTCGATGACGGGACTATTATCGATCATCACATTGATATCGGAAGGCTTGGGCGAAGTAAACGGATGGTGCCTTGCGACCCACCTGTTCTCGTCTTCCGCATATTCGAAAAGCGGGAAGTCCAGCACCCACAGCAATTTGAATTCGTCTTCCTTGCGCAGACCAAGACGCTTGCCCATTTCCAGCCGCAGCTCGCTCATCGCCTTACGCGTCCTCTCCTCCCGGCCGGCCAGCAGCAGGAGAAGATCCCCTTTCTGCGCACCCGCCGCTTCGGCAATGGCCCGCAGCTTGTCTTCGGGATAGAATTTATCGACGCTGCTCTTCAGGCTGCCGTCTGCATTGTATTTGATATAGACTAATCCCTGCATGCCGATCTGCGGCCGCTTGACCCAGTCGGTCAATTCGTCCGTCTGCTTACGCGTATACTCGCTGCAACCCGGGACGCTGATCGCCAGCACGGTTTCGGCATTGTCGAATACGCCAAACCCAGCCCCGTTGATCAATTCACCGGTAGCCAGCAGCTTCCCGCCAACCGTGAAAGCAGACTTCAGGTTCAATATCTTCATCCCGAATCGGATGTCCGGCTTGTCATTTCCAAACTGCCACATCGCATTCTCCCAGGTCATCCGCTCTACAGTTGCCGTATAATCGATATTCTTTACTGCCTTGAAAATATACTTCACCATCCCTTCGAACATGGCCAGAATGTCTTCCTGCTCGACAAAGCTCATCTCGCAGTCGATCTGCGTAAACTCCGGCTGCCGGTCCGCACGCAAGTCCTCGTCCCGGAAACACTTGACGATCTGGTAATACCGGTCGTAGCCGCTCACCATCAGCAATTGTTTGAACGTCTGCGGCGACTGCGGCAGGGCATAAAACTGTCCCGGATTCATCCGCGAAGGCACCACAAAGTCCCGAGCCCCTTCCGGCGTCGACTTGATCAGGAAGGGCGTCTCCAAATCCATAAAATTATTCTCATGGAGATAGTTCCGCGCAGCCCTGTTGACGGCATAACGCAGCTCCAGATTCTTCTTTACCGCCTGACGCCGCAAATCGAGATAGCGATACTTCATCCGCAGGTCATCCCCGCCATCCGTATCGTCCTGTATCGTAAAGGGTGGG
This sequence comes from Bacteroidota bacterium, assembly GCA_018267545.1. GTDB lineage: Bacteria > Bacteroidota > Bacteroidia > Chitinophagales > Chitinophagaceae > Puia. Next base: position 73,161 of record JAFDYG010000031.1, read on the forward strand.
GTAGCAGCCTTATTTAAAATGGTAAAGGACTGTACCAATATCTCGATGTCCCCCGTAGCCAGCTGCGGGTTCTTGCTGGTCCGTTCATTGACCTTCCCCTTTGCCTGTAATACGAACTCCCTGCCCAGCGGATTTTCCGCCAGCTCCTTGTTCAGCTCTTCACCGAACAGCAGCTGCGTAATACCATACCGGTCTCGCAGGTCGATAAAAGTAATGCTGCCAAATTTCCGCACCGTCTGTACCCAGCCGGCGAGTGTCACGTTCTGACCGATATGCGCTGCTCTTAATTCCCCACAAGTATGAGTTCGATACATGCCTAACTATTTTTCTATTAATTATACTAACCGGGCCCCGCCCAATATACCAACCGGGCTCCGCCCGATCTGCTAATCGCGCTCCGCCCGATTTAGGAGGGGCAAAGTTATTGATTTATCCCCCACCATTGCCCAATGCAGGAAAAATTGGTATTTTTCCGCTCCATGTCAAGCGGATTCAACATGTTCGGCTTTATCCTCTTAGGGCTGGTAATAGCCCGCGTGACACCCCATGTCTGGGTCTGGGTCAAAAAGAAAAAGATCATCCGCGTCTACGAAGAGCGGCACAAAGACTTCGAATCCCTCATCTGCCGCTACAACCCCTACTTCAAAAGCCTCAGCAAAGCCGGCCGGGAACGCTTCCTCCGCCGCGTCCTCCTGTTTATGGAGCTGAAAAAATTCGAATATATCGACATCGAACCCGAAGAGAGCATGCCCCTCCTGGTTAGTGCCGCCGCGGTCCAGCTCACCTTCGGCCTCGAGCACTTCCTCCTGGATTACTTCAAAACTATATATATTCTAAAAGACAAATACCGCTACGGGCTCTACAACATGCCCTTCGAAGGCCACGTCAGCGAAGAAGGCATCTACCTATCCTGGACCCACTTCATCCGCGAGTTCAATGACTACTCTGATGGACAAAACGTCGGCCTCCACGAAATGGCCCACGCCCTCACATACGTCAACTTCACCGTCCAGGACGGCCGCGACAACGCTTTTTATAACCATTTTAACGACTTCTCCCTCATCGCCCGCCCCATCTTCGAACGCATGCAAGCGGGCGAAACCAACCTCCTCGACTCCTATGCCGCCACCAACTACCAGGAATTCTGGGCGGTCTGTATCGAAACTTTCTTCGAACGCTCCACCAACTTCCGCCGCCAGCTCCCCGAGCTCTACAACGCCCTCTGCTCCCTCCTCAACCAGGACCCCCTCACCCCCGAAAAAGTCCTCGTACCCACTCCCGCTTCCTGAACCCATCCCGTCCTTCGCTTCCGCCCCTGTCGCCCGCTCTATGCCCGCTCCCCGCTCTATGCCCCGCTCTCCCCGCTCACTCCTCTCCCCGCCCCCCGCTCCCGTCTTCCCGAAACAGGGACTTGGTAATATATAAAAAATTAAAAATCAGCAAATTAAAACAGGCGAAATAAAACCTTTCCACAAACGCTTCTCTTTTTCAGGATTTCTTTCTATTTTGTTTCCCATCCGTACGATTCATCTTCCTCTTGATTAAACCCGCCTATAGCTTTTCCACTCTAATCTGAAAGCCATAGTTCCGTATCCATAGCCTTTGTAAGACCGATTGTCGTGAGCACATCGTGCAAGCGATCATTCTAGAATCACAAAGAAAAATGAACTCTATGGAAATCGTTGTTATTATTTCATTGGTAATTGGGATCCTCCTCCTTAATCGACCGGTTACAGTGCTTTTCCAGCGTCTCTACAACCGGCATCAGTTTAAACGTTTTACTGCACGGGAAACATTCTATCACTCGATTATTGCCCGTCACTTTAGCTATTATAATAGGTTGAGCCTCGAGGAGCAAAGAAAATTCCTCTTCCGCACCTATCAATTCCAGCACGCAAAGAATTTTCATTATATAGAGGTAGAAGAAACGGCCGAAATGCCCATCCTGGTCAGCGCCGCCGCAGTCCAGCTTACCTTCGGCCTCGATAAATTCAAGCTGAATTATTTCGACGACATCTTCATCCTGCGCGACGACTACCACTACGGCTTCTATTCCCGCCCCTTCATGGGCCACGTCGACCAAACCGGGATCTATCTTTCCTGGGATAATTTTATAAAAGGCGTCTCGGGTCAAACCCCCAATTGCAACGTCGGCCTCCACGAAATGGCCCACGCCCTTGCTTACGTCAACTTCATCACCCAAACCGAAGAAGACAAACACTTCAAAAGAGAGTTCCCCAACTTCTCCAAAGTAGCACGCCCCATCTTCACCGCCATGCAGCAACAAGGCGAAAGCCGCGCAAAAGGGCTGCTCGGCGACTACGCAGCAACAAATTATCATGAATTTTGGGCCGTTGCGGTCGAAGTCTTCTTCGAAAGCTCCGTCCCCTTCCGCCACGAGCTCCCCGACCTCTATGAAGCCATGGCCTGCGTCCTCAACCAGGACCCCCTCAGCTTTATCGAAGGCAATACGACGATCATCCGCCGTATCACCGAAGCTGCTCAAAAAACCCAAAAGGCCCCGGCGAAAGCTTCCACACCCCCGGCGAAAGTTCCCACACCCCCGGCAAAAGCTCCCGCGCCTCCCGCAAAGGCCGTCGCAGCTCCCGCACCTCCCGCGAAAGCCGTCGCCCACTAGAGCCCGCTTCGCCCAATATCCTCCCTCCCAGTATCCTCCTCGCCCCAGTATCCCTATCTTTTCTTGAATCCAATCCTCTCCCGGTCCTCCCAATTCTTCTGTTCGGCCTTCTCATCCAACAGATTCTCTATCGCCGTGTAGATACTATTCAGCTGCGCGTCATGCTCGCCCAACCGATCCCTGATCTCCTGCAGCTGATCTGTCAGCGCATTTCGCTGTACCACATACTCCTTCAGCGCAATAAAGGCCCTCACCACCGCAATGCTCATGCTCACCGCCTTCTCGCTCCGCAGCACGCTCGCCAGCATCGTCACCCCATGCTCCGTAAAAGCATAAGGCAATACGCCCTTATTTCTGAATTTGGCGCCTCCTGATGCGGTCACAATTTGTGACCGCATATCAACTTGTTGATTATCAACATTTTCACCTCCTTCCCCGGATGCGGTCACAATTTGTGACCGCATCTGCCATTCTTCTTCTGTCAGCCTGAACATAAAATCTTCTGGAAAACGATCACTATTACGTTTAACCGCCTGATTCAACGCCTTCGTCTCGACCCCATACAGCGTAGCTAAGTCAAAATCAAGCATAACTCTCTGACCTCTAATAAAATATATCCGGTCTCTGATAATGTCCGTATTCATAGTATTAAGTTTAGAAGCGCTAAAAATAACTTTTCCGCAACCATTCCACCGAAGAACTTTTCCTACCCTCTCGACAAAATCCTTGTAAACCTCCTCACATCCGCTGTAGGCAAAATTGGTGCCCCAATTCTAACATTTTCAACCAATTGCCGGGCAAAATATGGCGCAAGCGAACACCCCTTAGTCCCCATCCCATTCAATATCCCCACCGCCGGATACAGCGGATGAAACCCCACAAAAGGCCTCCGCTCCAAAGTCGCCGGCCGCACCGACGCCAGGTGCTCCACCACCTTGAACGGCAGCTTGAGCCACTCCCTCAAAACCGCCTCCGTCCTCTCCCGAAACCCCTCCGTCGGCCCCGCCTCGGTAAACTCCCATTCGTAAGACGACCCCACCCAATACAACCCCTCCCGCCACGGCGCCAGGCTCATTCCCTTCTTAAAAACCGCCCTTTCCCCCAATCCATCCACCTCTATTATCAACGCCTCCCCCTTATTCGGCGCAAATGGCAATCTCGAAAAATAAGGACTCTCAAAACTCTCCACCCCATCACAAAAAACGACCTTCCCCGCCCGCACCTCCCGGTACTTCACTCCCTCATCCCCAACCTCCAGCTCCTCCCGCCCAAATCGCTCCTCCCACAACACCCCCTTCTCCCGCCACCTCTTCCTCGCAGCCTCCAGCAGCCCCGGCATATCCACCAGGTAACAAGGCGTAATCTCCCCATACCCCAATTCATAATGAAAACTATCCCCCCATACCCGTTCATCCTCCGGCAGCCGCAAATACAGCCCCCCATCCTCCTCCTCCAAACGCTTCAAAAAGGCCAATCGCATCTGGGCCGTCGGAAAAAAATCCACCACCCGCACCGGCTCAAAAAAGCCCGCCCTCCCCTCTACACCAAGTCCCCCCTCCGCGCCCGCCTTCCCCTCCAGCCCCCCCAGCTCCTCCTCCAACCGCCCATACGCCTCCCTCGCCACAGCCAGCAGCTCGTCGATCATCCATGTCGTAACCAACCTCCTGCCCGTCACCGGATTAAT
>JAFDYG010000320.1 GCA_018267545.1 Bacteroidota bacterium
AGTATCGCGGCCGGAGCATGCCAGTGATCGGGGGCTGCGATGACGAGCGCATCGAAGTCTTTCTGCGTGACGAGCTTTCGGATATCATGTACTACCGTGGGCTTTCTTGCTGCGTCTTTTAGGGCCGTCAAGCCGTTTTGAACGGCTTTCTCCTCTACATCGCAGATATAACCTACTTCTACATTCGCTAATTGTGAGAAAGACTTGGCCAGGTAGGCGCCCCGGCTGTTGACTCCCATAACCGCCAGGACGACTTTATTACTGGGGGCCATTTTGCCGCGGATAGGAAAATTGATAATCGTAAGGCCGGCGGTGGCGAGTGAAGCAGTGCGAAGGAACTCTCTTCGACGCATGGGCTTGCGGGACATGGGCAAACAATTTGGTTTGCTTAAAGTTAAAAGTTAATCCCTTTAGCAAAACCGGCGCAGAAAAAAATTAGTAGGCGAAACCGCAAATAGACCACAAATAAAAAATCCTTTCTGATTGCTCAGAAAGGATTTTATTAACAAAGATGTATCGATGATAGATTAATAATCCCTGTTGTAACCGCCACCACCGCCGCCGCGATCGTAGCCACCTTTCTTGTAACCTCCGCCGCCACCGCCGCCGAAGGATCTCTTTTTGTAACCACCGCCGCCGCCGCTGCCACCGCCTTGTTGCTTAGGCTGCGACTCGTTAACGATGATTTTACGGCCCATTACTTCGCTGTCGTACAGGTTAGTAATGGCTTGTTGTGCTTCGCCGTCGTCCTCCATTTCAACGAAACCGAAGCCTTTGCTGCGGCCGGAAACTTTGTCCTTCACGATCTTTGCGGAAGCGACACTGCCGTGTTGTTCAAAAAGATTCCTGAGATCCTCATCGGTCATCTGCCAGGAGAGGTTGCCTACATAAATGTTCATTGTACAAAAAATTAAAAAATGAAAAAAACAAACTCTACCTACTGTTAGACTATAATGACTGAGGAATCTGACTGAATAGAAAGTTACGACAGCCTACGATAACACTAAAAATAATAGAGCTATTGTAAAGATAGCAATTTTTATTACTTATTAAAATTTTGTGCTAAATCTCCGAAATTTAGCATTGGTCAGCTTTTTAGCGCATTTAGTCCGCGTAGAAAAACGATTTTGTACCTAACTAATTTGATATTTTTTAAGGAAAATACCAGAAACATAGATGTAACAATAAAAAAGCTCATGATTTATTCATGAGCTTTTAACAATATTCCGTTTTTTAGCGGATTTTAGCAATCGGCCTGGCAACCGGGCGGTGCCCGGTCAGATATTACTCTGCGCCTACTTCGAACTCAATCTCGGTCTCATTGCTGTTGCCGAAATCGACCTTAGCCTTATAAGTACCCAGCTCCTTGACTTCGTCCAGGATGTGGATTCTGCGGCGATCGATCTCGTAACCTTTCTGGTCGCGGATAGCGCGGGCCAGCTGTACGGAGGTAACGCTGCCGAAGATCTTCCCGCTGGTGCCGGTCTTGGCGCCTACCTTGATCGGAGAAGCCTTGAGGACTTCGATCACTTTATTGACCTCTGCCATCAGCTTGGCTTCCTTCTTTTTCAGCTGCTTGACGCGCTCTTCCAGCTGTTTCAGGTTGGAAGGGTTAGCTTCAACTGCGAACTTTCTGGGGATCAGGTAGTTACGTGCGTAGCCATTCTTCACGCTTACTTTTTCGTGAGCGGAACCCAGGTTATCTACGTCTTGAATTAAGATGACTTCCATCGTGTTTTGTTTGTTCACCGTTTTCCCAATCCGTCAAACCGCGACGCAACTCATCGAGGGCGAAGCGAACCCGGACTGTCCCCCCTTTCCGCTTTTTTAGGAAAGAGGTTAGGGTGAGGTTACTTTAAAAGATCCGTTACGTACGGCAATAATGCCATCTGGCGAGCTTTCTTTACCGCGTCGGATACCTTCCGCTGATATTTCAGGGAGTTACCGGTGATACGGCGGGGCAACAGTTTACCTTGCTCGTTCAGGAATTTCTTGAGGAATTCTGCGTCCTTGTAGTCGATATACTTGATACCGTACTTCTTGAAACGGCAGAACTTCTTGGCGCGTTTCTCCGGCTTAATCGCCGTCAGATACTTGATCTCGTTTGCTTTTGCCATGGATTAAGCCCCCACTTTTTCGTTTCCTGTAGGTACGCCACTTCTCTTTCTGCCATTGTACTCGACGGCGTATTTATCGAGTTTTGTAGCCATGAAGCGCAACACAGACTCGTCGCGGCGAATCTGAATGTTCAGCTTCTCATTGAAGTCGGATGGCGCAGTGTACTCCAGAACCCAGTATAAACCGGTTGTCTTTTTCTGGATTGGATACGCCAGTGATTTCAGACCCCAGGGATTTTCGTGCAGTATCTCTCCGCCATTATCTTTGACGAAAGCAGCATACTTTTTCTGAGCAGCCTTATAGTCTTCCTCAGAAAGCACAGGGGTAAAAATCACCATCAATTCATAATTGTTCATGATCCCTGTTTTTGTCGAACGCCGGAAATGGTTTATCCGAATATAACCCATCCCCGGCGTTCGGTTTAATGATGGGCCTTCGGCCGGCGAACCCGTGGTTCGCCATGAATTTGAAAAAATACAAATGGGCTGCAAAGGTAATTGATTCCTGGAAAAGAATCAAAAAATGCTTCTTTTGATTATCAGTGAGTTATAAGATTTGACACTGTGTCAGTTTATAAGGACTGGCATTTGGTTTGATTCGAGGCCCCTTACTAGTCACAAACCATAAAAATACTAAGACATGCAAAAAGGAAATATTCGAGTTCAGACCGAAAATATTTTCCCTATCATTAAGAAGTTTCTTTACAGCGAGCATGACATTTTTGTTCGGGAGCTGGTAAGTAACGCCGTCGATGCCACGCAAAAGCTGAAGACTTTGTCGTCCATTGGCGAGGCAAAAGGCGATCTTGGTGATTTATCCATTGATATTCAATTAAATGTAGAGAATAAGACTATTACTATCTCCGATAAGGGCGTAGGGATGAGCGCCGCCGAGGTCGATAAATATCTAAACCAGGTAGCGTTTAGCGGGGCGGAAGAATTTTTAAAGAAATACAAGGGACAGAACGAAGCCAATATTATTGGTCACTTTGGACTTGGGTTTTATTCCGCCTTTATGGTCAGCGAAAGGGTAGAGGTCATTTCGAAAAGCTTCCGGCAGGAAGACCCCGCGGTTCGATGGGAATGCGACGGCAGCCCCGAATATTCGCTTGAAGACGCGGAGAAACAGGAAAGAGGTACCGATATCGTCCTTCATATAAACGAAGAAAGCCAGGAATTCCTGGACGCCGAACGCATCCGCACCATCCTCAGGAAATTTTGTCGCTTCCTGCCCGTTCCCATCCGCTTCGAAGGTGAGCAGATCAACAACCCCCAGCCGGCCTGGACAAAGAAGACCAGCGAGCTTACTCCAGAAGATTACCAGAATTTTTATAAAGAGCTCTATCCCTACAGCGAAGCTCCCCTCTTCTGGATCCACCTGAACGTAGACTATCCGTTCAACCTGACGGGTATCCTCTATTTCCCGAAGATCAAGCAGAGCTATGAAATACAAAAGGACAAGATTCAGCTCTATAGCAACCAGGTATTCGTTACCGACGAAGTAAAGGATATCGTACCCGAGTTCCTCATGCTGCTGCACGGCGTGATCGATAGCCCCGATATTCCTTTGAACGTCAGCCGCAGCTACCTGCAGGGGGACCCGAACGTAAAAAAGATCAATAACCATATCACCAAAAAGGTAGCCGATAAGCTCGAAGAGATCTTCAATAAAGAAAGACCCGCCTTCGAGGAAAAATGGGAAAGCCTAGGCCTGTTTGTGAAATATGGAATGATGACCGACGACAAGTTCCTCGAAAAGGCGGCCAAATTCCATATCATGGAAGACGTGAAAGGCGGCAAGTTTTATACGCTCGAAGAGTATCGAATGGCCACTGAAACTCTTCAAAAAAATAAAGAAGGAAAGCTCATCATTTTATATACCAGCAACCCCGTAGTACAGGATAGCTATATCGTCCAGGCCCAGGCCAAAGGATATACCGTCGTCAAGCTGGAAACGATCGTCGACGCCGCCTTTATCAACCAGATGGAAAGCAAATGGCCCGATGTTCATTTCACCCGGGTGGATTCCGACATC
>JAFDYG010000321.1 GCA_018267545.1 Bacteroidota bacterium
TGGGGCTACACCGGCGAAGGCTCCACCGCGGATGGCAGCACCATGCGCAGCCAGGAATACGGCGTCGTCTGGGGCAACGTCGTTCCCTCCAACGCAACCCTCAACGAATTCGAAGCCACCGACCCCCGGTATAAGATGACCTTCTACGAAGAAGGCGACAAGATCATGACCCTCGGCGGCACCGTAGCCGGCAAGACCATGGATTCAGCCGCTATGAACGTAGCCGCCAGCAACCGCAATGGCGTCGTCAAAAAACGCGTATACCGCAAATACTCCATCCTCGACGTGACCGACGACGGATTCCACCCCGATGGCTACAACCAGCGCATCTTCCGCTACGCAGAAGTACTCCTGATGCTCGCCGAATGCGAGGCCGAAGTAGGAACACCCGGCGCAGCCGCCGGCTATATCAACGAAGTCCGCAACCGCGCAAGCGTACACATGCCGGCCGTCGCGCCCGCCAACCACGACGCCGCCATCAAGGCCGTCATGCACGAAAAGACCGTTGAAATGGCAGGCGAGGAAGTCAACAACATCGACATCCTCCGGTGGAGAAAGAAAGGCTACTACCCTTCCATCATGGCCGACACGAAAACCGGCCAGGTAGCAGCATTCCCCATCCCGGCCAGCGAAACATCGGCCAACCCGATGATCAAATAACGACCTCGATTACGAAATAAAAAAAAGAGGCTATCCAATAGCCTCTTTTTTTCTTTAACTTGTAGACCTAGACTATGTCAATGCCAGCTTGTCCATATATCCCCAAGGGACTTCTTCTTGCATGCATCATTTTTCTCTTCGCTTGCAAAACCCAACCCAAAAACACCCTCTTTACCCAGCTGTCTTCTGCACAGTCCGGCATCCACTTCCGCAACGACCTCAACGACGTCGACTCCTCCACCTCCTTCATCAACGAATTCGGATACATGGGCGGCGGCGTCGGCATCGGCGACTTCAACAACGACGGCCTCAAAGACATCTTCTTTACCGCCAACCAAACCACCTGCCGCCTCTACGTCAACAAAGGCGATAACCATTTCGAAGACATCACCGAAAAAGCAGGCATCACCACCCACCTCTGGGCCACCGGCGTCAGCATCGTCGACATCAATGGCGACGGCTACGATGACATCTACGTCTGCGCTCTGGGCAAAGACCTCGTCCACCCGGCTAAAAATCTTTTGTTCATCAA
>JAFDYG010000322.1 GCA_018267545.1 Bacteroidota bacterium
GTCAGCGTATATACGACCCAGCTAACCCCGGTCCTCTGCATCCATGTCCCTATCAACGACACCGACTGACCATAGAAATAAAGCCTGTAATTCCTGCTCTGAAACGCTCTAAAAACTGGTAACTTCTTCATCGTTCATTAACCTCCCTAATATTTTTATCGCCTGCATCAGTACATCCATTTCCTCCGCCGACGCTTTTTCGTGTAATACCTTCGACAACCACTCCGTCTTGTCCTGCCGCAGCTGCTCCACATACCCCCTCCCCTCCGGCGTCAACGAAAGCAATACCTTTCTCTTATCCTCCGTCGAGCTTTTCTTGACAATATATTTAAGCTCGACCAGCCGGTTGATCACCTGCGAAATCGACTGCGTCGTCACCTTCTCCGCCTTCGCAATGTCCGAAGGCAGCAATTCCCCCTGGTTGTACAGCAACCCCAGTGCCGCCCGCTCCGTCAACGAAAGCTGCGCCTCATTCTTCGTCTCCCTCCGCAATAACTTCACCAGCCGGTGTATCACCGTCCGCAGCGAACCCGCCACCTCAATTTCCCGGACCGTCGGCCCTCCGCCCCCCGGCCCCGAAAAGCCTCCGCCCCCGGGTCGCCCCGCTCCGCCGGCCACCTCCGGCCGCCCCTCTATCGATTTATTTTCCATAATACAAAAGTAAACTTATAAAGCTACTTTACAAAGTAGCTTAACAATTTTCTAACACCCCAAACAATACCTTTGCTTCACATAATCCTAGAACTAATGCACAGAATAGCTGTTATATTGTCCATAGTATCCTTATTTTCAGCCTCCTGTCAGGCCACACCTAAACAACCCAACAATAAAATTCAAAGCATGAGCACAGCTAAAACAGATACCGCCACCTTCGGAACCGGTTGCTTCTGGTGCACGGAAGCCGTCTTCCAGGAACTAAACGGCGTAATAAAAGTCACTTCCGGCTACATGGGCGGCCACGTCGCCAACCCCAGCTACGAAGAAGTCTGCACCGGCACCACCGGCCACGCCGAGTGTCTTCAAATCATATATGATCCCTCCATCATTACCTTCGACGAGCTCCTCGAAGTATTCTGGGAATCCCACGACCCCACCCAGCTCAACCGCCAGGGTAACGACGTCGGCACCCAATACCGCAGCGCCGTCTTCTACCATAACGACGACCAAAAGCAAAAAGCAGAACACTATAAAACCCAGCTCGACAAAGAACAAGCTTACCCCAAACCCATCGTCACCGAAGTAGCTCCGGCCAGCGCCTTCTACGCCGCCGAAGACTACCATCAGAATTATTATAACACACACGGCTCACAGCCCTACTGCTACCTGGTGATTCGACCCAAACTGGAAAAATTCGAAAGGGTCTTCAAGAATAAGCTCAAGAAGAACACAACGACCAAACAATAATGAAAAAGCCGACTCCCCGAGTCGGCTTTTTCATTATCTTCCATCCTCCAAGCTAACTGACTATTATGACCGTACACGAAGATCAAGACCTCAAAAGAGAATTCCAGGTTGAACGCCTGGCCCTATTCAGCGATGCAGTCTTCGCCATCGCCATTACCCTTCTGGTAATAGAGCTAAAAATTCCCGAACTGCACGCTCCCCATACCGACCGCCATCTCCTCGAGATCATGAGTCAAGAGCTGGTCGCCAAGTTTATCGGCGTTATCGTCAGCTTCCTCGTCATCGCCATGTACTGGATCAACCACCACCTCCTCTGCGGCTATCTGGAGAACTACAACAAACGCCTCCTTTGGGCCAATGTCTATTTCCTGTTTACGATCGTATTGATGCCCTTCAGCTCCGGCTTCTACAGCGAATACTGGCTCAGCGGCCTCATCACTCCCGTGGCGTTCTACACGCTAAACCTCGTCGGCAGCGGCCTGCTGCTCATTCGTCTCTGGAAAATCATCACCGACCCCAAAAATAAGCTCTGCCACAACTATCCCTCGCCAGAAAAAATCCGCTTCCACAAAATGCGCTCGCTGATCGCCCCCGTCGTATTCGTCATCAGCCTCATCATCGCATTCATCGATCCGGTCTTTTCCTATTATGTTCCGCTCGGCATTCCGCTGGTCCTCCTGGCCATCCGCCTCTACTACCGCAAAAAAAACCCGGCAATCCTGCAATAACCCTATTTCCGTACACGCCGCAGCTCCAACAAATTCAACGCATTCGGGTCAAACCCCTTCACCCGAGGATTGATCAGGTGCACCACCTCGTCATACCACAACGGCACCACCGGCGACGCATCCATGATCTTTTGGTCCATCTGCTGATACAACCCATATCGCACAGAATCGTTATTCTCCAATAACGCCTGCTCATACAACCTATCGAAACCCGGATCGCTAAACCTCGTATAATTCGGCGGCGCCGGATTCTTCGAATAGAACACGCTCAGATAATTTTCCGCATCCGGATAGTCCGCAATCCAGCTCCCCCGAAAAAACAACGCCTTCGACTGCGCCGTTTCCTCGAGTAACAAGCTCTTCTGCACCACCTCGATCTGGATATGCATCCCCACGTCCTCCAGCTGCCTCGCGATATAGCTCGCAAAGTCCGCATAGACCGGTATCGTCAGCAGCTTTACCGCCGGCATCCCCTTCCCATCCGGAAAACCAGCCTCCCGCAATAGCTCACGAGCCCTGGCAGGGTCATAAGGATACCCCTTCACCTTCGTCGAATCGAACGACGGCAGCCCCGCTGGCACAAACCCGCTCTCTGCCGGCAGTCCCAGCGAGTTCCGCAAATACAACATCATCTTCCTCCTGTCGAACCCGCAATTGATCGCCTGCCTTACCTTCCTGAACCGCAACGGAGACACACGAACCAGCTCATTGCTCGAGTCCACCAGAATTCCCAGATACTCGGTATTCAATTGCGGATAGACCGACAGCACGATCTTCCCTTCCCAATCCTTCTTCAATACCCCTCGCTTGCTCAACACCTCGTCTTTAAAAGACGCATCGATCTCATTGATAAAGTCCAGCTCTCCCTGCCTAAACAGCAAAAACTCCGTCGCCTTCTCCGAATTGAACGAAATCTTCAACGCATCCAAATAAGGCAGCCTCACCCCCACACTATCCCTGCCATAATAATTTTCATTCTTCAAAAAGATCATATCCTGATTCTCCTCCCACGACAAAAATCGAAACGGCCCAGTCCCGCAAGGATGACTCCGAAAATCCTTTCCAAATTTTTCCGCCACCTCCCTCGGCACTGCCGAACAATACGCCATGCTCAACAAACCCAATATCGGGTGAAACGGCCTTGACAACCGCAGCACAAACGTACTGTCATCCGGCGCCTCGAACGCCCGCGACGAGTCGATACGTCCATGAAATATCCACGCCCCGCTGCTCGCCGTCACCGGGTCCAGCAGTCTCTTGAAGCTGTAAACGATATCACCCGCCACCAGCTGCCTTCCCTTCCCTCCCGGAAACGCCGCATCGTCATGAAAAAAGACATCCCTGCGCAAATGAAATGTCCACACCCTCCTATCCTCCGATACCTCCCACCGGTAAGCCAGCCCCGGCACAACCCGCAATTGATTGTCCGTCTCGACCAGCGTACTATACAGCTGATGAATCGCCCAGATAATCGACCTGTTCTTTGCAAAAGCCGGGTCCAACGTAGCAATCCCATCCCACTCGTTATAATAAAACACCTTCTTCCCCGACGCCGGCCCACGCCCGCACCCCGCCAATACCACCGCAATCCCCAAAACACCCAGGACCATGCCCACCCGGCCGCTCCCCCCCATTAGACCGTTCGTCCAAATCGATATTTTCCGTACAACTTGTCTATTTATCTTCATAACTCAAACTAAAGATAGCCAATGACTCGCATTCTAACCGTTCTAACTCTCGCCCTCATCTCCATCACAACGAACGCCCAACTATTGACCCCCGAAAAACCAAACTACACCCACGCCGACAGCCTCCGCGGCTCCATCACCCCCGAGCGTGCCTGGTGGAATCTCATAAAATACGAACTATCCGTCACCCCCGACTTCAATAACAAATCCCTCAGCGGCGAAAACGCAATCACCTTCCAGGCCACCTCCGACGGACAAACTATGCAAATAGACCTGCAGGAACCCCTGGCCATCAAAACCGTCACCTGGAATAAAAAATCCCTCGCCTTCTCCCGCGACGGCAACGCCTTCCTGATCAAGTTTCCCAAGCCCATAAAAGCAAACACGACAGAAACGATACGAATCACCTACAGCGGAACCCCCAAAGTCGCCGTCCGCCCACCCTGGGGCGGTGGCTGGATCTGGAACAAAGACGCCCAGGGCCGCCCCTGGATGACCGTCGCTTGCGAAGGCCTCGGCGCCAGCTCCTGGTTTCCCTGTAAAGACCACCTCAGCGACGAACCCGACAGCGGCGTAGTCATGCACGTCACCGCCGCCGATACCCTGACAGCCATCGCCAACGGCCGCCTAAAGGATAAAAAATCCAACAACAACGGCACCACCACCTGGACCTGGGTCGTCACCAACCCCATCAACTCCTACGACATCATCCCCTATATCGGAAAATACGTCAACTGGACCTCCACCTTCAACGGCGAAAAGGGCAAGCTCGACTGCTCCTACTGGGTCCTCGACTACAACCTCGAAAAGGCAA
>JAFDYG010000323.1 GCA_018267545.1 Bacteroidota bacterium
AGATGTACGCAGCCGCGTGCTGGATCTGATCAAGGCCGCCAAGGAAAAGGGTAATCATATTAAGGAGCAGGCGTTGTCCTAGCTTGGCTGGGTCTATGACCCGGCCGCTTGATGGATAGCGGCTTCCGGAATGAAGGGAGCCCGCGCTGGATGCGTGGGCTCCTTTTTTTATTAGTTAATGCGTGGGGTTTAGTAGGGGCTATTGCCTTAAATTGCGATCTCAATTTACAACTATGCCCATTGACCTGCGTTCAGATACTGTTACCCGTCCTACGCCCGCCATGTTGGAAGCGATGATGCAAGCCAGGGTGGGGGATGATGTTTTTGGAGAAGATCCTTCCGTGAATCAATTGGAATCGATGGCCGCCCGGTTATTCGGGATGGAGGCCGCTTTATATTGTCCCACTGGGACCATGTCGAACCAGATCGCGATCAAGTGTCACACGCAGCCGGGGGACGAAGTTATTTGTGAGAAAAATGCCCATGTATATATCTATGAGGGGGGAGGGATCGCCTTCAATTCGGGCTCGCAGGTGCGGGCTTTGGAAGGGGACCGGGGCCGGATAACGGCGGAGCAGGTTTCGATGGTGATCAATCCCGATGACGTGCATAAGGCGCGGACTTCCCTGGTCGCCCTGGAAAACACCTGTAACAGGGGTGGGGGGAGCTGTTATGATTTGGAAGAAGTCAAGAAAATCCAGCAGGTCTGCAGCGACAACCAGCTGAAGCTGCACCTGGATGGGGCCCGGCTTTTCAATGCGCTGGTCGCTACGGGGCGGAGCGCGGCGGAGTTTGGTCGCGTTTTCGACAGCATTTCCGTGTGTTTGAACAAGGGAATGGGCTGTCCGATCGGGAGCATTTTGATCGGACGGACTAACTTTATCCGGCAGGCGCGGCGGATACGGAAGGTTTTTGGCGGGGGGATGCGGCAGGCCGGGTTTATGGCGGCTGCGGGCGTGTACGCCCTGGAGAACAATATCGACCGGCTGGCCCAGGACCATGCGCATGCGCGTCAGATTGCGGCCGTATTGGAGAAGAAAGGATTCGTCAAATCGATTATGCCGGTAGAGACCAATATCATCATTTTCGAAACGGAGGGGGGGACATGCGCGAAGGATTTGGCGCAGCACCTAAAAGAAAAAGGAATTTTAGCTATTGCTATCGCCGCAAATCAGATCCGGTTTGTTACACATTTGGACATTACATCGGAGATGGTGGCGAAGGTCATCGAAGTGATCGAAGAGTTGTAACTTCAAACTATAAAAAAAACAATTTTATGTTCCCGAAAGTCAATCCAAAAGAAACAAAAGCCTGGAAGCAGTTACAAGAGCACTATACGGAGATGAAGGAAGTACATATGCGTTCTTTATTCAAGGAAGACGCGGATAGATTCGGCAAGTATTCTTTACGGCTGGATGAGATCCTTTTCGACTATTCCAAAAACCGGGTGACGGACAAGACGCTGGGGCTGCTGCGGCAGCTGGCGGAAGAAAGCAAGGTAAAGGAGGCGATCGAAGCCATGTTCAGCGGGGAGAAGATCAACCAGACGGAAGACCGGAGCGTATTGCATACCGCGCTGCGGAATCTTTCGGGGACGCCTGTTTATAGTGACGGTAAAGATGTGATGCCGGACGTGCTCCGGGTCTTGGCGCAAATGAAGGACTTCTGTGCTCGGGTTCACGGCGGAAGCTGGAAGGGTTACACGGGGAAGAAGATCAAATACATCGTCAATATCGGTATCGGGGGAAGCGATCTGGGACCGGTGATGGTAACGGAGGCGCTGCGTCCTTACTGGGTAGCGGGGA
>JAFDYG010000324.1 GCA_018267545.1 Bacteroidota bacterium
CCAGTCCTTTGAAATTTTCCTGCACGTCGACGATGGCGTAGAAGTTTCCCCCATAGGCGACATCCACGGTAAGCGTACCGAGGTCGGGACATTCGACCTTGATATTTTCGGCCGCCAGGTAACCGGGAACATTGGTCAGCTTCACCGACTTGACCTTCTTGCCTTCCTGTTTGTATTCGATCAGCACGAGTCCTGCCGGAGCTTCCATTCGCACCTTTCCTGGCGTCTTGGGCTGGATCAGCCCTTCTTCGAGAGCGATGGTGATGGTCCCGATGGTTCCGTGACCGCACATCGGCAGACAGCCGCTGGTCTCGATGAAGAGGACCGCCACGTCGTTTGCCGGGTCATGCGGCGGATAAAGAATGCTCCCGCTCATCATGTCGTGGCCTCTCGGCTCGAACATCAGCCCTTTGCGAATCCAGTCGTATTCCTTCAGGAAATGCTGGCGTTTCTCGCTCATGTTCTTTCCTTCGAGGACGGGGCCTCCACCGGCTACCAGCCGGACGGGGTTACCGCAGGTATGTGCATCGATACAAAAAAAAGTCTTCTTCATTGCTTATAAGGGGTCTTGAGTCAAAACATTATTTACTGTTCGCCAGATTTGGAGGGGGTTGCCGTTCTTGAGCGCGTCGGGAAGGTGCGCGTCCGACCAGCTCTGATAAGCCAGGGGACGAACCCAGCGCTTGATGCCATCGGCTCCGACCGAAGTGAACCGGCTGTCGGTAGTAGCCGGGAAGGGACCGCCGTGCTGCATCGACAAAGCCACGCGAACACCGGTTGGAACGCCATTGAGGATCAATCGTCCGCAGATATTTTGTACCGCGTCTATCAGCTCTGCATTTTCAACCAGGTCCTGGTCATTGGCCATCAGCGACGTGGTCAGCTGCCCTTCGAGATGACGGGCGGCCTTTGCCAGCTCGGCGCCGTCTTTACAGCGGATGACCAGCGAATAAGGCCCGAAGACCTCCTGGTGTAAGAGCGGATTTTTGAAAAAAGCTTCGGCAGAAGCGGTTGCGATCGTGGGCGCGCCCTGGTTCTCCTGAGGCGGAGCAACAGCGACAGCTACCGTATCGACACCTGCCTGAGACAGAGCGGCTGCCCTTTTCTCTACATAGGCCCTGGCGATACCGGGATGGAGCATCGTACCGGGATTTACCTTCTCGACGGCTGCTCCCAGCTCCTTGATAAAAAGGTCCAGCTCGGGTCCTTCGACACCCAGGATCAAACCAGGATTGGTACAGAATTGACCGGTGCCCAGCGTGACCGAACCTGCCAGGGTCGCCGCCAATTCCTTTGCGGATTCCTTTAGTTTACCCGGCAGGATGAACACGGGGTTGATGCTGCCCATTTCGGCAAAGACGGGGATGGGTTCCTTGCGCTGGTTGGCCCAGTCGAACAATGCCTTTCCACCGCCATAAGAGCCGGTAAATCCGACAGCACGGGTATGCGTATGCGTTACCAGCGCCTTTCCGGTTTCGAAGCTGAGGCCATGAACGTGCGCAAATACGCCCTTGGGCAGACCAGCCGCAGCGACGCATTTGCTGATGATGTCTGCTACCAGATGGGAAGTCTCGGCATGTGCGGGGTGACCTTTGATAATCACGGGACAGCCGGCAGCCAGCGCCGTAGCAGTGTCGCCTCCCGCCGTCGAATAGGCAAAGGGGAAGTTGCTGGCTCCAAAAACAACTACAGGTCCGAGGGGCACCTGTAGTTTTCTAATATCGGGATTTTGATTATCGGCG
>JAFDYG010000325.1 GCA_018267545.1 Bacteroidota bacterium
AACAAAGACTGCCAGTACGATCAGTCCGAAGCCTGCCAGGTGGTTCCAGCGGAGGTGTTCGTTTTTGAAGAAAAGCAGGGTGAAGGCCATGAAGACGGTGAGGGTGATGGCTTCCTGGATTGTTTTGAGCTCTACGAGGGAAAAGGGGCCGCCGTTGCCGTCGAAGCCCTTTTCGTTGGCGGGGACCTGGAAGAGGTATTCGAAGAAGGCCATTCCCCAGCTGATCAGGATGACGGAAAGCATGGCGAGGTTTTTTCCCCAGGAGAATTCTTTGAACTTGAGGTGACCGTACCAGGCGAAGGTCATAAAGGTGTTGGAGATGATGAGGAAGAGGATGGTTTTCAGTCCTTTCATGATTGGGTAATTGTTTGGTTATTTTGTTTGTTGCGATGGGGGAAGCAAGGTTTCGGGCAAACATAGCCAAAGCAATGCCATGGCTGCCAGTGCGAGGCCGGAGAGGGTGAGGAAGCCGGTGGAAAAACCGGCGGCCTGGACCACGTATCCGGCAATGAGGTTGCTGAGGGATGCGCCGATGTTAGCGAACCATATAGGTCTGCCCGTCGATGGTGAGGGTTTGGGGGTGGATGGTTTGAGTGTTTTGTACGGGTACGACGCCGGGCGGCGGTAGGCGACGGGAGGCTGAGCCGGTGATGGAGGCGCCGGGTTTCAGGTAAGCCTGGAGCTGGTCGTAGACGCCGGGTGCGAGCTCGAGGATCCGGTTGCCGGATAAGACGACTCCGGTGGGCGTCCCTTCTCTGTCCCGGCGAAGGCCGGTGATGGCGCCGTTGAACGGCTCTATGTTTTCGACGGCTGGGGTGGCAGGAGGTGCGGGCGGGTTGTCGAAGATATTCGATGCGCCCGCGGTGGCGTTGACCAGGTGGATGGCGTTGAGTCCTTCGGGAGTGGTTTCATAAAAGCCCTGTATGCTGATGGAGGCTCCGGGTTTGGCTGCGGCCATGAGCTGTGCGGCCATATGCGGTGCGAAGCGGACGTAGGACGGCTGTCCGTTGTAGTGAAGTGTAAGGCCGTCGTAATGATTGCTGTCGCTGGAGGTGTAGGTATCGATTGTGCCCCGGATGGTGACGAGCTGTTGAATGGGGTGGCCCGGGGAGGGAGCGGGCGCTGCGGGAGGCGGGGGAGCGTCGGTTCTGCCGGGTGGCGGGGGAGGGATGCTGCCGGGGCCGGGGACCGGGCCGGCGGGCGGCTGCGAGCAGGCGTAGAGGGTGGGCAGGGCGATGCAAAGGAGAACGAGGGTGGTTTTAATAATGTGTTTCATACTGTTTGTTTTGTAGTGAAAGAATGGAGATGGGGATTACCCATCGACGATTTCCACCACAAAGCTAGAAGGGGGATATGAGGCCGGGGTGAAAGGGAAATTAAGATTACTTCATATGGCGGGAGGGCAGGGGTTTTACCGATAGGTAAGGTTTAATTATTTAAACCGATTGCATTTTTGTCAGAACTTGTTAATTTGAGTTTATTTTCAAAGCCATTATGAGAAAAATATTATCGTCGTTGTTTTATTGCAGCTGGTGGTCCGGGTGTATACGGATATTGTTCATGGTGTTTTTTTCGATGGGCGCCGGCTGTGCGGTTTATGCGCAGAACCCCGTGGTTCAGACGATCTATACGGCCGATCCGGCGCCCATGGTTTATAAGGATACGTTGTTTTTGTACACGGGGCATGATGAGGACAAGGCCACCTGGTTCGTCATGAAGGACTGGCATGCGTATTCGACGACCGATATGGTCAACTGGACGGACCGGGGTATTCCACTATCGCTGAAGACGTTTGCCTGGGCGGAGAAGGATGCGTGGGCTGGGCAGTGTATTTACCGCAACGGCAAGTTCTATTATTATGTGCCGGTCAATATGAAGGGGGCGGGTATGTCTATCGGGGTGGCGGTAGGGGACGGGCCTGCGGGTCCTTTTCGGGATGCGTTGGGTAAGCCGCTTGTGACCGGAGGGTATGGGTATATCGATCCGACGGTTTTTATCGA
>JAFDYG010000326.1 GCA_018267545.1 Bacteroidota bacterium
CCCGCCTAACAACCCACCTAACCCCGCCCAAACACCCTGAACCCTGCCCCGTCCCTACCACCACCACAGTTGCCCCCCACCTGTCTAATTTTTACAATTTTACCCAACCCAAACCGCCTAAGTTTGACGAAAAAAATTGAAAAAGCTCCTCCTCCCCTTATCCATCCTCTTCTCCGGCGCCTGCTGGTACCTCTCCTTCGACCTCCACCTTCACTGGTGGTGGCCCATCTGGTTTGCCCCCATTCCCCTCCTCTATACCCTCCCCACCCTAAAATGGCCGCAAGCACTCCTCGTCTCCTTCATCGCCATGTTTATCGGCAGACTCGCCTGGCTCCCCTACCTCGCCAGCGTCCTTCCACCCCTGCCTACCATATTATTTGCCATCCTCCTTCCCCTCGTCTTCGCCATTCTGCTGCTCCCCGTTAGAAGACTCCTTCGAACCGCCCCACCCGCCCTCGCCATTATTTCCTTCCCCGCCACCTGGACCGCCTTCGAATTCATAACTTTCCTGACTACCCGCGATGGAACCATCCTCAGCTTTGCCTATACACAATACGACCTCCTACCCCTCATGCAGCTGGCTTCCCTCACCGGCATCACAGGCATCACCTTCCTGATCTGCCTCATACCCTCAGCCATCGCCCATTCACTACGGACCCAAAACATTCGCTACACCCTGCTCCTCGCCATCCTTCCCACAACCCTCGCCCTCCTATTCGGATTATATCGCCTGAATATCCCCAATAACAATCCCCCCATCTCTATCGGTATGGTCTGTCTCCCACAAAGGCCAGCCCCCTCCTCCGCCAGCTACCTCCTCGAAGCCGAAAAGCTAGCGAACCAGGGCGCCCAAATCATCCTCCTACCCGAAAAGGTCCTAACCCTAACCGATAGCACCGACCTCCCTATCGCCGACACCTTCCGCCAAGCTGCCCGCCAGCTCAATACCACTCTCATCCTCGGCTGCACCGGCAACAAAAAAGGCCGGCTCACAAACCAGGCCCACGTATTCTCTCCGCAAGGAACCGAACAACTTAATTATATCAAAGTCCACCTCTTCGAAGGCGAAGCCTTCGAAGGTTTCCAACCCGGCAACACCCCCGGCGCATTCACCCTCACGCCTTCCTCCACCGCCGAACCCACCACTTCCACCACAAACCCAACCCCCACCGCAAGCCCCATCCCCGCATCCGTCGCCATCTGCAAAGACCTCGACTTCCACGCCTACATCCACTCCTACCCTCAAACCTCCCTCCTCTTCGTCCCCGCCTGGGACTTCGACCGCGACGGCTGGTGGCACTCCCGCATCGCCCTCACCCGCGGCATCGAAAACGGCTACCCCATCGCCCGCAACGCCCTGCAAGGCCGCCTCACCCTCAGCGACGAAAAAGGTCGCCTCCTTGCTGAATCGAACAGCGAAAAAGGCGACCCTACTATTTTATTAGGAAAACTAAAGCCCTCTACAAACCAAACCCTCTATCACCGCTGGGGCGACTGGTTCGGCTGGCTCATCATTATTACCGCGCTAATAATTCATTTACGATGGAGTAAACTTCCTTCTTCTGCTCCTCGTAATGCTCCCCCGTCCCCGGACCGCTAAAACCCGTATGGATCTTCTCGATCTGTCCCGCTTTATTAAGGAATATAGTGGTGGGAAAATTGGCAATCCGCTCGATCTGCGGCAGCGTCTTCTCAGCCCTCTGCGGATCCCCCACCGCTACACCGGTGATCAGGATCGGATACTTCACCCCAAACCGCTGCTGCCAATTGCGAAGGCTCGCCTGTGACCGCTCGAAATCCGTACTCCTCTCATACGCCAACGCAATAATTTCCACTCCCTTTTGATGATACTCGTCGTAAAATCCACTCAAAAACCTCGTCTCGTCCATACAGTTCGGACACCACGAACCCATGATCTGTATCAACACTACCTTCCCCTTAAACCGCTCATCACTCAGCGACACCATCTTCCCCTCCACGTCTTTAAAGGATAAAGTCATTTTCGCATCCTTATCCCACCTCGTCATCGCAAACTGATCCTGCAAATGCGCATTCGCATCCTTCACCGCCGTCCAGGTCTCATGCGCCGTCGCCCCCGAAAACTGGTCCCCGCCCGTCAGCCGATCCCCCTCAATCCTCGCGGTAAAAAAATACGCGTGTGTCCCATCGAAACAAGACAGCTTCACCGAATCCCCCGGCCCCCGTGCCTGCTTGATCCGCCAGCCCCCCCTCC
>JAFDYG010000327.1 GCA_018267545.1 Bacteroidota bacterium
AAAGCCGTTCCGGTGACGGAACAGCTTTCGATTAACTTACTAAACCCAGCTAATTATTTTTGAGCCAAAAACTCCTTGATCTTGTCCTTGTGCACGATAGCCTCCTTGAAGGTATATGCACCAGTCTTGGGACTGCGTACGGCGCGAATCACCTTGGTCCAGTTCTTGGCTTCCGCGGCAGCCTTGGCGTCTTTGGTCTTGATAGCGGTTTTTGCAGCCTTTGCCATGTTTATTTAATTTCTTTATGAACAGTAATCTTTTTCAGAATGGGGTTGTACTTCTTCAGCTCCAGACGTTCCGGAGTGTTCTTTTTATTCTTGGTAGTGATATAGCGACTGGTACCAGGCTGTCCGCTGGTCTTGTGCTCAGTGCATTCCAAAATCACCTGTACCCTGCTGCCTTTTTTTGCCATGATTGGGGAGGTTTACTAATTTTTTAAATCTTTTCGCCGTTCGCTCTTAATTGTTTAACAACGCTGTACAGACCATTTTTGTTGATCGTACGCAGACCTTCGCTGGATACCTTCAGGGTGATCCACTTGTCTTCCTCAGCCAGGAAGAAACGTTTCGTCTGCAAATTGGGTAAGAATCTGCGTTTTGTCTTTATATTAGAGTGCGATACGCTGTGTCCAGTCGTCGGTACCTTACCCGTAATCTGACATACTCGTGCCATTGTCTCAAAATTTAGGACTGCAAAAGTCGGTAAAATTCGGCAATTGACAAAAAGATTTCTGCTTTTTTTCAACGACTTGTTAACAACCGTGGATTACTTATTCTTGGATGGTAAGGTATAGGCTATTACATAGTCTCCCATCTTCGTCCTCAGCCTGCCATGGCCCCCGGCTGCGATCACCACATATTGCTTACCATCAAGGGAATACGTCATAGGCGTCGCGTGTCCTCCCGCCGGCAGCTCCTTCTCCCAGAGCACCGCTCCCGTCCGGCTGTCGAAGGCACGGAAGGTATTATCCCTGCTGGCGGCCACAAAGATAAGGTTCCCTCCCGTCACGATAGCCCCTCCAAAGTTGATGGAGCCCCATTTCTTCGCCTCCGGCCAGCGCGTCGTGTCCATCATGTGTCCCAGCGGCACCTCCCACTTCCGGGCGCCCGTGTGCAGGTCGATGCCCACCAGCGTTCCCCATGGCGGCTTGGTCTGCATGACCATACCCCGCTGATCGACCTTGAAGAGATAATCCCGCTTCATGACATACGGTGTCCCTGCCTGCCTGCCCGTCTCGGCCCGCATGACAGAAGCGTCCTGCCGCTCTACCTCGTCCACCTTATCGCGCGGCAGCATCCGGATGATAGCCGCTACCCTATTAATATTGGTATAAAGCATTCCCGTCCGCGGGTCGTAGCACATTCCACTCCAGTTGATCCCGCCTACATTCCCGGGCGCCATGATCGATCCTTCGAAGCTGGGCGGAGTAAAAGGTCCCTCATAACGGTACCCGCCGATGCGCTTTTCTGCCTCCGCTTTGTCTTCCGGGGTGGGGCCCCAGGCATCCGCCTTGCTCAACGTCTGCAGCCCAAGCGGCTTGGGCCAAACAGGAACCGGCTGGGTGGGCCAGGCTTCTTCGCCTTTAATAGTGGCCGCCGCCACGGGCCGCTCTTCGATCGGGAAGAGGGATACACCGGTTTCCCGGTTGAGGACGTAGATAAATCCCATTTTAGTGCCTACCACGACAGCGGCCGTTTTCTTTCCATCCTTCTCCAGGTCGATGAGCACCGGCTGCGCCGCGATGTCGAAGTCCAAAAGGTCATGATGCACGACCTGGAAACGCCAGACCAGCTTCCCCGTCGAAGCACGCAGCGCCACCAGCGAATTGGCGTTCATATTACTTCCCAGCCGCTCGCCTCCATAATAGTCCGGGCTCGGACTGGTGGTCGGTACAAAGACCAGGTCCCGGGCCACGTCTGCCGACAGGGTGGCCCATGCATTGGCGCCCCCGGCCTGATGCGCTTTTGGCCCTTTCCAGGTAGCGTATGCGCTGTCGGCAGGGTCCTGGGGAATCGGGTTCCAGGTCCACACCAGCGCACCCGTCTTTACGTTATAGGCACGGATGAGCCCCGGGGGATAATCGAAGCGCTGGTTATCGCCAAGCGCAGAGCCCAGGATCACCAGGTCGCCCACGATCGTCGGCGCTGACGTTTCACCGATCTCTCCTACACCAGCCTCCTCTTTTAAACTCACCGTCCCCCCCTTACCGAATCCTTCTGCCGGCCTGCCGGTAGCCGCATCGATCGCAATGAGCCGTCCGTCGATGGTTCCGACAAAAATCTGTCGCGCTTCCTTACCACCCGCCGGCCATGCTGCCACGCCACGCGAAGTAGTCTCGTTGTGCCCTTCTTTCATGTTGACGTCCGGGTCGTATACCCACTTCTCCTGTCCCGTCGCGGCATCGACCGCAAAGACCCGGTCGCTCGGCGTGCTGAAATATAGCGTTCGTCCAACCAGGATCGGCGTAGCTTCGAAAGCGGCTGCTTCGCTGGAAGAATTCCCCTCGTACTTCTT
>JAFDYG010000328.1 GCA_018267545.1 Bacteroidota bacterium
ACGGCCTCTTATACCGAGATCAACAGCGATCTTTATCATGGCACACCGGACGAGCGGGCCTGGTTTCTCCGGCTGGAAAGGCCTCTATATGCGCCTTATGCGCACCTGGCGGGAGGCTTTACGATTGGGGATTTCGAGACCTTCAACGTCTATCACCAGCCCGACAGCATCTTCTTCAAGTATCATTATCAGACGCACGATGCCTGGATAGGCTGGAACCTTGGGTCGGACCGGTTCCTCAGCAATACGGCTGTGCGCGACCGTAAATTCGTGGCTATTCGTTATTTCAGGAACAGGTTCGACAGTATCCCAAAACAGATCGGGGATAATTTTAACTTCCGGTTCAATGACCGGCAGGCGGCCCTGGCTTCCTTTACCTTCTTCCGGCAGGACTTCTACAAAACAAACTATATCTATGGCTTCGGTACGACGGAGGATATTCCCATCGGGTATAATGTGGCTTTCTCCGGGGGCTGGTATAAGCAGCTCTATCTGAGCCGCCCGTATGCGGGTGTGGACGCAAATGGATTTATCGTCACGAAACGGGGCGCCTTCATCCAGTCTTTTCTGCGGAGCGGCACTTTTCTGCACAAGGGAAAGATTCAGGACGCAAGCGTACTGATCGGGGCTAGCTATTACAGTCCGCTCTTTGTCTTCAATGCGGTCAAGATCCGGCAGTACGTCAACTTCAGCTATACCCGGCAGATCAACCGGCTGGGGATCGACCCGCTGACGATCAACAACGTCTTTGGGCTTCGTTATTTTAGCGGGGACTCGACCTTTGGCATCCAGCGATTCACTCTCCATTCGGAGACGACGTTCTTCTTAAACTATCGTTTTTTGGGCTTTAAGTTCGCCCCTTTCGCCTTTGGGGATCTTTCGCTGCTCACTCCGGAGACGGGGACGTTTGACAAGTCGGCGCTTTATCATGGCATTGGAGCGGGCATACGAACCCGTAACGAGAACCTGGTCTTCAATACGATCGAGATGCGGATGGTCTATTTTCCGCGCAAGACGATGCAGAACAATTCCTTCAAGATCATGATCAATACCGGCATACAGTTTCGGTACAACAACACTTATGTGAGGCAGCCGGACGTCATCTACCTCAACACGGACGGACTTAACAGCATTTATTGAGACGCGGGAGCCGGCGGACTATTGAACGGTGAGGTTGTTTCGGATGGCGGCCGAGAGGAGCTTGGCCCACCATCCATACTGTTCGGCGCCGGGGTGGAGGCCGTCTTCGGCAAATTTTCCGGGGACGGCGCCGCGGGTCCTGCTGTG
>JAFDYG010000329.1 GCA_018267545.1 Bacteroidota bacterium
CCTGGTACAGCACTACGGCCGCGTCCCCCTGGTATTGCACTCCACCGACAAGGTCGTCACCGACTTCCACCGCTCCCCCGTCAAGGATATCTATAACACCATTCTCGGCGACCTGAAGAAGGCCTATGACAACCTTCCGGTGACCCCCGCCGCACAAGGCCGCGCCACAAAAGCCGCCGCCGCACAGCTGCTCGCCAAGGTCTACCTGGCCCGCGGCAGCGCCACTTCCCCAACCCAGCAATCCACCCGCGGCACACAGCCCACGGACATGGACAGCGTGATCTACTACGCCTCCCAGATAGAGAGCAAACAGCTGGGTACCTATTCTCTCGTATCCGACTATGCCGCTCTCTGGGACCCCAGGAACCAGGTGAACAGCGAGGTCATCTTTGCCGTTCAGTTTACGACGAATGTGATCAGCAATAGCGGCGGCAACAACATGCACCTTTATCACGTACCGCAATACGACGCCGTCAACACCAAGATCCTCCAGCGCTCCCTGGACTACGGCCGTCCCTATCGCCGCGTACGCCCCACGCCTTACGTATATACCACGCTTTTCGGCAATACCCGGAAGTATGACTCCCGCTTCGCCAAATCTTTTATATGGGGTTATATCGCCAATCTCGCAGCCACGGGTATCACAACCCTGGCCGGAAACAAGGTCGACGTAAAGGTGGGCGACACCGCCCTGTATTTCTCCCCTGTATTTTACAACAGCACCGCCGAGCTCAACGCCGCAATGCTGGCCAATAAACAATATCCCTATTTCCTGCCCCTGAACACTTATCAGCCCTTCTCCTATAACTTCATCTTCCCGGGATTAAAGAAATACGTCGACCCCAACCGTCCCACGACCAACGAAACCAACGGCACCCGCGACTGGATGGTGATGCGCTATGGCGAAACCCTGCTCTTCCTGGCCGAAGCCTGGGGACGCAAAGGCGACTTCAACAAGGCCGCTTCTTATATCAACCAGCTTCGCCAACGCGCAGCCTATAAAGACGGAGAGCTAAAGACGACCCAGTGGTGGACATTCGAAGGCGGCGACTTCGCCGACCGCACAAAGAGCACCGCTCCCCAGATGACGATCACCGCAGCCGATATCAGCGGCGACTTTATCAACTATATTCTCGAAGAACGAGGCCGCGAGATGCTCGGCGAATTGAACCGCTGGGAAGACCTCAACCGCTGCGAAAAGCTGGTGGAAAGGGTAAAGAAGTACAACCCCGACGCGCAGAACATCCGCGACTACCACACCCTTCGCCCCATCCCCCAGACCTTTATCGACCGCCTGAGCCCGCAGCAACCCCTTTCAGAAGTACAAAATCCCGGATATTACTAAACAGACAACTATGTTAAAAAGAATCGTATTGACAGCCGCTGCAATAGCAGGCATAATAGCCAACACCTCGGCTCAAGAGACAGCCCGCTTCAAACAAATCAGCGAAGCCTTCCTCAACCCCAATTCGAAAGTCGTCCTTATCTGCGCCCACCGCGGTGCGCATAACGACTATCCCGAGAACTCCCTGGCCTCCTTCAAAAAGGCCATCGATTTAGGCCTCGACATCTTCGAGCTCGACATCCGCGCCACCAAGGACGACAGCCTGGTTATCATGCACGATAAAACTGTCGATCGCACCACCGACGGTCACGGCGACGTCGCCAGCATGACCTTCGAAGAGATCCGCAAGCTCCACCTGAAGTTCAACGGAACCGTCACCGACGAAAAAGTACCCACCCTCGAAGAAGCGCTGAATATAGCCAAAGGAAAGATCCTGGTCGACCTCGACATCAAGGTCGCCAAGTTCCCCGAAATCCTCGCCGTGGTTACCCGCACCCAGAGCAAGAGCAGCGTCTTTGCCCTGGTATATATGCCGATCTATGGTAGGATGATAAAGGAACAAAGCCCTGGTTTCCACACTCTCATCCGGACCAACAGCGAAGCCGCCGTCGACTCCCTGTTCAAGGTAACCGGCACCGAAGCCGTCCACATCGACAACCGCCACAATACGGTTGCCGTGACGACCAAAATCAAAGCGCACGGGGCACGCGCCTTTATCAACGCCCTCGACGACGCCGACAAGAAAGTAGCCACCGGCGACCTCGACGCCTATGACGAAGACATAAAGAATGGAGCTAACATCGTGCAGACCAACTACCCCGCACAGCTGATGCAATACCTGAAGAAAAAGGGATTGTATTACTAGCACCCCACCTGCGGGGCTCCGCTCAAGGCATGAAATCTTCCTCCTCTTTGGGTCCGTACTTATCGAATAACTTATCGATAGCTCCGGAAAAGAGGGGGAATTTTTCCTTCGTAAAATTCTTGATCACTTCGATCGCCTTATAAGCCTGCTCTTCGGTCAGGCCCTGCGCCATCAGCTTAGCAATTAATTCCTGCATAATAGTAAGACGGCCCGTCGCTAGACGGGCCGTTATATTTTAAGCTACTTTGAGTAAATTCATCTTGCTCTTGTCGAACTTCTTCTGCGCATACTCCAGGTCGAGATGGAACTTCACCTCCTTCGCAGAAGGCAGCTCGAACATCGCGTCCGTCAGAATGCTCTCGCAGATGCTCCGCAGACCACGCGCTCCCAGCTTATACTCCACGGCCTTGTCGACCATAAAGTCCAGCACCTCGTTGTCGAAGCTCAGCTGAATACCTTCCAGCTCGAATAATTTCTTGTACTGACGAATCAGCGAATTCTTCGGCTCGGTCAGGATGCTCCGCAGCGTAGTCTTGTCCAGCGGGTCCAGGTGCGTCACCACAGGCAGACGACCCAGAAGCTCGGGAATCAGACCGAACGACTTCAGATCGGGCGCATTCACATACTGCAGCAGATTCTTCTTGGCCGCTTCCTGCTGCTCCTTATTCACGTTGAAGCCGATGGCGTTGGTATTGATCCGGCGGGCGATGATCTTATCGACTCCGTCGAATGCGCCGCCACAGATAAAGAGAATATTCTGCGTATTGATCTTGATCAGCTTCTGCTCGGGATGCTTTCTTCCACCTTGGGGCGGTACGAGCACATCGGTGCCTTCCAGCAGCTTCAGCAAGCCCTGTTGAACACCTTCCCCGCTGACATCCCGGGTGATGGAAGGATTGTCGCCCTTTCGCGCAATCTTGTCTATTTCGTCGATATAAACGATGCCGCGTTCCGCAGCAGTTACGTCATAATTACACACTTGAAGCAGACGCGTCAGGATGCTCTCCACGTCTTCCCCGACGTAA
Source organism: Bacteroidota bacterium (assembly GCA_018267545.1). Lineage (GTDB taxonomy): Bacteria > Bacteroidota > Bacteroidia > Chitinophagales > Chitinophagaceae > Puia. Next base: position 3,236 of record JAFDYG010000329.1, read on the forward strand.
CCAGCTTCGGTAAACACCGTAGCATCTACGATCGCGAAAGGAACGTTCAGGAGCCGGGCAATCGTCTTGGCGAGCAGGGTCTTACCCGTACCTGTTTCACCGACCATGATGATATTGCTCTTCTCGATCTCTACCTCGTTCTCGACCACCTTCTGCTGCAGACGCTTGTAGTGATTGTAAACAGCCACGGACAGCACCTTCTTGGCGTCTTCCTGACCGATGACGTATTCGTCGAGGATGCGTTTGATCTCGATAGGCTTCTTTACCGTTAATTTAAAGGAGCTGGTACCCGTATTGTCTTCCCGGATCATCAGCTCCTGCTGGATGATCTCCTGCGCATGCTCGACACAGTTCTCACAGATATGTCCTTCCTGCCCGGCGATGAGGATCTTCACTTCATCACGATTGCGCCCGCAAAAAGAACAATGCAATGTATTTTTTGCCATTTCAGCGTATTGTCTAAGATTGAACTACAAAGTTACCCAACTTCTTGGATTCTCCCAGTATGTTGGAAAAAACAGTCCCGAAAATTTCGGGACTGTTGCTAAAAATTTAGTTATGTAAGTTACTGTTTTTCAAAGATTCCATCCACAATCCCGTATTCGATAGCCTCTTTCGCGTCCATCCAGTAGTCACGGTCGAAATCCTTCATGACCTGCTCTACCTTTTTACCGCAGTTTTCGGCCAGTATCCGGGCGCTGATATCCTTCACCCGGCGGGTTTGTTTGGCCGTAATTTCCAGGTCGATGCTCACTCCCTGCATATAACCGCCAAGGCTGGGCTGGTGAATCATAATTTCGGAAAGGGGATAGACGAAACGGCGGCCTTTTGCTCCACCGCTCAGCAGAATAGAACCCATCGAGGCGGCCAGACCCATACAGATCGTGCTCACCGGGCTCTTCAACAGCTTCATCGTGTCCAGAATGACAAAACCGGAAGTGACTACCCCGCCAGGGCTATTGATAAAGAATTTTATTTCTTCTCCGGGCTTGTCGGCGTCCAGCAGACGCAGCTTGGTGACTACCTCACGGGCGGACTTGTCGTCGACCGGTCCCCACAGCTCCACGCTGCGGCTTTCGAAAAAGTACTTCTCCATCTTCCTGGACAGCATGCCCATTTCGGGGCCCTTGTCATCCTTGGGTTCCTTCTCATCGGGATCGTCATCCATATAGGTCGGTTTCAGCAGATATTTTGAATAGCTCATATGTTGCTTTTGTTTATTAGTTTAAATGTGCGCTAATGTCTGTCCTTCGGACGAGGCCCTTCCAGGGCCTCCTGCCATTCTATCGATTAACTACTCCCTGTTTTCCTTCCGGGGGTTCAGCAGCAGAACCTCGTCGACCAGGCCGTACTCCTTGGCTTCCGCAGCCGTCAGCCAGTAGTCGCGGTCGCTGTCCTTTTCTACCTGCTTAGCCGTCTTGCCTGTATGGAAGGCGGTGATCTCATAAAGTTCCTTCCGGAGCTTCTTGATCTCGTTGACCGTGATCTCGATGTCCGTCGTCTGTCCGCCGATGCTGCCGCTCGGCTGGTGCATCATAACCCGGCTGTGCTTCAGGGCCGTTCTCTTGCCCTTGGTACCGGCGCACATCAGCACCTGTCCCATCGACGCCGCCATCCCGATACAGATGGTCGCAACATCGGGAGTCACATACTGCATAGTGTCGTATACACCCAGGCCGGAATAGACGCTGCCGCCGGGGCAGTTGATATACATCTGGATATCGCGGTGACGGTCCGTGCTGTCCAGGAACAGCAGCTGCGCCGTTACGATATTCGCTACTTCTTCATTGATGGGATAGCCGAGGAAGATAATCCGGTCCATCATCAGACGGCTATATACGTCCATGACGGCCACATTCATCGGCCTTTCTTCGATAATGTTAGGGGTAAGATTCGTCACTCCGCCCGGCGTAATACCGGTAACGACGTTCGGAGTAAGGTTCTTGACAACATATTTGTTGTAATCGTTCAACGTATTACTGGAAATGCCACGATGTTTCACAGCATATTTCTCGAATTCGTTTGCAGGATTCATAATTGTATTTTTCAATGTTTTAATGCCTGAATTAATGCCAAGTCTGGAAACTTCCTTCCAAATCTCCGTCCAAACTTTCAAATTGCCAAAAAACTGACACCTTGTCTTGTTTAATTGCTGCCCGGCGGCCTCCC
>JAFDYG010000032.1 GCA_018267545.1 Bacteroidota bacterium
AATTTATCTATTCGGACGAATACTGCGGCGGTATCCCCAACGGGAAACGTCTCAAGGCCTGTATCCCTGGTGGTAGCTCCGTTCCCATCCTCCCCGCCAACCTGCTTTTGAAAACAATCAAGGGCGAAAAGCGGATGATGAACTACGAATCGCTCTCCGACGGCGGCTTCGCGAAGGGCTCCATGCTGGGCTCCGGCGGCTTTATCGTCCTGGACGAAGACCAGTGCGTGGTAAAAAACACCCTCACGCTGGCTCGCTTCTACCGCCACGAAAGCTGCGGTCAGTGCTCGCCCTGCCGCGAAGGAACCGGCTGGATGGAAAAGATTCTAAAGAATATCGAAACCGGTAAGGGCAAACGCTCCGACATCGACCTGCTCTGGGATATCCAGCGGAAGATCGAAGGCAATACCATCTGCCCCCTCGGCGACGCAGCCGCCTGGCCCGTTGCAGCGGCGATACGCCACTTCCGCGACGAGTTCGAATGGCACGTCGATAATCCGCAGGAGTGCCTGGTAAGAAACTACGGACTGGCTCATTACGCCGATCCTCTGGAAATTGCAACCCCGGCTTAAAACTTATAAAGATGGCTGAAGAAAAGAAACTATTCAAAGTAACGATCGACAATATCACGGTTGAAGTAGAGCCGGGGACCAGCATCCTGCAAGCCGCCCGCCAGATCGGCGGCGACGTAGCTCCCCCAGCCATGTGCTACTACACCAAGCTGAAAGGCAGCGGCGGCAAATGCCGTACCTGTCTCGTGGAAGTAGCCGCCGGTTCCACCGCCGACCCGCGCCCGATGCCGAAGCTGGTCGCTAGCTGCCGGACCAACGTCATGGACGGGATGATCGTAAAAAATATAACGAGTGAAAAAGTGATCGATGCACGAAATGGCGTTGTAGAAATGCTCCTGATCAATCACCCACTCGACTGCCCAATTTGTGACCAGGCAGGAGAGTGTTCTCTCCAGGACCTGAGCTACGAGCATGGAAAAGAGGGGACCCGCTACGAGTTCCAAAGAAGGACCTTCGCCAAGCACGACCTGGGTCCCTATATCCAGCTGCACATGACGCGCTGTATCCTTTGCTACCGGTGTGTTTTTACCGCCGACCAGCTCACGGAGAAACGCGTCCACGGCGTCCTCGACCGCGGCGACCACGCCGAAATCGCGACGTATATCCAGAAAGCTCTCGATAACGACTTTATCGGAAACATCATCGACGTGTGCCCTGTGGGTGCCCTGACGGACAAAACCTTCCGGTTTAAAAACCGCGTCTGGTTCCTCAAGCCCGTCGACGCTCACCGTAACTGCAACCACGAAAAGTGCAACGGCAAGGTGACCCTCTGGTACCGCGGCAACGAAGTGTTCCGCGTCACCGCCCGCAAGGATGAGTGGGGCGAGGTCAAAGACTGGATCTGTAACGAATGCCGTTTCGAAAAGAAAGAAACCAGCGACTGGGAAATCGAAGGCCCGACCAAGATCAGCCGCCATAGCGTGATATCGCAAGGTCACTATGTCGGCGTTCAACGCCCGCAGGAAGTCCTTTATGACGTGCTCGACGGCCGCAAGCCGCAGCTGCTCATGGACATCCACTCCGTCAGCAAGGTTAACCAGCCCGATATCGACCTGTCGAAAATTCAAGGACCGTCACATTCAACGGATTTTAATAAATAAAGAAGAATGCATCCACTATTACTGGCCATGGACTGGGTTTTTTTGATCGAAAAAGCGGTGTTGATACTCATCATTATCAGCGTCTCGCTGCTCATCGCCATGTATGAGACTTATGCTGAACGTAAGGTGGCGGCCTTTATGCAGGACCGCCGCGGCCCCAACCGCGCCGGACCCTTCGGTCTGCTGCAGCCCCTGGCCGACGGTATGAAGCTCTTTATGAAGGAAGAAATCATCCCCAACTCATCCAGCCGCTTCCTCTTCGTCCTGGGCCCCGGCCTGGCGATGCTCACGGCCATGATGACCAGCGCCGTAGTACCCTGGAGCAGTCACTTTCATCTTTTTGGCCGCGACGTTGACCTGCAGATCGCCGACGTCAACATCGGCATCCTCTACATCTTCGGTGTGGTGAGCATGGGTGTATACGGAATCATGATCGGCGGATGGGCTTCGAATAATAAATTCTCGCTGCTGGCCGCCATTCGCGGTGCGTCGCAGATCATCTCCTATGAGCTGGCCATGGGCCTCTCGATCATCGCCCTGTTGATGATCACCGGCACCCTTAGCCTCGGACAGATTGTCCATCAGCAAATGGAAGGACACTACTACGTCCTGCTGCAGCCGCTGGGCTTCCTGATCTTTTTGATCTGTGCCTTCGCAGAGTGTAACAGAACCCCCTTCGATTTGTCCGAAGCAGAAAACGAGCTGAACTTTGGCTATCACCAGGAGTACTCCTCGATGAAGCTGGGTTTCTATCTGTTCGCGGAATATATCAACATGTTCATTAGCAGCGCGGTCATGTCGACCCTTTACTTCGGCGGTTATGATATCCCGTTTGTAAACGACGCTGCCCTGGGAGCGAGCATCGGCCAGAATCCGCTGGCTGCTCTTCAGTTCCTGAGCCTGTTTATTAAGATCGCGATCTTCATCTTCTTCTTCATGTGGGTGCGCTGGACGATTCCGCGCTTCCGTTATGACCAGCTGATGAATTTGGGATGGAAAGTGCTGATTCCACTTGCGTTGATTAATATGGTGGCGACCGGGTTTATCGTGTTGTTGAAGGCGAACCACTGGCATTTTTAGCCAGCCGCCGCCAGCGACAAAGGACCGAAACCGGCCACGGGCCGGTTGGCCGAAGGCCCATCATTAGCCATGTCGCGCGAATGGCTAGTTTGACTAAGAGCCATGAAGCGCGACATAAAATTGGTAAGTTGATTTGATAAAAATATTTTTGTGTTATGCAACCATTAACGAATAGGGCAAAGTCTGTAGATCGCAAGCCGATGACGATGTGGGAAAAGATGTACCTGCCCGCCATCGCTAAAGGCATGTCCATTACGTTCGGGCATATGTTCAAGCGTAAGCCGACCGTCAACTATCCCGAAAAGACCCGTCCCTTCAGCCCCGTCTTCCGTGGTCTGCACGTCCTCAACCGGGACGAGGAAGGACGCGAACGCTGTACGGCTTGTGGCCTTTGCGCCGTAGCCTGCCCGGCCGAGGCGATCACGATGGAAGGCGCCGAGCGGCTTCCCGGTGAAGAAAACCTGTACCGCGAAGAGAAATACGCGGCCAAGTACGAGATCAACATGCTTCGCTGTATCTTCTGCGGACTTTGTGAAGAAGCCTGCCCGAAGGACGCGATCTATCTTTCCGAGACCTTTGCTCCGGCTAACTATACCCGGAAGGGGTTCATCTATGGGAAAGACTCATTGCTGATACCGAATCCTGTGACGCACCCCGAGGAGTACGCAAAAGCTAAAGGCCAACATCAATAATATTTATAACAACTGCTCAATGGGTATTACGCAAGTTCTATTCTGGTTTTTAAGTATACTGGCTATTCTCGGCGCTATCCTGGTAGTGATAAGCAAAAATCCCGTGCACAGCGTGCTTTGGCTGATCGTCGTCTTCGTGGCGATCTCGGGCCATTATATTTTATTGGATGCGCAATTCCTGGCGATCGTCAACCTGATCGTATACGCCGGGGCCATCATGGTACTATTCCTTTTCGTATTCATGCTCATGAACCTCAATGCAGAGACCGAGCCGCAAAAGAACCGCTGGCTGAAGATAGCCGGGGTCGTGGCGGGTGGCTCGCTGTTGCTCGTGTTAGTAGCGGCGCTGAAGCAGGCGGACCTGAAGACGAAAATCGCGGAGATGAATCGTGGGGATATCGGTCTTATCCATAATCTGGGGCTGACGTTGTTTCAAGACTACGTTGTGCCCTTCGAAATCTCGAGCGTATTGTTTTTGAGCGCGATGGTCGGAGTAGTTGTAATCGGAAAGAAAGAATAATCTATTATGCCCATAAATTACTACATTTTCTTATCGGTGGCGTTGTTTTGTATCGGGGTGGCAGGTGTGTTGACGCGCCGCAACGCGATTATCATCTTTATGTGCGTGGAATTGATGCTCAACGCGGTCAATCTCCTGCTCGTTGCCTTTTCGAAGATGCACTATCACGCCCTCTCGGCCACGGCGCCGCATGCGGGTATCGACGGTCAGCTCTTCGTCTTCTTCATCATGGTGGTTGCTGCGGCGGAGGTTAGCGTAGGGCTGGCGATCATCGTCATGATGTACCGCAACACACATTCGATCGACGTGAATTTCCTGAATAGACTCAAGCACTAATATGAACATTCAATTAGTTTGGTTAGTTCCCGTATTGCCGTTGGTTGGTTTCCTGATCAATGGATTGTTTCGCAACAGCTTGTCCAAGGGACTGACAGGCATCATCGGCAGCGGCACCATCCTCCTGGCCTTTGTCATCAGCCTGCTCATCTTCGGCCAGGTAAGACAAGAAGGTTTTGAAGGGACGGTGGTCACCCTGTTCGATTTTATTAGTGTCGGGAAATTGCACATCCCCTTCGCCTTCCAAGTGGACCAGCTCTCGACCCTGTTCCTGCTGATCATCACCGGCGTCGGCTTCCTGATTCACCTGTACTCGACCTCTTATATGCACGAGGAAGAAGCCCCGCACTTTGCGCGGTACTTCGCCTATCTGAACCTCTTCGTGTTCTCGATGCTCCTGCTGGTATTGGGCGCCAACTTCATTATCCTCTTCATCGGATGGGAGGGCGTAGGTCTCTGCTCCTACCTGCTCATCGGCTACTGGTTCAAGAACCTAGACTACGGCAATGCGGCCAAGAAGGCCTTTATCATGAACCGAATCGGTGACCTGGGTTTCCTGATCGCGGTTTTCCTGATGATCAATCAGTTCGGTTCGGTCACCTTTAGCGAAGTCTTCGCCAAGGCTTCGACAGCTAAGATCGGTGTGCTGACGGCGATAACGATGCTTTTATTTGTCGGTGCGACTGGTAAGTCTGCGCAGATACCTTTATATACCTGGCTTCCGGACGCAATGGCGGGTCCTACCCCCGTTTCGGCCCTCATCCACGCCGCAACCATGGTTACGGCCGGTATCTATATGATCGCACGCAGCCACGTGCTCTATGACCTCACCCCGGTTACCCAGGGCGTCGTAGCGGTCATCGGTCTGCTCACGGCCCTGCTCGCGGCGACCATCGCGCTCAAGCAAAACGATATCAAGAAAGTTCTGGCCTACTCTACGGTGAGCCAGCTCGGTTATATGTTCCTTGGTCTGGGTGTCGGCTCCTATACGGGCGCCGTCTTCCACGTCATGACGCACGCCTTCTTCAAGGCCCTCCTCTTCCTCGGCGCCGGTTCGGTCATCCACGCGATGGGCGGAGAGCAGGATATGCGGAAGATGGGTGGCCTGCGCAAGTGGATGCCGGTTACGAGCATGACCTTCCTGCTGGGCTGTCTGGCGATCGCGGGTATTCCGCCGTTCTCGGGCTTCTTCTCGAAGGACGAGATTCTTTCGGCAGCGTACTCGAAGAATCCGGTTTATTATGGCGTGGGCCTATTTACCGCACTGCTGACCGCGTTCTATATGTTCCGTCTCTTTGCCACGACCTTTAGCGGGAAGTTCCGCGGGACGCACGAGCAGGAGCACCATTTACACGAAAGCCCCAGCGCGATCACGATTCCCTTGATCGTCCTGGCGATTCTCGCGGTGGTAGCCGGTTTCCTCGGTATACCCGCGGCCCTGGCCCCGAATGCACACTGGCTGGAGCGTTACCTCGAACCCGTCATGGGTGAAAGCCATGTTGCCGAAGTGGCGCATGGTACGGAAATCGGTTTGATGGCCCTTGCGGCGATTCTCGCGACCGTGGTATCGCTGATGGCCTGGTTCCGTTTCAAGAGCAAGCCGGAGCTGGGTGAGCCTTCCGGTTTCGGAAAGGTGCTGGCGAACAAATGGTATGTCGACGAGCTCTATAATGCGATCATCGTCAAGCCGCTGGACCTGCTGGCTCAGCTGCTGGTCTGGGTCGAAAAGAACATCATTGACGCGATCGTCAATGGCGTTGGACGACTCGTACAATATAGCAGCCGCCAGCTGAGACTGCTGCAGAGCGGCCAGGTGGGCGGATATGTGCTGCTGATGGTCGTTGGCATTTTGGTATTATTCCTTGTTGAACTCTTTGTAAAGAAATAGACACTCCGGCGGAGCCGGGTGAAAAATAGTTAGCGTATGATTCCAGTATTACTGATACTAATTCCGATTGTCACAGGCTTGGTCGGCTTCATGATTAAAAATGAAGGCAATGCCAAGGGCTGGGCGCTTCTGTCGTCCTTTGCGACGCTCATTGTCAGCGTTTGGGGCCTTTCAGTGGCTAAGACCAGCAGCCTGCTGCACGCCGACGTAGAATGGCTCCCCGACCTCGGAAGCCGTTTCGCCGTAGGCATGGACGGTCTGTCACAAATACTGGTTCTCCTGACGGCGATTTCCTTCCCGTTGATTTTTATCGCCACCTGGCGTAACGAATACCGCAAGGCCTGGAACTTCTACGCCCTCATGCTGCTTTCACAGGCGGGTATGATCGGTGTGTTTTTAGCGACCGATGCCTTGTTGTTCTACTTCTTCTGGGAGCTTGCGCTGATACCCGTTTACTTCCTGTCTTCGCAATGGGGCGGGGAGCGTCGTATCGCGGCTACCTTCAAATTCTTTGTCTATACCTTCCTTGGTTCCCTGCTCATGCTCATCGGGATCATCTGGCTCTACTGGCATACGCCGGACCATAGCTTTGCGATCAAATCCTTCTATGACATGAAGGTCGCCCCGCAGGACCAGACCTGGGTATTCTGGCTGCTATTTGTCGCCTTTGCGATCAAGATGCCGATCTGGCCGCTGCATACCTGGCAGCCGGACGCATACGAACAGGCCCCCAC
>JAFDYG010000330.1 GCA_018267545.1 Bacteroidota bacterium
AGCAGGTAAGTAAGGCCTAGCTGAAAGGAGCTGGTCCGGACGGAGCCTGTTCTGTGAAAGGCCTCGCGGTCTTCTACGTTGGCAATGCCGAAGTTGTAGCGGGCGTCGATGCCGAGCTTGGTTTCCGGGATGCGGTAGTTGAGGCCTACGGCCCAGGCGAAGTCTCCGGATTTGTAATAGTCCTTCATGTTGATGCTATTGCCATTGGCCTTATTGTGTGCGCTGAGGAGGAAGCCGATCTGGGGGCCTGTATAGATGCCGAAGCCGGCTCCTGCGTTATATCTCAGCAGGATGGGAATATTCAGGTAATTGAGGTGGACGGAAGCATTGCTGTAGTCTGCGCCTTGTGTGGAATAGAGCATCTCGGGCTGGAGGCTCAGGCGTTCCTGGAGCGGGAGTCTTGCGTAGAAGCCGAGATTGACACCCACGAGGTTTTTTGCGGCACCTGCGTCCGAGCCGCCGAGTGTGTTGAAATTGATGCCTGCTTTTGCGCCAAATTGAAATTGTGCTTTTGCTGTTGTCAGAGAAATGCCTGTCAGGATGAGTAGTGCTAATTTTTTCATTGTGGTTTTTTTACGAGGAGGCAAATATAGAGCCAGCATTGTTTCTTCGAGGGCTACGCCGGGTGAGGTTTTTTATTGTGCGGAAGAGGAAAAAAAAGGCCCGGATTTGGATCCGGGCCATTGAATATCAGCTGGTTGCAATTTTTATTTTTTGCTGCTGTTGAAAGTATAAAATACGGTTAGACCGAGGTGGCGGTGCCGGTGAGTACGCCCAGACCGATCTGTGCGCCGACGAAGAAGTTTTCGGCGGGGTAGAAACGAGGACCGAGGCCGAGCTTGAGGTATTTTTTGCGCATTAAAAAAGCCCGGATGAACCGGGCTTTTTTAATCAAGGCTTTTATTCTTCTGCTAGGAAGGGATAACGGTAATCAGTAGGTGGAACGAAGGTTTCCTTGATGGTCCTTGCGCTGAGCCAGCGATAGAGGTTGAGGATCGAGCCGGCCTTGTCGTTGGTGCCGGAGGCGCGTGCTCCGCCGAAAGGCTGCTGACCGACGACGGCGCCGGTGGGCTTGTCGTTGATATAGAAGTTCCCTGCTGCGTTGCGCAGGCGATCCGTTACGAGCTCGACGGCTTGTCTATCCTGGGAGATGATGGAACCGGTAAGTGCGTAGGGAGAGGTCGTGTCGATCAGCTCGAGTGTCTTTTCAAATTCGGCCGGCTGGTAGACGTAGATCGTCAGTACGGGTCCGAAGATCTCTTCGCACATGGTGACGAATTTCGGGTCCTTTGCTTCGATGACGGTGGGTTCTACAAAGTAACCTTTCGACTTGTCGCATTTTCCGCCGGCGATGATCTCGGCCTTGGGGTCTTGCTTTGCCTTGTCGATATAAGACTGAATCTTATTGAAGCTGCGTTCGTCGATGACGGCGTTGATGAAGTTGGTGAAATCTTCGACCGCCCCCATCTTAAAGCTCTTGATGCCTTCGATGAGGAGTTTCTTTACCTGGTCTGCGATGTTTGCGGGGATATAGGCTCTGGATGCGGCAGAGCACTTCTGTCCCTGGTATTCGAATGCGCCGCGGAGAAGGGCCGTAGCGACGACGTCGGGGCTGGCGCTTTCGTGAGCCAGGACGAAATCTTTACCTCCGGTTTCACCGACGATGCGGGGATAGCTGCGGTAGTTAGCGATGTTCTCGCCGATGGTCTTGTAAATATGATTAAAGGCGGCGGTGCTGCCGGTGAAGTGTACGCCGGCGAAGTCTTTGTGGGCGAAGCAAACCTTACCGAGGACGGGGCCGTCTACATAGATCAGGTTGATGACGCCGTCGGGCAGGCCGGCTTCTTTCAGGATGCGCATGAACATCTGTGCGGAGAAGACCTGGGTATAGGCAGGCTTCCAGACGACGGTGTTGCCGCAAAGGGCAGCCGAAGCGGGGAGGTTGCCGCCGATAGCGGTGAAGTTGAAGGGGGTAATGGCCAGGACGAAACCTTCGAGCGGGCGGAACTCCAGGCGGTTGTGTACGCCGGGGCTGCTGACGGGCTGCTGGCGGTAAATCTCGCTCAGGAAGTGTACGTTCCAGCGAAGGAAGTCGATGATCTCGCAGGCGCTGTCGATCTCGGCCTGGAAGGCGTTCTTGCTTTGTCCGAGCATCGTGGTACCGTTCATATAAGGGCGGTACTTGGTGGCGATGAGGTCGGCGGCCTTCAGGAAGATGGCGGCGCGGTTCTCCCAGCTAAGCGAGGCCCATTTGGCTTTGGCTTGCAGGGCGGCATCGATGGCTTGCTGTACGTGGCTTTCGTCGCCTTCGTGGAAGTATCCCAGGGTGTGGGCGATTTCATGGGGGGGACGCAGGGCGATTTTCTTGCCGGTGCGGACTTCCTTGTCGCCGATGTACATGGGGATGTCGTGCTCTACGCTTTTCAGTTCTTTCAGCGTTGCTTTCAGCGTCGCTTTTTCCTTGCTGCCGGGGCCGTAGTTTAGTACGGGTTCGTTGATGGGAGCAGGGTAGTTGAAGTATCCTAGGCTCATTTTTATTATTGTGTTTCTTTTTCGCTCATTAAATAGGCTTTTATAAAGCCGTCCAGCTCGCCGTCCATGACGGGTTGGATGTTTCCTACTTCATAGTCGGTACGGTGGTCTTTGATCATCTTATAGGGATGGAAGACGTAGGACCGGATTTGGGAGCCCCATTCGATTTTCTTTTTGGTCGAGTTGGTGGCGTTTTTCAGCTCCTCGCGTTTGCGCAGCTCTTCCTCATAGAGGCGGCTTTTGAGCATTTTGAGGGCCTTTTCGCGGTTCTCTCCCTGGGTACGGGCCTGCTGGCATTCGACGATGATGCCGCTGGGGATGTGTTTGAGGCGAACGGCCGTTTCGACCTTGTTGACGTTCTGTCCACCTTTACCGCCGGAACGGTAGAATTCCCATTCCAGATCGGCCGGGCTGACTTCTATCTCGATGCTGTCGTCTACCAGTGGATAGACGAAGACCGAGGCGAAGGAGGTGTGACGGCGGGCATTGGAATCGAAGGGGGAGATGCGGACTAGCCGGTGGACGCCGCTTTCGGCCTTCAGGAAGCCATAGGAGAACGGGCCGTCGAACTGGATGGTCGCGCTCTTGATGCCGGCGCCTTCTCCATCCTGGAGGTCGAGCTCGGTAACGGACCAGCCCTGCTTCTCGCCGTACATGCGGTACATGCGCAGGAGCATTTCGGCCCAGTCCTGGCTTTCGGTGCCGCCGGCGCCGGAGTTGATCTGCATAACGGCGGGCAGCTCGTCTTCGGGCTGGTTGAGGGTGCTTTTGAATTCGGCCTCCTCGATCTGGGTCATGGCCTTGTCATAAGCCTCGCGGGTTTCGTCTTCGGAGGCCTCGCCGGCTTTCCAGAAGTCGAACAGGACGGCGAAGTCTTCCACGGCGGACTCCACCGATTCAAAAAGCTTTACCCAATATTCGTTGAGCTTGATATTCTTGAGAATTTCCGTGGCTCTCTTGTTATCGTCCCAAAAGCCGGGACTTAGCGATAGCTGTTTCTCTTCGTTGATCTTGTAGTTTCTGTTGTCGACGTCAAAGAAACCTCCTCAGGACGACCACACGGTCCCTCATACTTTTGATCTGTTCTTGTGTCATAGGGCGCAAAATTACGGAAAATTGACGAGCCGCAACTTGCAGATATTCACCGTGTTTGGTCTTGGTTTCACCAGGAGACGGGATTCGGACACCGGGTGTATCGTTTGCGCACAATGGATATTGAGGTATTAGGGATAATTATTTGGTTATTAGCTAGTTGAGAAAGCGGCACTTTTTTGGCGGCTTTATGGTCATGCTAATCAACTACCTGCGCATCGCTATCCGGAATATTGGCCGGAATAAGCTCTACAGTTTCATCAATATCAGCTGTCTTGCAATC
>JAFDYG010000331.1 GCA_018267545.1 Bacteroidota bacterium
GAGATAACGATAAATTCCTGCCCGCCCAGGTCGAGAATATTATTCAAAAAAAGCACCTGCACGAGAATAAGAAAGATAGAAAATGCAACAATGACAATCCTGCGCATTGCCCGCTTGGACTTTCCTTTAAGTAATCCCAAAACAGAAATAATAGAGAAGAAGATACCGACAAACGTTGTCATAGAGTAGTCGTTTTTTCATAGAACGGATTAAGATACCATCCTTAAAATACGACTCACCCCCAGATTCCGCAATAGGAAACTTACTAGCTATCCGCCGAACAAATCCCGCGGCCGCACCCCCAAACCCTCCACCAACGAGAAAATCACGGTGATCTCGAAATCGACCTGTCCTGCTTCAATCCGTTCTATCAATTGGGAATCAATGCCCGATCGGGCGCCGAGCTCTGCAACACTCAGACTTTGCTGCTGCCGTAATTCAGCCAGCCTTCGACCGACCTCCTTTAATGTTTTTTCTACACCCTTATCCATAAAAAACCTAATTCAGTATAAATAAATATTTATTCCTGAATTCGGATGGACAGCAAAGACGACGTGAAAATGACCTCTCGAATGAGAGATACAACCCTCTACGAAGAAAAGAGGGCGATAACCAAGACCGGAAGATTATTCAGGCTCGTACTCCAGCAACATAGAAGGATGAGCTTCGAGCGCGACAGCCAGCTGCAGCAGAGTAGTGAAGGTAATGTTGATCATTCCCTTTTCAATCTTTGCGATCTTGCTGTTATCGATGCTACAGGCATACGACATCTCACGAAGACTGAGTCCTTTGTCCTTGCGGAGCTTTCTTAAATTTTCTCCGAATCTTTTTAATACCTTCTTATCAGTTGGGGTAATCATTTGCTTTATTCTAAGGAAAGCCTAAGGTGGAAGAATTTTTCAACAGAATTGAGGTCTTATAAGGCCGCAATTTAAACTTAATAATTTGTTCATGGCACGCGATTTGTTCTTAGCGGTCAACCCTACCTGAAATAGTCCCTGTTGTGCTGACCATACTCTATACCTAAACTATTTTATGACGCACAAGCACATCTCCATTGTGTTAGCAGACGAACACGCGCTATACCGCGAAGCACTCGCAACAAGCCTCGAACAATCCCATTTGATTACGATTGTAGGTCAAAGCGGAACGGACGAACAAGCAGAACACTTGTTTCGGGAGCTACAGCCCGACATCCTGCTCATCGATATCACCATGCATACGAGCAAAGGCATCGAAACATCTACCCGCATCCTCGCCAACTACCCAAACGCCCGGATCATCTGGCTCTCTACCTTTATACGCGAAGCCTACTACCTCCGCGCCAAAGCCAGTGGCATTCGGGGTTATCTGGCCAAGTCCATGCCCTACCCGCAAATTATGGAAGCAATCCAAACCGTTTATTCAGGGAGGAAGTACTTACGCATCACGCCACCACCGGCGTCATCTCAGTAATTGATCTTTATATCCGTAATCTTACGCGGCAGCCAAACCTGCATCGCATCACTCCCCCTATTACACCAGGTATAGTAAGGGATGGCCGTGACGAGCCTGGACTCCGTCTTTACATTATATCCATCCGCAGACGCCTCCACCACCGGCAATTGCGCCTGCAAAGTCGTCACCGGCTCATTGAGAATATTTATATGGGAAAGCGAAAAGCTGGCATGATCGGGAAGGACTATATTCCAGGCCTGCCCTTCATTATCCGCCCCCTCGATGCAATAGATCAGCGGCCCCCGCTGCAAAGCCACCCGCCCCTGGTCCGCCTTGACGGGCTGTATGGCGCTCACCCGACGCACCGGCATCGGCAGTTCCAATTCCACTTTATCCCCCTTTTTCCAGTCTCTGTCAATCACAGCATAGCCTTTATCCAGTCGATAAGGGGCCGGCCGCCCATTGATCAGTAAGGTGAAAGGAGGCACCGCATCGTCGGTAAATTGATACAAAGCTCCAGGAGAAGCAAGCCCGCTCGCCCATCCCGGAATACGCAAATGAAGCGCATAACGCATCTTTCGTGAAGGCGTAGCCGTAAGCGTCACGTTCCCGTCCCAGGGATAGTTCGTCTTCATCTCGAGCGATACCGTATTACCCTTGACCGGTACGGTCACACTACTGCCGATAAATAGATTGACCCAAATATCCGAAGAGGACCGGGCATAGATATAATTACCCAAAGAAGCCACCAATCTGGCAATATTGGCCGGACAGCAAGCCGTCCCGAACCATTCCCGGCGGCTATTCTTCCCCGTAGACGCAAGCGGATTGCCATAGAAGAACCGGTCCCCGCTCAAAGAAAGACCATCCAGTGCGCCATTGTATAAGCTCTTTTCAAGCACATCGATATACTTGCTTTCCCCCGTCAGCAAATTCATCCGCTGATTCCAAAAAACCATCCCCACCGAAGCGCAGGTCTCACAATATGCCTGCTCGTTCGGCAGGTCGTAGTCCGTACTAAACCCCTCATTATGACCCGAAGACCCGATTCCCCCCGTTATATACATATTGCGCGTAACCACATCCATCCAAACCGTCTTCATCGCATCCAGGTAGCCCGCGTCACCCGTATACGTCGCCACATCGGCCGCCCCCGTATACATATACATCGCCCGCACCGCATGCCCCGTAATCTTCTTCTGATCCTTCACCGGCACCAGGTCCTGCGCATACGCCGTATCCTTCCAGTCCGTCCAGGTATAGCCTTTGGCCAGCCGGTGCCCCCGCTCGTCCAGGAGCCAGTGCGCCAGCTTCAGATATTTCTCGTTATTCGTCGTCCGGTACAGCTTCACCAACGCCAGCTCCAATTCCTGGTGTCCGGTTACCCAATCCCGTTTCCCCGGACCGAACAAGCTATCGAAGTGATCGGCCCACCGGATCGCCGCATCCAGCAGCTTCCGCTTCCCCGTCGCATCATAGTAAGCTACCGCCGCCTCGATCAAATGCCCCCCATTATAATCTTCGTGCATGCTCATATCCGTCCACCGCTTGTCCAACCCCTGCAACGTAAAATAAGTATTGAGATAGCCATCCGGCTGCTGCGCCGCCACGATCTTGTCAATCCAGCCATCGGCCTTCGCTTCCATTCCCGCATTCGGATGTGTCTTCAGCGAATACGCAATAGCCTCCAGCGCCTTGAAGACGTCCGAGTCGTCGTAAAAAATCCCCTCGTGCTTCTCCCCCTTCTTACGGTCCACCTTCTCGAAATTCCGAATCCGCGCCGTCTTCACCTCGGTCTGATAGATACACGCATCCAACGTCACCGTAGAGACCTTGTCCATCTTCGGACGCCAAAAAGAATCGGTAATATGAACGTGTGAGAAATTGACCGGCTCCGGATGCGGCTGCGCAAACGCGCCGAAAGCAGAAAAAGCCGCAACAGCGGCCAAAAATATGGCGATTGGGCTCCGCCCAATTAAAGCAGATTGTCTTAAGGTTTCCATCACAAGCAATTATATAATGTAAGCAGAGCTAAATGTAAGCAGTACTATTTATGAACAGCCACGGCTATCTTCGAATCGGCCGTGCCATAGTACAAGAACCACTGACCCCGTAAAAAAGCCAGCCCCTCCAAAAAACACACCTGGTTCACCTGGCCGCTAAACTCATAGGGCTTGTCCGGCTTGATAAAATAATTCTCCATCCTGTCCACTAACCGCGTCGGATCATTCTTGTCGAACAAAGCCTGCGCCCCGGCATACGTCCCCTCCGGCAAAGCCAGATCCCCCTTCGACCGTACATTCCGCCCATTGTAAATTAGCACAATCCCCTGCTCCGTCAGCATCGCCGGCGGCCCCGACTCCACCAGATCACTGTCGAATTTCTTCGCCCGCGGAGACAACACCGGCTTTTCGACAGGCGTCCAATCGATCAGATTGTCCGACACCGCCGCCCAGATATGCGTGTCCCCCCAATACATCCAATATTTTCCCTTAATCCGGGCCGCGACCACCCTTCCCCCGACATATCTCGAAACGATCGAACCCGACTTCGACCACTTGTCCACCCAATTAACGGCTTCTCTTCCCGGTCTACCTACTCCCTTCCCTGCTCCCGCAGCCCCCCTTCCCGGCGCCGCCAAATCCGCCCGGGCAAAAACCGGCCCCCTCTTCACCCAATGCACCAAATCCCTCGACGTAGCCACCATCAACCTCGCCAGCTTTCCATCAAACGCCGTATACGTCATGTAATAAGTTCCCTTCTCATCCTCCACCACCCTCGGGTCCTCACACCCCCCAGGCCACTCATACTTCTTCTGCGCGTCATGATCAGGATACAGCACCGGCATCGGATATCTCTTAAAATGCACCCCATCCGTACTCTCCGCCAGCCCAATCCGCGATGTACCCACTCTGTCCTGCGCCCGATATAACAAAAACAACTTCCCCTCCCTTACCACCGTGGCAGGGTTGTAAACATCCCTCTCCTCCCAATAAATTTTCTTTTTGGAAACCGGATCGTCAAAAGAAGCATTTCCCGGCCCTAAAACGGGATTGACCGCATCCACCTTGACAAAGGGCAACATCGCCCAGCTCGTAGAACGACGCGGCGCCTGCGCTTCCGCAGTCGCCACCATCAACAAAAAAATAACAAGACACCACCTATTCGTACCTATCATAAATGTGATTACCAATAACGTTTACCATGATCGCACATTTTGGGGAATCGGTTTCCCAGTCCTCCCCCCTCCTCTTCACCAAACCACAATATACGTTATTTAGAAACACCTGGAAAATAGTAGGAATCCGGTGCTGAAGGCTGCTGTGCATGGGTTTGACCTCACCGCGATAGTCGACGCCGTCGAATGTAAAACGAATAGGGAATCTGTTAAACATAAAATAAGTTTTTTGATACTGATTGTAATCATATAATCATGCCAAAGAAAAAGCCCACCGTTAGGTGGGCTTCTATCCTTTTAGAGCGACGATCGGTGATTGGGTTTATTCCGATCCTTATCTTTATTTTTTCCCTTGGCCGCTATCTGCGCCTGCAAGTCCGAATCATAAGGTGCACCCACCCCATGCTTGTTGTCCGGCTGGCCCATACCCGTGGTCGGACCACCCTTAGCGCCCATATCCCGCTCCTCATCCGCATTGCTGGTTGAAAACCCGCTCGTATCTGTTTTTGGATTTGGCATAAACTTCAATTTAAAAGTGAAACAATACTACACCAAACCAAATAATCATGCCAACAGCCCCACGTCCAAACCCGCATCCAGCCGCCGAAACCACCCGGCCCAGCCGTCCCGCCTACCGAATCTGCGGGAACGCCATACCCGTTATTTTCCTATATAAATCAACAGCATAGAGGTCCGTCATCCCTGATATAAAGTCCACTACCGACTGAATAT
Source organism: Bacteroidota bacterium (assembly GCA_018267545.1). GTDB lineage: Bacteria > Bacteroidota > Bacteroidia > Chitinophagales > Chitinophagaceae > Puia. The sequence goes on from JAFDYG010000331.1 coordinate 5,348, forward strand.
CGCTGTACAGCCCTCCCGGCTTTCCCGTAATAACAAATTGTTTGGAAATCAGCTGCAGCAGCTTCTCCGACTTGACGGATTTCGGATTCAACACCGCCCCAAAAAACTCCTTCAACATACCCCCGATCACATTGTAACCCGCAATCTCGATCTCCACCACCGACCGGTGATTATAGATATGCTGCACCGAAAAAGCATCGATCTTCTTCATCAATGCCAATTCCCTGGCCGGCAAATAATCGATCAGCGACTTCTCCACCTTCCCCTCCAGCAACAGCTCCTCCTTCTCCATAAAGATATCCTTCACCCGGAAGATCAAATGATTGATCAGCATCGCCCGCAGATATGAAACCTTCTGGTTATCATCGACAATCCCATTCAAAGTGCTCTCCACCTTCTCCCTCGAACCATATCCCTGCACATCATCGAAAAAGGCTAAAAATAACTCCCGTATCGTATCGATTGAAATGATATTGAGCCGGTGCGCATCCTCAAAATCGATGACCCGGTAACAGATATCGTCCGCCGCCTCCACCAGATAGACAAACGGATGCCTCGCATAAACCTGCTTCCCCTCCTCCAGCTGCGGAATCCCGAGCTCCCGGGCCACCGCCTGATAAGTCCCTGCCTCCGAATCGAAGAACCCGGACTTTTTCGTCACCAGCCTGCTTCTGTCAAAACCATTTAAAGAATCCGACGGATATTTGACGATCGAAGCCAGCGTAGCATACGTCAGCTTAAATCCCCCCAGATTCTGTTCATTGAAATTATGCGTGAGCGTCCTGAACGCATTGGCATTCCCCTCGAAATACAAAAAATCCCGCCGCTGATTCTCCGACAGCTCCTCCTCGAAACGACGCTTCCCCTCCCCATCCAGCTCCCTGAAAAAATTACGGATAGCATCCTCCCCGGAATGCCCAAAAGGCGGGTTCCCAATATCATGCGCCAGACAACCCGCGGCAATCACCGAAGGCAGCTCATACTTATAAAATTCTGAAAAATCTTCTCCCAACCCCTCACCGCCGCTAGCCCCTGCCGCCGCATACTTCGCCCCGATATCATCCCCCACCGCCTTCCCAAGCGACCTCCCCACCGACGCCACCTCTAAGCTATGCGTAAGCCGGTTATGGACAAATACCGGCCCCGGCAAAGGAAACACCTGTGTCTTATTCTGCAATCGCCGAAAAGCGGACGAAAAAATGATGCGGTCGTAATCCCGCAAAAAGGAAGTGCGGACATTCAAATCCCGCTCCTGCGCCGGGGCCTTCGCCGCCGCGCCCGTCCTCAAAGGACTATAAAGCCGCTGCCAGTTCATTTTTTCCATGGGACGCAAATATAAGGTAGTCGCGGCCATCGCCCAACTACCGCCAAGCCCGGGGCCCCGCCAACCGCTACCCCAAAGACGCCGCTTACGGCTTATACCTCACCACATTCACCAACGTCCCAATCCCATCAATCCCAATCTCCACCCTGTCCCCCGGCTGCAGCGTAAACTCACTCCCCGGAACCAAACAAGTCCCCGTCATCAAAAACGCCCCATAGATAAAATCCATCTCCTTGAACAGCCACTCCGCCAGCTCCGGAAGCTTCCGCTTGATCTGGCTGATCGCCACTTCGCCTTTATAAACGGACGAATTACTCCGGTAGATAGACATCCTGATCATAGTCGACAAAGGAATCGGCCCAGCCAGCACATACAAACCCGGCCCCAACGCCGCACTCCGCTCATAAACCTTCGCCTGCGGCAAATACAGCGGATTCTCCCCCTCGATATCCCTCGAGCTCATATCATTCCCGATCGTATACCCCGCAATCTGCCCCTGGCTATTGATAAACAAAGCCAGCTCCGGCTCCGGCACATTCCATTTCGAATCCTTTCGGATATACACATCCTCGCCATACGCCGCCACCCGGTGCGCCTGAGACTTGAAAAACAGCTCCGGCCGATCCGCCTCATAGACCTTATCATAAAAATCCGCCCCGCCCGAATCTTTCGATTCCTCCATCCTCGCGTCCCGGCTACGTAAATAAGTGACTCCAGCCGCCCAAACTTCCTGCGACCCCACCGGCGCCAGCAGCTCCCCCTTCAGCCACTCCGCCGCCTCACTCGCCGCAAGCGAAGTCGTAACACCCGACCCGCTCGTAGCCGCCAGCCCCTCCAAATACCCGTACAAACCCTCATGGTTAATCAATTGATCCCAGCCTTGATCGATAAGGTAGTAGCCATTGGCCGTTTCCAAAACATTCCCTTTCCTGGTCTTGTATAATTTCATTGGTAAAAGTTTTATTGCATTACGAGTAACCAACCCTTTCCTTTCTGTACCGGAATTCCCTCACTTAAAGAAAACTCCCGCCCACCCTGAAAATTCTTCACCTCCGGCGCCACCACCTTCACCTTCGTAGAATCCAACCCCAATCCCTTCCAATCGACAACCAGCTTCACCGTCGTATCCGAAGGCGCCCAGCTCGCCACCGCCACCAATACCTTCCCCTCCTTCTTATATACCGTCGCCAGCACATCCGCCCTATCCGTCTTCACCGGACAAGAAGGACTCCAATAACCAATCATCTTAGTTCCCTGCAGACCGAACTCATCCCATAGCTTCCAGATCGGCCTCGGATCCGCATTCGCCGTCCAGGGCATCCGGTTCGTCATCCCATAGATCATCCCCCTCCACGGATTCCCTCCCCCCTCCAGCATCTCCCCCATCAGACCAAACGGAATCCCGCTCACCTCCGTCAAAAAGAACCCGGGGTCCCCCTTCTCATAGTCGAAGTACTCCCCGAACCAGAGGCGGTTAAGATAAGGAAAATGCTCCATGTAAAGATTGGCACTATTATTAAACCCATCATTCTTATTATACTGATTCGCCGAGTGCAGATCAATAATACCAGGATGCCCATCACTGGTCAGCACCCGCTTGACCCGTTTCATCGTCGTCCGGTCGAACGCCACGTCATCCAAATAGATCCCATCGATACCCACATTCTGCACCAGCCAGTTCATCCCTTCCACATAGTAATTGTGCCAGCGGCTCAATCCGCTGTTGATCAGCGCCGCATCCTTGATCTCAGGGACGAACCACGCCGGAATATAATTATCCCCCACATGCTCCTGTAGCCAGCTAAAGCCCCCGCCCTTCCCGGGAGAATAAATTTCATCGCCCAAACTCCGCAGCGCAAATAATTCATACGCCCGGTCAGACAATTCCCTCACGGTATTGTAAATCTTAACCTTCAATCCCTTCTCATGCGCAGAATCGATATACCCCTTCATCCTCTTCCATTCTATAAACGGATAATTGATCCAGGGGTTGATCGGCGTAGCATGATGGATATTGACCACCGTGGCGCCCGTAGCCCGGATGCTATCGATACTATTATATCGGTGATAAAAACGCGTCGCCCACTGCGCGTCCGTATTCAACGTATGAAAAGGCGTAATCAGCAGCGTAAAGTTATAGTACAGCGTATCCCCCTTCTTCATCGACCGGGGACCGCTATAGTTGTTGGCCAGCATCGACCTCCCCTTGATCCCGATGTCCATTCCTCCCTTCCCCCCATTCGCCCAGGACAATGGCTCCACCAGCGGCTTCTGTAAATAAAAGTTGGTGTTCAGCGGACGCACATATCGCTCGTCTCTGAGCGAATACTGCAAACCCGCATTCACCGCCCCAATCCAACCCCCATCCTGATTCTTATGCGCTACATCCCATTTCCAATGATACATACTGTCCGGCCGCTCTCCCCCTTTCTGCCCAAAACCCATCCAATAGCGCGCTGCCTCCTTCTGAAAAGGGATATGCATGACAATATCTTTAAAATCCAGGTCCTGCAAAGCCACCACCGCCACCGTAAATTTCAGGAATCCATCGAACTCCAACCTCCCCGTCACATCCATCTGCAGCTCCGCCGCCGTACTACTCGCCTTCCAGCTAACAGTCCCGGCTGACCGCTCTGTATAAACCACCCCTCCATTTTTCAGCCGGATATCCTTCCCATCCGACAGCTTCGTAAAATGAAAGTGAATATTTTCTGCTAATAAATTATTCGGCTGCGTCCCCACCTCCGTCATCTCCGGCGTAAAGAAGGTCGTAATCTGCTCCGGGAACCCCTGCCCATTCAGCTGCACCCGCCTCCCTAGCAAATAAACCATCGTATCGCCTTCTATCCTCAGCGGCGTATACGGCGCAACCACCGTATTCTCCTGCGCCAGCGTAGAGTTCAACCACTTGAGCCGCCCCATCTTCTCCGGCGCATCCCCAACAGCCACCCTACTCCCCACTGTAATCGCCACCTGCACCCTCCTCTCAATCCCTCCAGCCTTCACGCTCGCCACCCCACTATACATCCCCGGTACCGCATCTTTTGGAACATCCACTCCACACCACAAAGCCTGCACCTTCCCCTGACGAACCCCCACTTTCTTCTCAAACACCCTCCCATCATATCCCACGCCTCCCGTATTAAAACAAACACCCGTAATTACCTTCCCCCTCTCGCTATTCAAAGGCCCAACCGTCACCCGCACATCTTCCAGATCACGCAGCGCATACACCCCCAATTGATACGTAAAAAACTCCCCCCTGTCCGCCGAACCCTGCAGCACAGACCTCAGCCCCCTCGCCACCCACCGGTACGGCAGCTCATCTTCCATCCTTATCGAATGTTCCCGGTCCTCCGGAAACAACAAAAAAGCTTCTCCCTTATGCTTCTCCCTTAGCGCCCCCACCTCCTTTTCCGTCGCCGCCACCTCCATCGGATACCTCGTATTGAACGTATCCACCGCCTCGAACCTCACCACCGAAGCATTCACCGCCACCCCCTTCCCATACCCCGCCACCGTATCCGCCCCCCAATACATCCCCTTCGGATAATTACTCCTCCCCTCGTTATGATACGGTAAATAGTAAACATAATACTCCCCCTTCCCCGAAACCGCCTCCCAATACAACTCCCCCACCTCCTTATCCAACCTTCCCCTCCCAACCTTCTCCACCTTCCTCCCCGTCTGCCCATCCTGCACAATAATCCGCTTCGCATCCACACCCCCATCCCTCCTCCGCCACGGCGCCACCACATGCGCCACCGCCCCCGGCCCATTAAACCGCACCACCATCCGCTGATTCCCCAGCGAATCCGCATTCCAACAATTCGTACAAGAAGTATAAGGTATTTCCTGGGCGCCCACGCCCTTCAAAGATTTTTCCTGGGCCTCAGCGCCCATTACCAACAAAGAGAGAGTAATAAATAAGCAGTAAAATCTAAGCATGCCTGAAGATAAGAAAATCAATCCTTATCAATCAAGCCCAATTCCTTTAGAGATTTTATAACACTAGGCTGCCGAAACAGCTCTTTTGCCTTCTCCAATTTGTCATAAGGAGCATTATTAGGATCGATATGACTGTGCACCTCCACCCATTGCCTTTCAAGCTCCCTAATTTCGCTCTTAGGCGCTTTCTTATTTTTCTTAATTCTGATATTTTTTTTCCTTACAATCACTCCTCGAAATTACTTTCTTTTTACCAGAAATCCTAAATATCCCCCACTCATCGTCACATCAAACGGCACGAACTTCACTCCATCTTCTTCTTCCATAGCACCATACACCCAAAACGATTCGCTAAAGCTTGAATAGTAATTCTTTAAAACTCTTCCATATAATTTTGTACGCTCATTGGTACTCCCCTGAAAATAAATAAAAGCTTCAGGATGAAGCCAGGTATAGTGCTTTACTATATCAACAACTGTTGCCAAAACTTTAATAATATCGCCATTATCCGAAACCCTTCCATAATCTATTGAGCCATCCGGCAATAAATCTCCTAAACCTAGATTCATTGCACCAAAGTCCTCTATCAGTGTAAACACCACTACTTTCTCGACTCTCGTCTTACCTACACTAACGAAATCATACCGGGTGGCAGCAACTTGATTATATTCATAAGGATTACGAGACATCACTAAATTAATGAGCATAAAAATAGCCAAATAAATTAGCAACACAGGTCGCAAAAAAGGCCATGCAAAACGCATGACCCTTTCCCAAAAAAGAAAAGAAAAATCTATTCCCCCCCTCCACCAAATCCTCCCCCCAGCAAATTCCCAAAAAACACCGCATTCAAAAACAATCGATTCGTCCCCAACCAATAACTCCGATACGTCGGATCATCCGCAAACAACACCACCGTCCCAGCACCCTCCGCCGACGTCACGATCGCCGCCGAATTATTCACCCGCGCAATATTCTCCTTCGACGCATATCCATTGATAAACGAATTCCCCGTATACCTCGCCACCGTCGCATACTTATTCCTCGACGGCACCAAAATCGTCGGCCCATTCTTATTGATAAAAAGCCTCCTATCATTCACCCCAAACCCAATCGGACTCGTAATATCCAAATCCGAAACAAAGATCGCCCCATTGATCCGCTTCGCTCCCTCCACATCCTGCTGCCTCGCAAAATCAAACCGCTCGACCCCGCCATCACCCCGGCGCACCCGCGCCGTATCCGCCCCCACACGCGGCGCCTCCACTCCAGCCCGGCCACCCGCCGAAGCCTCCACACGCCCCCCAGCCCCAGCCGGCCCACTCACACCACCCCCTCCCGCAGAAACCTCCCCCCTACCCGCAAACGGCAACCCCTCCAACAACCCCGCATGAGCAATCTCCTGCCTCACTGCCCAGGCCGTAGCCCCCTGAAACGTAATCAACGTCCCCCCATCATTCACCCACTCCTTGATCTTCCCCACCACCGCCTTATCCCAATCCGCATAATTTCCCCCCACGAGCACCAGCGTATTATATTTACGAAGCGAAGCCCTTCCCCATGCCCCCACATCGATCTTCACCAGCGGCAGCCCCAAGTGCTGATTCAACAAGAACCAAACCTGCCCCGCCTCTTCCGAATTCACTCCCTGACCAAAAGCAATCGCCACCTCCGGTTTCCTCACCGACCGTATATTGCTGCTCCCCAAATCGATCCCCGCCGCATTAAAACCCGTCCCCACACCCGCAATCTCAATCCCAAAGCGACCCGATACCCCCTGCAGCACCTTATACAGCGAGTCCGCACCAATCGACTGACCCGCCACCGGAATCACCAAACTCCCATAGCTATACGCCCGCGTCCCGCCCCCGCTCAAATTAGCGGTAAATGGCTTAAACGAAGTCTTCACCAATACCCCCTGCCGAAGCAATTCATACAACAACCCCGACGCATTATACTCCGACCACGAAGCCAGGTAAGCATACGAAGACACTCCGCCAACCACACGGCCAGAAGCCGCCCGCACCGCCGTCACCAGCTCCCCCTTCCCAAATCCAGGCGTAACCACCTTCGCATACTGCAACCCATACGCATGTATCACCGACCAACCCGTATTATCGTAAAAAATGCTATCCTTCAAAAGGTTCTCCTCAAATAAAGAATGGATAATCCGAAAGTTCGCCTGCTCCGACGGAACCACAAAAGCTTTACCCTTCTCGAACCGCTTCCCATCTACCGTCACCGACTCCGGCAGCTCATACACCTTCACCCGATGCCGAAGCAACAGATCCAGAAACCGCGCCGTCAACGTTTCATCACGAGAATCCCCAAAAACAAAAGCCTTCGCCGCATTGGCATGCGCCTGCTCCAACGCCGATTTGAAGAAATCTTTCTGCAGCTTGAATAGCCCCGCCTTCTCGGCAACGGCGCCACGCACCGTAGCCAGCCCCGTCACCAGGTGATTCCTGATCGTAAACGAAAACGTAAGAATCCCATTCGTCGTCTCGCGGGCAATCCCCCCCGAGCTGGCCTCCTCGAAAGTCGCCCCTACCCCGCCATAAAATTTCGGATAGGTACTCCCATAGATCGGAGAAAGATTATCATAGTTTTCCTTTGTAAAATAAAGCGACCCGATATCGTCCAACGCCTTCGCCTGGTACTTCGCCAACACCGCATTGAAGTCGTACATCTCCTGCGGAATGATCGGGCTCTGATGACTCTTCGGCGTCGGCTCGAAGTAATAGGTCGCATTCGCGCCCTGCTCGTGAAAGTCGATCTGAACATTGGGATACCACTGATGAAACCACTCCAATCGATTCTTACTCTCCACCTGCGTCACACTCAGCCAATCCCGGTTCAGATTGTTCAGATAGTGATTGCTCCTTCCACCCGGCCAGATCTCCAGGTGCTCCTTGTCATTCCCATCCGCTACCGGAGGCCAGCTCTTATAAGAGTTGTACCAATTCGCCGCCCGGTCCCTTCCATCCGGGTTCAACGACGGATCGATAAATACAACCGCCTCATTCAACCATTTACGGGTTTCTTCACTCTGACTCGCCACCAGATAATAGGCCGTCAGCATGCTTACCTCCCCGCTCGACGTCTCGTTCCCATGCACGCTATACCCCAATAGCACCACTACCGGCGCCCCCGAAGAAACCAACGGCTTCGATGGATCCACAAGCGTCGCATGTTCCTGCCGGATAGCCTCCAGGTGACTGTAATTCTCCGTAGAAGTAATCGTCGCAATCAGCTGCGGCCGCTCCTCATACGTCTTCCCGATGATCTGCACATGGATCTTCGGCGAAACCCTCGCCAGCTCCTTGAAATAAGCGATGATCTCGTCATGCCGCGTATAATGCGACCCAACCGGGTATCCCAAAAACTGTTCAGGCGTCGGAATAGCAGGGTCGAAAGTCCCCTTTCCGGCAAAGTAATAATCGGTTTGAGCGCTCGCCGTCCCAAACGCCAATAAAACAAAAAACAAAAATCTGTATTGCATGTAGTAGGTATTATTAATATCCAGGATTATTTTTTCCTTCCAGATCAGGGTCGGACAGCACATCCGACAATGGCAACGGAAACAGCCACGCGTTGCTATTCGTCAGCCCCAGCACCACCCCCGCCCGCTTCGTCCGCACCAGGTCGAACCATCGATGCGCCTCGAAAGCAAACTCCACGCTGTTCTCATCTTCTATCGCCTGCAGCACATCCGAAGCGCTCACCGCCGCCGAAGGTCCCACATCCGCCCGCGCACGTACCGCATTCAGATCACCAAGCGCCAGGGCCAGCTTACCCTGCTGTGCCCGGGCCTCCGCCCGTATCAAATACAATTCCGCAATCCGGATCACATACGACGGGTCCGTACTCGTAGCGCTCGTATTATACAACACGCCATACACCGAAGAACCCGAACCCGCAATCAACGCCTTCCGGCTCCCACCCACCGCAGGGTCGTTCAGCCGTGAAACAATCGACGCCGAAGGCTTCAACGTATACTGCCCGCCCGCCGAGCTCGGATACCATAGATTCCAGTAGCTGTTCCGGTCATTGGCCGAAAATGTCAATTCAAAGACCGACTCCGCACTCAAAAACGGCGAAGTAAAAAACGAAGAATAAGGCCGGACCAGGCTGTACTTCGCATTCGCAATAACAGCAGAAGCATAAATTTCCGCCGAGTCCCAATTCCCCCGGTACAAATCCAGCCGCGCATGCAGCGCCCTTGCAGCGCTCTTCTGCGCCCTGTTCCGCGTCGATGCGTCCTCCGGCAACAGCCCCTCCGCAATATTCAAATCCGCCTGCACCTGCTTATACGTATCCTCCAGCGAGCTCCGCTTTACCCCCTTCAACCCGCTCAAATCCTTCGTCGGAGCCAGCTGTAGCTGCACGCCGCCCCAGCCCCGGCCCAGGTCGAAATATCCCAAAGCCCTGATAAAATAAGCTTCCCCCAGTATTGTACTCTTCTCCGCAGCAGTCAGCTGCGGGTCATTCACCCCCGGCACATAAGCGATTACCGAGTTAGCCGCATTGATGGCCTTATAGATTCCCTGATAGGCCGCCACCGTCGTCACATTATCCGCCGGTATCGCATTTTGGTCCAGCTGTAAATACTGACTCAGCGTTCCGTTAAAGATCACATTGTCCGCCGGCATCACACCCAGCGTCGGGTAATTCCCTGCATAATAGTTCTGCACCCCGTCATAAGCGCCCAGGATCGCCGCCCGCGCCGTCCCCACATCCGTGATCGACTGTCCCGCCGGCAGCGCATTATTCGGCGTCTCGGTTAAAAACTTCTTGCACGATGAAAGCAACACTCCTAACAACAAAAACTGATATATCGGTTTCATAATTTCAAAATTTAAAAGCTAACATTCAACCCGGCTTGTATCGTACGCGGCTGCGGCACAGTCGCCCAGTCATATCCCGCCGTATTCTGGTTATTCCCCTGCGAGCTGACCTCGGGATCCAATCCCCGGTAGCTGGTGATCGTCCATAGATTGGTCGCCTGCACATACGCCCTCACCCCGGAAAGCCGCCACCGCCGTACCAGCGAAGAAGGAATCGTATACCCAAGCGTAATCGTCTTCAGCCGGAGAAAGGAACCATCGTCCAGGTACCGGCTGCTCAAACTCGCTACATTCCCGCCGTAGTTGTTGGCCGCCCCATCATTCTGCGTAGGATTACTGCTGAAAGTCGTTATACGAGGCACGTCAGTCTTATCTCCCGGCTTCTGCCAGCGCTCCAGCTGACGAGGTACAAACCCAATGTTAGCCTGCGTCCCACCATGCACCATGAAGAATTCATTCATGTTCATGATCTTGTTCCCCTGCTGGAAATAAAAGAAGAACCCAAAGTCGAAAGCACGGTACGAAAGCGTATTCGTCAGCCCACCCGTATACTTCGGCAAGGCATTCCCCACGATCTGCCGATCCGCCGCCGTGATCGTTCCGCTCTTGTCCACATCCTCATAAACCGCATTCCCGGTTTGGTCGTCGACGTATAGCTGGCGGTACAACCAGAACGAATTCACCGCGTATCCCTTCCTGAGTATCGAGATATTCCTCCCCGACGCACCCTGCGCAATATCCGAAGCCAGCTTCACGATCTTGTTCCGGTTGAAGGAGATATTGAAGTCCGACGTCCAGCGAAAATCCGCGCCGTCAAAGTTCACCGAGTGCAGCGCAACCTCCACTCCTTTGTTGCTCACCGCCCCATAGTTCTGCAAATAGGTGGTAAAGCCGGAGCGCGAAGGCACCGGTACATTCAGCAACAGGTCATAGGTATGCTTGTCATAGTAATCGACCGTTACGCTCAGCCTGCGCTTCAGGATCGTAAACTCCGTCCCCACATCCACCTGACGCGTCGTCTCCCAGGTCAGGTCCGCATTGGCCAGCTGACTCGGCGAAGTCCCCGGACTGTTCAGATAGTTCGCCCCTCCGGCGGAAAGCCCAAGCGCCGCATACGACCCAATCCCATTTTGATTGCCGGACAAACCCGCACTCACCCGAAATTTCAGCTCATCGAAGAACCCCCACCGCTGAATAAACTCCTCCTGCCCCGCTCTCCACGTCAATCCCCCCGACGGAAAATATCCCCACCGGTTGTTCGCACCGAACTTCGAAGAGCCATCCGCCCTCAAGCTCGCATCCAGGGTGTATTTATTGTCGTAGGTATAGCTGGCCTTTCCAAAGAAAGACACCAGCTTGGATACCGCAGAAGAGGACGAACCCGTCGTCGTCGCAGCGGCAGAAATAGCCTTGATGCTATTGGCGGGAAATCCCTGCCCCGTCGCAGTAGTAAGCTTGTTCACCACGGAATTTAGTGTATTGCCCACCAGCGCATTGATCGAGTGCTTACCCGAAGATTTGACATAAGTCAATACCTGCTCGTTCGTATACACGATATTCTTCGTCACATACGAAGCCGCCGACCCATTCGTCGCAATCCCCGCACTGATCAGCGTGTTATTATAGTTGTTCTCATACTCGTCATTGTTGTCCACGCTCCAGCTGCTCCGAAGTTTCAAACCCGGCAGGAACGTATATTCCCCAAAGACATTCCCGATGGTCCGCCAGCCTACCGCGTTATTATCTAAATTCTTGATAAGCGCAATATGATTGTCGAAGCTGCCATACCTGGCGTAAGTACCGTTAGGATTGAAAATCGGCAGATACGACCGGACAAACAACGCCGAATTGATCACCCCCTGCGGGTTATTGTCATTGCTCGAAAGATTCCGGTACGACCGCGAAATATTGATGCTCGTCCCCACCTTCAGCTGCGAGCTGATGTAATTGTCATAGTTGAACCGGACCGTATATCGCTCATAGTTCGAAGGCCGCACTACCGACTCCTGCTTGAAGTAACCCACTCCCGTATAATACGTGCTCTTGTCCGTCCCCCCTTGCACCGCCAGCTCATAGTTGGACGTAGCCCCCGTCCGGAACAAATCCTTGAACCGGTCATAAGTCGGCAGCGTGTCCGGATTGGCAAACGGCAGCGTCACCAACGAAGGGTCCTGCCCACGATCGATCGCCGAATTCCGGACCGATTCATTAGCCAGCAACCCCGTCTGCGGCCCATTGGTGACCTTGAATTGACGAATCGCATTCGACCAACCGTGATACGCATTCAGCGTCACCCTTGGATGCGCATTCAACCGGCCCCGCTTGGTCGTAATCAGGATCACCCCATTGGCCCCCAGCGAGCCGTAAATAGCCGTCGCATTCGCATCCTTCAGGATCGTAATATTCTCGATATCCGAAGGATTGATATCCGCCAGCGGGTTCGAAGGCTGCTGCTGGCCGATAGAAGTCTGTATCGGATCAGCGCTGCTCACAAATACCCCATCGACCACATATAAAGGATCCACCGAAGCATTGATAGAGTTGTTGCCCCGCACACGAAACGTTATACCTCCGCCCGGCACGCCCGAATTCGCCAGCACCTGTACCCCCGTAGCCTTGCCTTGCAGCAATTGATTGAAACCCGCAGCCGGCGTGCTCTTGATCGCATCCCCGCTCACACTCGTGATCGAACCCGCGACAAATTTCCGGTTCTGCGTGCTATACCCCGTAACGATCACATCCTCCAGCTGACGGTTCTCCTTCTTCAATAATACGGAAGCCGCTTCGCGAGCCCCCACATACTGCGTCTCATAACCGGCGTAGCTGATCACAAGTATCTTTTCACCCGGTCGCAGCACTATCTTAAAAGACCCGTCCGAAGCCGTCGTCGTCCCACGCAAGCCCCCCTTTACAGCGACGCTCACTCCGCCAAGACCGCCTTCGTCGGTGTAAACTTTTCCACTAACGGGCGTTTCCTGCGAAAACACCGGTAAACAATAGATAAATAAGACAAAAAGAGTAAGTATAATTCGCAGTCTCCCACGCATGCGGGCCCCTACCCGCCACAAATTAGCAGTGTCCATAAATCAGCGATTTGGTTGTTTTGTATTAGTCCACTAAATTAGTAGACAAATATATTAACTAACCATTGACACTACAAAAAAATACTTACAAAATCTTCGTTTTCGAGTATATTTGTAGTTACTACACCCATCTTACATAGTAAATAACAATAGCAAACAAAATGTCACCCATCGCCATTTATCACGAACACCCTGATTGGTTCAAACCCCTCTTCGAAGAGCTCAACAACAGAGGTATTCCGTTTACCCGTTTCAATCCTGCTCAACATCAATTTGCAATCGAAGAGCCGAAGCCTAACTTCTCCCTCTTCTTCAACCGAATGAGCCCCTCCGCCTATCTCCGTGATGGCATCCAGGGTATGTTCTATACACTATATTATTTGAAACACCTCGAGACCCTCGGCGTACCCGTCGTCAACGGCTACAAAGCCTGGACCTTCGAAACCTCCAAGGCGCTCCAGCTGCAGCTGCTGCAATCTCTCGGCATCAAATATCCAAAGGCGCACGTCGTCAACCACCCTTCGCAGCTCATCGCAGCCGCAGAAGGACTCCGCTTCCCCGTCGTCGTAAAGGCTAACATCGGAGGCAGTGGAGCAGGCATCACCAAATACCACAGCATCGAAGACCTGAAAGCCGCAATCGCAGAAGGCAACCTCGACTTCGGAGTAGACCATACCGCCCTCCTTCAGGAATTTATCCCTGCACGCGATGGCTATATCACCCGCGTGGAAACCCTCGGCGGCAAATATCTCTACGCCATCCGCGTCTACCTCACCGGCGAAACCTTCAACCTCTGCCCGGCCGATATCTGCCAGACCAATACCGGCGTAGAGCTCGTCCGCAACGCCTGCGCCCTCGACGCCCCCAAAAACGGTCTCAAAGTAGAAGGCTACACGCCCCCTCCCGCCGTCATCAAGGCCATCGAAACCATCGTCCAGCAGTCCGGCATCGACGTCGGCGGCATCGAATACATCGTAGACGACCGCGACGGCGAGATTTACTACTATGACGTAAACGCCCTCTCCAACTTCGTCGCCGACGCCGTCAACGTCATCGGCTTCAACCCCCATCACAAGCTCGTGGACTACCTGGAACAAAGAGCCGGCATAAAAGCCGCAAGCTCCAGGCTCGTCCACGCGTAAACAACCCAAACACCCCCGGGGGCGGCCCCGGGGCCACCATAAACACCCAATAACAGCATTATGAGATACGGATACTGGATGCCCGTCTTCGGCGGCTGGCTTCGCAACGTAGAAGATGAAAACATGCCCACCTCCTGGGACTACGTAAAAAAACTCGCCATCCGCAGCGAAGAGCTCGGCTTCGACCTCTCCCTCATCGCCGAACTTTATCTAAACGACATCAAAGGCATCGAAGCCCCATCCCTCGACGCCTGGTCCACAGCCGCCGCCCTGGCCGCCGTCACCCACAAACAGGAGCTGATGGTAGCCGTCCGGCCCACCTTCCATAATCCCGCCCAGCTCGCCAAACAAGCCGCCAACATCGACCACATCAGCGGAGGCCGCCTGTCCCTCAACGTCGTCTCCTCCTGGTGGCGCGACGAGGCCACCAAATACGGCATCGGCTTCGAACAGCACGACGACCGCTACGCCCGCACCGCAGAGTGGCTCACCGTCCTCAACGGCGTATGGAACGAAAACGGCTTTAACTTCGACGGTAAATACTATAAAGTCTCCAACAACACGCTCCAGCCCAAACCTATCTCCAAACCCCGCCCGGCCATTTACGCCGGCGGCGAATCCGATGCAGCCAAAGACCTCATTTCCTCTACCTGCGACGGATACGTCATGCACGGCGACACCCCCGAAACCATCGGGAAACGTATCCGCGACATGAAAGAAAGAAGAGAAAAGAAAGGACTCCCCCCCATGACATACGGAGTAGCCGCATACAGCATCATCCGCAGCAGCGACGCCGAAACAAAAAAAGAGCTCGAGCGCATCACCAACGTCCAGCCCGGAAGCCCCGGCTATAACAACTACCAGCAATGGCTCTCCGGCACCCAGCTCGAACAAAAAGTCTCCCTCGAAGACTACTCCGTCTCCAACCGCGGCCTCCGCAGCGGCCTCATCGGCAGTCCCGCACAGGTAGAAGACCGTATCGCCCAGTTCGAAGCCGCCGGCGTCGACTTCTTCCTCCTGCAATGCAGCCCCCAGCTCGAAGAAATGGAACGCTTCGCAGAAACGATCATAAAAAAAGAAACATACGCCTAAGAGCATGAGAAAACATATCCTCCCCCGCATAGCCCTTGCAAGCATAACCTTTGGTTATGCTTTTCTTCTTTTAATGCCTGCTTCTTCATTTGCACAACGCACCCCCATCACCATCACCCCCTCCCCCACCCGCCACGGCCCCGAACACGGCTCCCTCATCATCATCGGAGGCGGCGGCAGCACCCCCGAAATCTGGCAGAAATTCACCGAGCTCGCCGGCGGCAAGGACAAAGCCCGTATCGTCTTCGTCACCAACGGCACCCCCGGCGACGACACCAGCAGCCACAGCTACGCAAACACCATCAAACGCCAGACAGGCATCCAGCACATCACCATCCTCAACGCCCACAGCCTCGCCGAAGCCAACAGCGAGAAATTCATCGAACCCCTCAAAACCGCTACCGGCGTCTTCTTCGACGGCGGCCGCCAATGGCGCATCGCCGACGCTTACCTCAATACTCTTACCCACAAAGCCTTTCAGGACGTCCTGAACCGCGGCGGCGTCATCATCGGCAGTTCCGCCGGCGCCACCATCCAGGGCTCCTTCCTCTGGCGCGGCGACACCCGTAACAATAATATTCTCGTCGGCGACCACACCCAGGGCCTCGCCTTCCTCCGCAACTCCGTCATCGACCAGCACCTCCTGGCCCGCAATCGCCAGTTCGACATGGTGGAGTTTATAAAAAATACCCCCGAGCTCATCGGCATCGGCCTCGACCAGGCCACCGCCATCCTCGTTCAAAAAGATACCCTCCAGGTCATCGGTAAAGCCTACGTCCTCATCTACGACTACAAAAACATAAAAACCGACAGCCCCTTCTTTATGCTAAGCGAAGGCCAGCGCTATGACCTGAAAGAAAGAAAAATGCTATCCCCCGTAAAAATCACACCCGCAACCGCACAAAACCCAGCAACCCCGCAAAACCCCGCCAACGCAACCGCACAAACCACAACCCCACCAGCACAAACACAAAACTCCGAATCAGGCCCTCAACCAAAGGCCTACGTCAACACCCCCATCGAAGTCCACCCCTCCACCACCCTCCACGGCCCCGAACACGGCTCCCTCCTCATCATCGGAGGCAACGTCGGCTCCACCGCCTCCGTCTGGAACAAGTTCACCGAGCTCGCCGGAGGCAAGGATAAAGCCAAAATCGTCGTCGTCACCGCCGCATCCGGCGACTCCGCAGCCTTCGACCAAAAAGACGTGGAAGAAATAAAGAAACAAACCGGCATCTCCAACGTCACCCTCCTCCACACAAACGACCTAAAAGAAGCCAACAGCGAAACCTTCATAGCCCCGATAAAACAAGCTACCGGCGTCTATTTCATCGGCGGCCGCCAATGGCGCATCGCCGACTCCTACCTCAACACCCTCACCCACCAGGCCTTCCAGGACGTCCTCAACCGCGGAGGCGTCATCGCCGGCAGCTCCGCCGGCGCCTCCATCCAGGGCTCCTTCCTCTGGCGCGGTGACACCAAAGGCGCAGAAACCCTCGTCGGCGACCATACCCAAGGCCTCGCCTTCCTCAAAAATTCAGTAATAGACCAGCACCTGCTAAAAAGAAACCGCCAATTCGACCTCGCCCGCTTCATCCACGCCGCCCCCGACCTCATCGGCATCGGTCTCGACGAAGCCACCGCCATCCTCGTACAAGGCGATACCCTTCAGGTCATCGGCAAATCCTACGTCGCCATCTACGACCACAAGAATGACCAACCCTTCTTCTTCCTAAGCGAAGGCCAGAAATACGATCTAAAAAACTATAAAACTATCCAGCCGCCCCGACGCAACGCGGCCGACGGCGATTTCACCCCGCCATCCCCGCTGAACGCGGCTGGGCCCCATGTCACCCCGCCATCCCCGCTGAACGCGGCCGATAAAGAAAGAGAGTAAAAAAGCAGCTAAAAAAGAAGATTCCCTTATTCGTATCTAATACATTCTCCGAAAAAGAAACAAAAGCCACCACCACCACCACCGTACCCAAAAAAATATCCCTGCGCCTCACCGCAGCCCCCGCACCCGCACCCAAAACCGCCAGGTACCACAAACCCGCAGCCACCCCTCCATTGAGCACATAGCTCAAATATTGATTGTGCGCATTCAGCTCGTGCTTATACGAGATCGTCAAATCATGCGCATAGTATTCTTCCTTCAGCTTCGGAACCTCCGCCCCTACCCCATACCCCGTCAACGGCCTCGCCCGTATTAGCTCCCATGCACACCCCCACCGAACCATCCTCGGCTCCGCATCGCCTTCTCCCCCCCTTACACGCTGCATATCGTACTTCAGCTGCACCAGGTAACGCGTGTTCAAATTATCGTTCATCGTCACCAGCGTCACCGCCATCACGCTCACCAGCAAAAAGCCCCCCAACGCCAGCCAGCGAGTCCTCCCTTTCAACAGCATCCACGGAACCAG
This sequence comes from Bacteroidota bacterium, assembly GCA_018267545.1. Classification (GTDB taxonomy): domain Bacteria; phylum Bacteroidota; class Bacteroidia; order Chitinophagales; family Chitinophagaceae; genus Puia. Next base: position 23,207 of record JAFDYG010000331.1, read on the forward strand.
CACATTCAACACCACCAGAAACGCCAGAAAAACCGCCCTCGAAGCCAGCTGCAACATGGCCGCCATCAGCACCAGCACAATCAGCCAATACCCCCACCGCGCCGCGGACCCGCCGCCATCCTTCACAGCCATCGAAATAAAAACTACCATTGCAACCGCCACATACATCGAAAGATACGTAGCATGCAAATCGAGCGGGGCGCTAAAGGCATGATTCAAATATTCCGGCGCAAACAAAGCCCCGAACCCCAACCCATTCTCATATATCGAAACAAATGCGCAGCCGTACAAATACACCACCGTCCCAAAACAAGACCACGCAAACGCCTTCAACAAACGCTCCCGAACCGTCGTCCAATCCAATTGAGAAAACCAGGCGATCAACGGAAATAATAAAATGGCCAGCTGCTTTTCCAGCTGCTTACCCGCATCCCCAAAATTCGGCGCATAAATCGCCGACACCGCCATCAGCAAAAATAAACCCGCCACCAGCCAGCCAGCCCAACGCAAAGACCAGGGCCGGCCCTTTCCCAAATGCAGCAAGGTATGCAGCAATAACCCGATCAACGATAGCTCGCTATAAATCCGGTCCAAAGGCAGCGTAACGAGAAAAACCAAAAGCAGGTAATAGCTGATCTTACCCGCGGAAGTATCTTCTATATAAAATATTTCTTTCATTCTTATTCTTGAATAGAAATAAGCATTGCATCATAAATCGCTCATATTGCGTAATGATCGAAGGCCAATTGAAATACGCGACAATCTTCTCAGAATTGCGCTGGCGCATCTCGTCTTCCTTCATCCCACCGTCAAAACCCTCGATAAATAAGGTAATATCCCCCGCGGAACTGAAATAATACGCATCGTCTCCCAGCACATTCCGGTTAAAAGCATTGTCATGCGCAAATATCAAAGCCTTGCTCGCCATCGCTTCCAATAGGGACGGATTCGTCCCCCCCGTACTATGCCCATGAAAGTACAATCGTGAATAATACTTGAGAGCATGTACCTTCTCCTTCTCGAAGATGGCCCCCGTAAAAATGATCCGTTCATCCGAACCATATCGCTCTTTCAAATAACGGCCAAACCGGTTGGCGACATTGCCGATGATCAGGATCTTTTTATCAGTCCCGCTATCCGTAAATCCCCTCAGGATCATCTCGATATTATTCTCCTCTTCCATCCTCGCCATCAGCAGCAGATATTCCCCCGGCTCTACCCCATAGCTCACCGGCACGTTGACATCCGCCTGACTAAAGACCTCCGCACCATAGGCGATATATTCCGTCTCGATGCCATACTTGTCCTGGTAATAGCGCTGTATCACCGGACTGTCCGAAATCCGGTATTGACTGTATTTCACCGCCAGCCGCTCGGCAAAAAGCAGGAACCGACGCGTCAGCTTCGAATACTTCGCCCGCTGCCATTCCAGCCCATCCATATTGTAAAGAACCACCACACCCGGCGGGAACAAAGAGCCCCAAACCGAGCTGCTCGTATAACCCAGCTGTAGGATCACGTCGAAATTCTTCTTCCGTACATCCATGATACAATTCAGATCATAGATAAATTGTCCCGCGCTCCCCATCCAATATTCCGGGTCATAACAATGCACGATCTTCACCCCCTTCCATTCCTTTACCTGGCAGGGATGATTGTGAGAGCTATATACTGTCACCTCATGCCCCATGCTAACCAGTCCCGGCGCCAAATGCTCCGCCAGCTGTTCGAAACCCCCATAGTGATTGGGAATTCCCCTTGTACCCATAATGGCAATCCGAAGACTCATATTGAACGTAATATTTTTTTATACCCACGGGCAATCGAAGCGGCAGCCCTGTCCCAGGTATAGTTAGTTAATATCTGCTCCCTCAGATCGGCGCGAAAGACCGACTGCGCAGCGTGCTCCACCGCGTCCAATATCGAAGACGGATTCCCCGGGTCACAATAAAACGCATAGTCGCCATAATATTCCCGGGTGTATCCCTTATCGGTAATAACAATATTACAACCCATCGCCCCCGCCTCCAATGAAGAGAGTCCACAGGTCTCGAACCAGCTGGGCAGGATATGCACCTTGGCCCGCTGATAATAGTGGACCAGCTCCGTCTGCGGGATATGCTCGATAAACTCCACATTCGCACTCGCCACCCGACGGCACTCCTGGTAATAATCCGCATGCCCCGGCGCATGATCGCCGATGATCAGCAGCCGGTACGGCGTATCGTTCAAAGCCTTGATCAGGTTCAGCTGATTCTTGATTCCCTCTATCCTCGCCACACAAAGCACCAGCCGTTCATCCTTCTTCAAAGCCTCGTCAAAGGAGAATAGCTCCGCGTCCAACCCATTGGGAACCGATATACAATCCGTCTTCAGCTGATACTGCGTAGCCAATTCATGACTTTCCATGCTCGAATTGGAAAAGACCAGCGAAGTCTTGTCCAGTATCTCCTGTACCGAACCCTGTTGCCCCTTCCAGAGATAGCTCTTCGTCATCAGCTTGTCTTTCCCCAACAAATACCGCGCGATGGTCTTACAATATTCGATCGCACCCGGCGATAGAAAGCGGGCAATCCTGCCCGTAATACCCTTCCGGTGATGTTTGTCGTAACCGCTATAATCGACCAGCAACGACGAAACGACAAATGGCTTGTCCGGTCGGATATGACAAAGAATATCCGCAGGCCGGATAATATTGAAGAAATGCAGCAGGTCGTAACGATCATAGTCGATCGCCTCATCCGTGAGCAAAATATCCACCTCGATCCCCAGCTGCTCCAGGTGCCGCGCCGTCTGGGCCACCTGGAAGGTGTCCCCGCCTCTGACGGTATACAAAGTGGACCTGGTGATAAAAGCTACTCTCATGCTGCAGGAATCTGTTGGGTAAATAAAAGCTGGATCGACTGCCGGATGATGCGGATGTCCAACAGAAAGCTCGCATTGCGTATATAAAAGACATCCCAGTGATAACGGGAGAAAAGGGTGGCCCGGTCGATCAAAGGACCATGCAGCCCCTTCACCTGCGCCATTCCCGTTATACCGGGTTTTACAAAATTCCTTACCGGATGATTGGGAACCAGTCTCGAAAATTCCTGGCTGTCCGCCAGCATATAAGGCCTCGGCCCCACCAGGCTCATCGAACCCAGCAAAACATTAAAAAATTGAGGTAATTCGTCCAAATGAGTCTTGCGCAGCCAACGCCCCATTCTCGTAACCCGCTTGTCGTTCCAGCTGGCCGGCACCCGATCGGCCTGCGCATTCAAAACCATCGTCCGAAGCTTGACACACGTAAAATGCCTTCCTCCCTTCCCTACCCTCTTCTGTAAAAAGAAAACCGGCCCCGGTGTGTCCATCCGGATCAGCAAGGCCAATAGCGGCAGCACCCAGCTAAGTACTCCCACGATAACCAGAGCGGAGAATAGTAGATCGAAAGCCCGCTTAAAGAAAAAATAATTCTTCAGCCGCGTATTTTCCAGTTTTACGTCCATCATCCTAAAGATCAAACGCAGCTAAAAATGCAGCGGTTGCCCCTACCCCGACAATCCACGTTTCCCCTTACCCTCCCCCAAGCAACCACTGCGAAAAATTTACCGTTTTACCTTTCATGCCCATGCGACTAAGCATATTAAAGGTTTTAGCTTATTTCGACCTTTTCGATTATCCTGTAACCGCCGACGAGATTCTCTTTTTTCTGGACAAAGAGGCCCCCGCCATCGACCTGCAAACAGAGCTCGACACGCTGACCCGGGAAGGCCTTCTATTCCAGTTAGATACAACCCAGCTAAACACACCTGACGCACCAGAAGCAGCCCACACAAATCCCCACGCAAATCCCCAAACAAATACCCCCTTCTATTCCCTCCGCAACGACCCCGCCCTCACCACCCGCCGCCTCCGCGGCAACCGCCACGCGGATGACCTTCTAAAGATCGCCGCCCGCATTTCCCGCCAGCTCTACCGCTTCCCCTACGTCCGCGGCATAGGCATCTCCGGCTCCCTCTCCAAGCACTTCGCCGACGAATCCGCCGATATCGATTATTTCATCATCACCCGGCGCAATCGCCTCTGGATCGCCCGTACCCTCATGCACGGCTTTAAAAAGCTCAACTACCTCCGCAATCGTCAGAACTGGTATTGCATGAACTACTACGTCGATGAAGAAGCCCTCGAGATCAAAGAAAAGAACATCTTCACCGCCACCGAAATGATTACCCTCCTCCCCGCTAGCGGCAACGGTGGCCTCGTCAAATTTTTCGACGCCAATAACTGGACGTCTCGCTACTTCCCCCAATACAATAACCGGACAAAGGCCGCCGAAGGCCCCGTCCCCTCTTCAATCGTAAAAAATTTCCTGGAGAAAATACTGGATGGCCGCTGGGGCGACCGCCTCGACGACCTCTTCCAACGCTGGACCACCCAACGCTGGCAAAAAAAGGAACAACGCGGAGACCGCAACAAAAAAGGAAACCGGATGGCCCTTCAAAACGAGAAACACTTCTCCCGCCCCAACCCCGAAAACTTTCAACAAAAAGTCCTCGACCGATATGCCCGCCGCCTCCACGAGCTGGAGCACAGTTGGGGCCTCATAGAAGCTTCCGTCTAAAGCTTATAATATAATAATCCCCTATGGCCCGCCAGGGCCATAAATTCTTCCACCTCTCCTCCAAACTACAAAGCCTCTCATACAACCTCGGCCTCTTCTCCGCAAACCCCTCTATATACGAAGGCGGCACCACCGTACACAAACCCTCCAACCCCAACAGCTCAAAATCCTTCCCCATCTCCCGCCGCACAAAACCCGGTGAATAATACCATGATTTGAAATAAACGCCCTCGACCCTCGATCGGGCACCCCTACCACTAAACCACCTCCGCACCGCCGTCCGGAACTTCCCCTTGAACACCAACAAACTCTCCCACAAACAAAACCCTGGCAAGATAACCAGCGTAACCTGCCCCCCCGGCTTCACCAGCGGCGTCAAAGAATGCAACACCTCATCCAACTTATCCGTACAATTCAATCCGGCGAAATTCGAAAAGACCAAATCATAAGGCCCTCTCGCCTTCAGCTCATCCAACGAATTGAACGAACACAGCTCCGCCGTCACCCGATCCTCCAACCCCAGCCGGTACACCTTCTCCTTCAACCGCTCCTGCATCCCTTCGGCAATATCCGTCGCATGCACCCGGTATCCCTCTCTGGCGAAAAACACCGCGTCCTCCCCCGTCCCCGAATTCAACTCCAAAATAGAACCCGTCCCTCCCATAAAACTCAGCACATGCTCCCTCACACGACGACGCTTATAATGAATAATAGTATTCCCCCTATCATACTCATCAAACCCCGCCGACTGCTTGCTAAAAGCCGCCGCCGCTAAACCCTCATTTACCCTGTCCGCTGAATTCATATCGAGCCAGTTTAATTCTATCGATGACCGAAGCCGGTCCATACCAAACAAGCGAAGCCGCCTTCTGCAGCCCCGATCGGGTTATCGCCGCCGGATGCTTAAACAAATCCCCAAGCTGCCGCAGCGCCATATGCCAGCGATAGCTCTTATGCACATACCGATGCAGCTGCTTATAAAAGGCCGGCGGATACGTATTCTTAAACATCAGCTGCAGCTCATCCGAATCCGTCCAGTTCGTCTTCTCCTTCATATCCGCCCTGACCCTCTCATAAAATACCGTCCCCGGCAAAGGATAAGAAACCGAAATCCCCAGACTGTCCGGCAGCAGCTTATTGATCATACGTATCGTCTTATCGATATCCTCCTTCGTCTCACCCGGATAACCAAATTGTATAAAGAAAGAAGGCCGAATCCCATACCGGCGCAAAAGCTCCGTCGCCTCCGCGATCTGACCTACCGTCGTTCCCTTGTCCATCGCATCCAATATCTTCTGAGAACCGCTCTCCGCCCCCATCCAGGTATTCTCACAACCCGCCCTGGCCAGGGCCTGCACATAGTTCTCCTGCAACAGCAAATCCGCCCTCGACTGTATCTTGAAACGGAAAGACAATCCCTCCTCCTCCACCAGGTCGGCAAACTCATTCACCCAACCCGGCTTCAATCCAAATATATCGTCACAGAACCAGATATGGTCGAAGCCATACGCCTCCTTCAGCATCTTCAATTCACTCACCACATGCCGGGGCGACCGGGCATTATAGCGGTTCCCATAGATCGGCTTCGCACACCAGTTACACTTGAACGGACAGCCCCGCGTCGTCCCGATATTCAAAGAAAAATACCCGCTCGACTGTTTCCAGATCAACCGGTAGCTCTCGATATCGACCAGGTCCCAGGCCGGCAACGGCAGACCATCCAGCTCCCGCAATACCGGTCGCGCCGGTGTACGAAAAGGCTGCCCATTTTTCATATAGGCCAGCCCCTGGATCGAAGTAAAATCATCTCCTCCCTCCCGAATCGTCTGCACCAGCTCCAGCAACGTCTGCTCCCCTTCTCCCAACAGCACAAAATCCGCTCCCTTCCCCAGGTACTCGCGGTAGTGGTCCGTCGAGTCCGAGCTCGACAGGATAACGATACAGCCCCGCTCCCGCGCCAGCCGGATCATCCGATAAGCCGCCTCCCGCATATTAGTCAGACACATCTTGGTCAGATAGTTGAACCCATCGTCATACACGACGAAAAAATCCGGTCGCTGGTCATCCAGCCGCGAAACCACCTCATCCGGATCCTCGACGAACATCGTGTCGAAAAGGGCGACTCGGAAGCCCTCCCGCCGCAAAATGGCGGCAGCTCCAATCGTCGCCAGCGGAGGATAGGGCTGTCCGGTCGCCCACTGTTTGGGATCAAACCGCATGAAATAAGAATGTGAAAAAAGAACCTTCTCCATTATTGAGCCTTCCGGAAATTTGATAGTTGATAAATAAAAAAGTTCTCTCCGATAATACTATTCGTAAATGACTTCAAAAGCATCAGCCTAAATGCTCCTCCATCCTCCCCCAATTCTCTATTCGTCACAAGGACAAAACTCTCCGGCAACCCCGAACAACCCGCCAGCTCCTGCGCAATCGAAGGACGAGGCCTCGGAAAATACTCCTTCTTCCACACACAAAAGCTCCCCTCCGCACCCGTCGCCAGATAATACACCTTCCCCTCCGTATACGCACACAACATCGGCCCGATATTATATCCATCTACAACCACAACCCCATCACGCTCCTTCAAAAAAGTAACCGCATTCCTCGACTCCGAAAAAGGCAGCCGGAAATCCTGCACCCACGCAAACACCCCCACGACCGCCTGTATCCCCAGAATCCCATAAAAACACCCGCGAACCCACACCGGCGCCGTCTTCATCCCAAACGCCCCCGCCATCCACAACGCCGCCAGAAAAAATACAAACACCATCCCGAAATACCGGGATGCCGTCATCATCGTCACCGAGAAGAAAAGTAACAACAGCGATACGGTCGTATAATAAAAGACGAGCGCCCGCCAGCTCCTCCGTAACACCAAATAAGGAAACCCTAAGAAAAACACAAACAGCACAGTCCGGATAAGCCCTCCCCAAAAACTTTCGTATAACCAATACCTGTTCCAGAAATGCCCATCGAAATGCTGCGGTATCGGCAGCCATCCCCGGACCAAACCAAAGCTGGCAAAAGAAAGCCCCGTCGACGATAAAAATCCCCTCGCATTCACTGGCCCCATATTGACATTGTCCTCGACTGGCGTATGCGCCTGTATCAAAGCAAACACAAACCCAACCCAAAACAGCCCGCTAAGCACCAGGAAAGAACGCCGGAACACCTGCCCCACCCGCCCATACTCGATCAATAAACCCAGGTAGATCCCCATCGCCGCAAACGTATAGAACACGTGCGTGCTGCACATAAAGAATAAGAGCACCCCCAACCCCACCAACGGCCGCACAGGACGAGCGAGCAGCACACAACAACAAAAAAGCAAACAAATCCCCAAAGAATAATTCCGGCTGATCAGGTTATACTCGAAAAGAAAATAATAGCCCATCAGAACCAGCAGCTTCACCGCCAACGAAAACGGCGCGTGCCGCAAAAAGACAAATGCCGCCCCCACCACGATCAGCCAGTGAAATACCTGCATGCCATAAGGACTCCGCGTAATATAATGCGTGATGAAGTATAGCAAGCTGTGCCAAAGCCTCGGATGCCCGTCATATCTGGCATTCCAATATAGCTCCGACAGACTGTGACTATCCCTGGCTAGCAGGAAATGATGCGCTTCATCCAGGAACAATTCGTGATGGGACAAACCCACCGCACTAATCACGCCATATATCACTAACACGGGGAGCACTACCTTCCAGGGCAAAGGGGTTGTGTCCTGCCTAATCATTCAGGTTATTTCGGGGTTGAAGATTCAGATAGCAAACACAACGCACACAAGCATCGTTCTTGTCCATATCCAACCCCTTCCGGAAAGCGATCGCCTCGGGCGAATTCAAGATCTCCTCCAGCGGCTTTTCATGAATATTCCCAAGCGAAGGCAAAAAGAAACAAGGACGCACCGTCCCATCCGCCTCCACCACCGTAGACACCCAGGGCGCATTGCACTTCTTGTAGGGATAGGGATTCAGCCCATACGCGGCCGAATAGTATTCGCCAATCTTGGACAGCTTCGCCGGAGATTCCGCGATAAATCCATTATCGAACAACGGTTTAAATTCTTTAATGACCGTCTGGATCATCACCTGCAGCTCCGGCAGCTCCTCCCGTGACGGCAATATCTCATGCTGCCTCGGCTGATCCCAGGGCTCCGCCCGGTTAAAAGCCTCGCTCGTCACATCCGCCGGCAGGAAGCTGATCTGCTGCAAACCCAACGCAGCCGCCGAACGGATAATGGCCGGCCAGCTCCGAAAATTAAGCCGGTGTATAACCGTCCGGCACGTGATCCGGAAATCCGGTTTCCGGTGATGAATCAATTGCACGCCCTCACTAAGCCGGCGATAGGCCCCCCGGATATTCCGTATCGAGTCGTGCAAAGCCTCGTCCCCATCCAGCGAAACGATGATATCGTCCACCCAGAGGATTAGGTTGTCCGCATGCCGCGCCAGCGACATTCCCGTAGACAATAACGTAATGCGGATGTCCTCCCGCTTCAGAATCGCACAAAGCTGGAAGAAATTCGGATTCAATAAGGCCTCTCCACCCGACATCAACACCTGCTGCGTTCCCAGCCGGCGTAAAGTCCCCATCAACCCCTCGATATCGGACGCCTTCAGCTGCTTCAGATTGTGATTACCCTTCCAGATATCACACATCACACACCGGCAATTGCACGCGCTGTGCGGCATGAGAATAACGATCGGCAGGGCCTTGATCCTGTCCGTCTGTAAAGTGCGGTAACGCTGAATAGTATGAATCAATGATGCTGCGCTCATAGTTAATTATCCTTTATCCTAATCCACGGGAACGGGCTCTTGTTCCGCATGAGCTTATTCTTGACGGAACCGGGGTTATGCAGCAATACATGGTGAAAAGGACGCAGGTCATCGATCGGATGATGGAAATAATAATCCGCCATCTCAGGATAACCAAAGGAAGTATAATAAGCTAAGGTTTGACGCTTGGCCTTCTCCAGCTGGTCAGGCTTGTAAAAAGGCGTATCAAGGACATGAATCTCACCGCCGGGTTTTAAACAGGACAGTGTTTTATACAGTACCTTCTTCAACGAAGGAAAATATTGAATCGACGCTGCAAAAACAATGCAGTCGAACTGACGGTTATCCAAAATACCCGAATCGATATCCCCGTGGATAAATCTCAAATTCGGATCATTGCTGAACACCCTCGCCGCCTGCTGCAGCTCCGTAAAGTTGATATCCATCCCCGTTACCTTCGTGCCGGGAATCTGCGCCAGCTGGTGACTAAGCCAGCCATTCCCGCATCCGATCTCCAGTATCTGCGGGGACCGCTTCCAGGAAGACAGATATCGGATCAGCCGCTTGCAGGATCCCTTCCGTACCGCCCATTCCTTATAGTGCGTATGCTCTGCAGGTATCTCGGGTAGCTTGGCCAGCTCTTCATCCGTATAAAGCCGGTTTTCAAGGGTTCGGATGAGAATGTACTTTTTCTCGAAAAGGATCTCCTTGAGCCGGGGGTGGCCTTGAACTTCAATGTTTGTCAGTATTGAGGAATCAGGGAGGTACATTTTTACGGTTTGTCCTATTAAACGATCTTTTTTGATTAAAGGATGCCAATCCCATCTAAAAACCCTGTATTTCCGGCTGACGGTAGCTCCATAGTTTGTGCATCAGCTTGATCTCATAGGGATATTTATAAAAGCTGGCCCGGTAACGAAGCCCCGAAACAGCATGCAGCAACTTCCTTTTCAATCCATTAAGCCGGATATCCGAAACGGTCGGGTAATACCCGTTCAAGACCGTCTCGAAATTCCTGATCTTGTCGATCATCTCCGCCGTCAGCCAGGGTGTCAACGGATTCTTCCGCAAATCGAAGTTCTCCCACTGCGGACTAATCCAGTCCTCCAGTGTCTCGGGAAACTTGAACCCCGACTCCTGGCTCTTCTTGAACAGCTCCGACCCCTCCGTAGGCACCGGACTATAGGTGTAAATGACGATCTCCGTATCCGGATTGATTTCCTTGATTTCTTTTATAAAAGCAATATCCTGATCGATATACTGCATCACCTTCTCCGGCGTCTCGGCCGGCGTCCCCAGCACAAACGAATACTCCGGAATGATATCGAACTTCTTCATCCGCGCCGCAAACTCCCGTATCTGCTTCCCCGACTGAGTCCCCCCTTTGTCCATCTTTTTAAGGATTTCATCATTCCCCGTCTCGGCTCCGAAGAAGATCATCTTACAACCCGACTCCCGCATCAGCGCCAGCGTCTCATCCTTATACTTGTCGATCGTATCGATACGCCCCTCTCCCCACCAAACCATATTATCCCCGCGAGTCAAATTCGAGAATTCCACCGTCCGCTTCTCCGAAACAAAGAAATTATTGTCGTGGAACTCGATGGAATCGGCCCCCCACTTATCCCGGATATAACGCACGTCCTCATAAACCTGTATCGCCGGCTTGGCCTTCCAGCGAGCTTCGAAGATGGGAACGACCGCACAAAACGAACACGTAAACGGACAACCCATACTCGAATGATACGCCAGCGTCCGGTTCCCCAAATAAGTCTTGCCCAGATAATTCACCATCGGATACAAGGCATCCAGCTTATCGTATGGCAGCTTTGGCAAGGTCGACTGGTCGATCAGATCCTCCTTTGGCGTCTTGACGATCTTCTCCCCGTTATGATAGATGAGATTTTTTATCAATTCATAGGGCGCTCCCTGTTCCAACGCGTCCACCAAAGCAGGAAAAGCCTTATCTCCAGGGCCATTGATCACGAAGTCCACACAACCCGAATTCAACACCACCTTCTGCTGGTTCGAAGCAAAGTACCCGCCCCAGATCATCACCGTCCCCGGAAACTCTTCCCTGATCCGGCGGGCATAAGGAATGGCCTGCTTGAGCTGCGGGCCGGGCATCACCGTAAAGCCGATATATTTGAATTCCCCGGTTTCTAAATAAGCCTTGATCTTGACGTAAGGATCACGTTCCCGATTCCCATCCACGATTACCCACTCATATTTGTGATCGATGGAAGCCGCAATCTGTAAGATTGAATTAGGGACACGGAATTTGTACGTAGCGCTCCTCGGATTAAACAGTAGTATCTTCGCCATATTTGTCGATTCTTTAGGCATCCGAAAAGAGTAAACGTCCGTTTTATACGAAAGGATGCCTCTATTACACAAACTCAGACAGTATTTTGGCCCTTCGCGCCTACCCGAATCCGAGCCCGCAGCGGCCTACGACATTTGGGCTTTAAACTATGATAATCAACCGGATAACCTGATGCTTGCGCTCGACGGGCAGCTCCTTTCCGACCTCCTGGCCGGCCTCCCCATCATCAGCCCGGCCAGCACCTTCCCTTCCCTCCCAGCCGGCACCATCCCTTCCCTCACCGGCTATACCATCGCCGACGTCGGATGCGGAACAGGCCGTCACTGGGCCCGTCTCTACGCGGAAAACCCCGCCCGCCTCATCGGCTTCGACGTCTCCCAGGGCATGCTCGAAATGCTAAAGGCTAAACACCCCCAGGCCGAAACCCACCTGCTCGAAGGCCCCATCCTGCATCAGCTCCCCAACGCCAGCTGCGACCTCGTCCTATCCACCCTGACCATCGCCCACATACCCGATATCACCGCCGCCCTCCTCGAATGGAAAAGAGCGCTAAAACCCGGCGGCCACATCATCATAACCGACTATCACCCCGAAGCCCTCGCCCAGGGCGGACAACGCACCTTCCGGGACAAGGACCGCACCATCGCCATTAAAAACCACGTTCATCCTATCCACGAGCTAAAAGAAATTGGCCGCCACCTCGGCCTCGAAACCACACTGCTCATCGAAAAGAAGATCGACTCCTCCATGCGGCCCTACTACGAAAAACAAAACGCACTTTCTATCTACGAACGCTACCTCGGCGTTCCTATCATCTACGGTCTACAACTAAAAAAATCCGATGTGGCTCACTAACCTCAATACCCCCGGCGACCCCAGGACCCGCTCTATCAGACTCTCCCCCTGCAACCCCGCAGGAATTGCACCGGAACCCGCCCTTTCCCTCGACGGCGCCCTCGCCTTCCCTGGCCTGATCAATTCCCACGACCACCTCGATTTCAACCTATTCCCTTCGTTGGCTAATACCCGTTATACCAACTACCGCGACTGGGGCTGGGATATCCATTCCCAAAACACCCGCGAAATCGAATCCGTACTTAAAATTCCCCTGCCCCTCCGCATCAAATGGGGCATTTATAAAAACCTATTCAACGGCTTTACTACCGTAATCAACCACGGCGAACACCTCGACACCGAAGGCGCCCCCATCAACGTATTTCAGAACTGTCACAACCTTCACTCCATCGGCTTCGAACGCAACTGGCGCTGGCGCCTCAACCGGCCATCCAAAAACGAATGGCCCTATGTCATCCACGTCGGCGAAGGCACCGACCCCCTCGCCCAGCGCGAAATAAACCAGCTCCTTCGATGGAACCTCTTCCACCGCCCCCTCATCGGCGTACACGGCGTCGCCATGACCGAAGAACAAGCCCGCGGCTTCAAAGCCCTCGTCTGGTGCCCCGCATCCAATTACTTCCTTCTCAATAAGACCGCGCCCATCGACCAGCTAAAGACACAGGTACCCATCCTCTTCGGCACCGACAGCACCCTCACCGCCCCCTGGGACGCCTGGTCCCAGATCAGGCTCGCCCGTCAGCAAAACACCGCTACCGACGAAGAGCTATTCGAGATGCTGACCGTCAACCCCGCCACCGCCTGGGAACTTCCCAACTACGATACCATCATCGCCCAACCCAAAGAAAGGTCGAACAGCTGGGACGCCTTCTATACAATAGGCCCCGACGACATCCTGCTCATCTTGAAAAAAGGAGAAATAAAATTATTCGACGCCAGCCTGAAACCCGCGCTCAAACAAGCCGGCTTCGATACCTCCGCCTTCTACCAGGCCGGCCCCAACGGAAAATACGTTCCCGATGACATCACGACCCTGATGGAACAGATTCGCGCCTGGCATCCAAACGTCCGATTCCCCAACCTACCCAAAAGCTATACTAAAGGATAAGCCTGGCCACGACCCCCTACACCAACGGGTAAGCCTGACCTCGTCTTTTTTGCTGTAAAAAATGTAAGAAATGAATATGATGCAACCGCGGCGTAGAAGGCTTCAAAACCCGGTCCTCTGGCCATTCTCCGAACATAAGCATATGACTGCCCAGGTCCATCGTCTTAAGAATCCTCACCTCCTTATAACTCTCCACCCACTCCGGGACGAAAAAACCAAAGTCCTTCGTTGCCTGCACCCCAAACGGAAGCTCCGCAACCAGAGGCGGACTCGCACTGTGATTCCGCCCCAGCTTATAGATCGCCGGCTTATACTCCGCAGGAAATTCCGAAACCACAATCTTCCTGACATCCACGATCTTCTTCAAAACCGTATTCGAATGCCGCATACCCAACAAATAACGCCCCGACTGCTTGATATCCCCCAGCAAATCCATCGGAAAAATATAATTGTAGTCGGCTCCCTCCTGGAAAGAAATAACTCTCACCCTCCTGGGGTAACTATAGGCAGTAGCCACCGCCTTCAACTTATCGAAGCTGACATTCGGCTTCTTGTAAAACCGTTCATAGATCAGCCTCGCCTTTACCCCGCTCACATGATGTATCGAGCTATGCACCACCTGCAGCAAAAACAACGTCCCCCTCGAATCCTCGATTCGATTGAAATATTTCAGCTCCGCAATCGCCACCGCCCCACGAGCCACCACCTCGGGACTCGACGGCTCATCACGACGAAAGTAGATAACGTATTTCTTCTTATCGGCCAACGCCTGCCGGTCCTTACCCTCCTCGATCCATATCCCGAAAGTCAGCGGCTCCAATCCCAGCATCCACTGATTCGACGTCACATCGAGCAGTTGGTCCTCCGTCTGCAAGTACACTTTTTCACCCACTACGTCTCCGACACCCACTGTCGAAAACTCCCTGATCTCCGACTTTCCGACCAGCATTTGACGAAACCAGCTACTCAAAACTTTCTTTATCATATATCAGCTTGATGTATAAAATTACTACTTTCATCATGAATATGCTCTCAACAATTCTTAAAAAAATACGTCGAAAAATTGTTTACGCGGGCAACGACTTAGGCAACCTTTTGGGTCGGACACCTCGTTTACTCAGTGAGGCGCAAGGCGCCCGGATCGTCGTGTACCACGGCATCTGCGAGGAAGACCCGCTCCGGTACAACAACAGCTTCATCACCCGGAAAGTCTTCGAGCAGCACCTGCAGTATTATAAAAAATACTTCCAGGTCCTGTCACTGGACGACTATTTCAACGGCCGCCTCAACCCGGATCGTTTCAATATATGTATAACCTTCGACGACGGATATGAAAATAATTACAAATATGCATTCCCGTTATTGAAACAATACGACACTCCCGCCGCCTTCTTCATCACCGGCATCCGTGAAACAGGCCGCGACATCCTATGGAACGACTTCCTCGGTATCGTAAGCAAACACGGTCCCGAACGGCTACACTATAAAGGAACAGAATATAAAAAGAACCAATACGGACAATATACATCCGAACCCGGCGGACAACGCTTCGCCAACCTCCTCCGGGAAGGTAACTTCGGAAACAAAGCAGCCATGATCGAAGAATTATCGAAACTATACGTCTTCCGGTCGCAGCCCTCCGAAACAGATTTCTGGGGCCAAATGACAGAAGATCAAATGTACGAGATGGGCGCAAGTCCCCTCGTAACCATCGGCTGCCACGGCTACTATCATACCGACCTCGCACGCCTCACCCTCGCCGAAGCCTCCGCCGAAATGCAGCGCAGCCGGTCCTATTTACAACGCATCACCGGCCAACCCATCCAGGCCCTGGCCTTCCCCTATGGCTCCTATACCCGCGACACCATCACCTCCGCCAAAAAGATCGGCTTCCAACAGCTGCTCGCCCTCGACTTCTCCTTCGCCGAAGACCACAACGACTCCTCCCTGCGCGAACGCTTTGTCGTCAACCCCTATATCTCCCCCACCAATCAAATGATCGCCACCATAAAAAGAACTTATGCATTCTGAATCAACCGCCACATCACCCATGCCGCCCCAAACCAGCGAATACCACATCGAGAGACTGAGCGAAAACAATCTCCCCGACCTCACCCGACTTTTCTTCGCCGTTTACGGCGAAGAAGCCACGCCTCCACGCTTTGCCCAAAAATATGCCACCGCCTGGGCCGGCGCCGCCTACATCGGCTACTTCGCCTACGCCGCCGACGGCACACCCGCCGCCTACTACGGCGTCATGCCCTGCCTCCTCCAATACACCAACAACACACTGCTCGCCGCCCAATCCGGCGACACCATGACACACCCCGAACATAGAAATAAAGGTCTCTTCGTTCAACTATGCCGGATGACGATCGACCTCTGCCGCCACACAGGCATCCGCCTGCTCTTCGGCTTCCCCAACCAAAATTCTTATCCCGGCGCCATCAAAGCAGGCTGGACCGTTACCGAAAGCCTCGACTACTTTACCATCCCCGTCAAAACAATACCCCTCGTAGGCCTCGTCCGAAAATTTCCCTTTCTTGCCGGCGCCTATAATAGCTATACAAAAAATCTGCTGACCAACCATACAAGCACCGGACAAGGTCTCTCCAGCTCCGTCATCACCCCCACAACCGGCGGCGTCTATCGCAACGACGACTACCTGAACTATAAAACTTATAGCGATACCCACGTCCTCCAACTAAAAAACGCCCGGGCCTGGGTCAAAATCACCGATACATTCGTCATCGGCGACCTGGAGCTCAACGACACAACCTTCGACGAAGCCCTCGACCGTCTAAAAAAATTCGCATCCCGTCTTGGTCACCGCCGCCTTTTCTTTCATACCAGTCCCGGCACACCCCTGCACCATCTCTTTGCCAAACAATATACCCCCACCCCCGGCTTCGCCACCGCCTTCATAGACCTCGGAGCAGGCATCCCTCTTCAACAACTAAAATTCACCTTCGCCGATATCGACACTTTTTAAGTCGCCATTCATCAGAAGTCGCCCATCATAAGTCGCCAACATGAAAATCGTCTGCATCACCTACACCCGCAAAGCTCAATTCAACGAACCCAAAGCCTGGCTCCACCGCGTACGCGGCTATATCGGCATCCTCGAAGCCCTCAGTCAAAAACACGAAGTCGTCAGCATCGACCGCATCAACTATACCGGCAATATCCGCCTGAACGGCGTCGACCACGTCTTCCCCGAAGCCGGCGCCAGCCGCCTCTCCGCCGCATGGCGCCTCAATCGATACGCCGCAGCATTTCACCCCGACATCGTTCTTATCCAGGGCATGATCTTTCCCCTTCAAACCATCCTCCTCCGCCTACAGCTCGGTCACAAAGTCCGCATCATCCTGCAAAACCACGCCGAAAAACCCGGCCGCCGCCGCCGCAAGCTCTTCCAACAGCTCGCCGACCCCGTCGTCGACGCCTACCTCTTCGCCGCAAAAGAAATGGGAAACGACTTGGTAAACGAACGCATCATCCGCCACCCCGCCAAGATCCACCAGGTCATGGAACCCTCCTCCGTCTTCCAACCACAAGACCAGCCCTCAGCCCGCGCCCACCTGAATCTCGATCCCGACACCACTACCTTCCTTTGGGTCGGACGCCTCGACACAAACAAAGACCCCCTCACCGTCGTCAAAGCCTTCCTCCAATTCATACAAACGCACCCCGCCCGACTCTATATGATCTTTCACACCAACGAACTCCAGCCCCAAATAGAAAAGCTCCTCGACGAAAACCCCGCCGGAAAAAACCACGTCTTCCTCATCGGCGAAAAACCCCACGACGACATGCAGGACTGGTACTCCGCCTCCGACTACGTCATCTCCGGCTCCCACTACGAAGGCAGCGGCGTAGCCATCTGCGAAGCCATGTCCTGCGGCTGCATCCCCATCCTCACCGACATCCTCTCCTTCCGCATGATGACAGACAACGGCAACTGCGGCATCCTCTACCCAGCCGGCGATAGCAACGCCCTCACATCAGCCCTAAAAAAAATAATGGAACGAAACAAACAGGAACAGAGACAAAAAGTACTAAACCGATACAACAAGGAACTCTCCTTTCAAGCCATCGCCGACGCCATTCACGAAATCGCCTCCGGCTTATAACCATACAACCCCATCATCGCCCGAACACTCTCCTCCATCGTATACAACCGAACCGGCGTATAATCCGTCGCCGGATCACTCAACAACGCCAAAGCCTTCTCCAACATCTCCTCTTCACTCCCCACCACATGCCAATGTTCTATCTTCACCCCCATCGGGTCGCAAAAACTAATCACATGCGCCCCCGCATACAACGCCTCTAAACAAACCGTACTAAATCCCTCATAAGAAGAGGTATGCAAAAACACCTTCGTCCGCTGCATATATCCCAACGCTTCCACATGCGGCATTTCCCCTAACAGCTTCAACCGCTCTCCCAACCCCGCCTCATCAATCATCCCTTGCAAACGATCTCGCTCCGGACCCTTCCCCACAATCCCGCCCCGAACCCCGGAGAACCGCTCGCCCAAACCCGCCGGCAAACCCGCCACCACTCTCACAAACAAATCATATCTTTTCAACTCCGTCAGATTCCCCACTCCCAAAATATCCAAATCACGCTCGACCGCCATAGGACCAAACAGCCCCGTATCCACCCCATTCGGCACCACAAACGCAGGCCTCACCCGATAGTTCCGACTAAACTCCTCCGACAAAAACCGCGACATCGCCACCAGCTCATCCGCACCCGGCCTGATCCACCGAACCCACTGATTCCCCTCCCTCGCATCCTGCCCCAATATCCACGCAAAATGCCGCAATCCCTTCATCCGGCTGAAATACTTCCCCACCAACGCACAAGGCCCACACCACCAGCTCAAAAGTCCCACTACCTCCCCCTCCTCACTCAACTTTCTCAATCGAAACCAAACCGCCGCAAAAGTCAACAGCTTCTGAATCCTCCCCCTCTTCCATCCATTATAGCTGATCACCGTATTCCCAAACCAGGTATACTTACCCGCATAATGCGGATACTCCAGCGCCAGCACAACCACCTTCAGCTCCGGAAACACCTTATTCAAAGTCCGCACAAAGACCTGCTGCGCCGGCAAACACGCCGTATCGCCCTCATCCGCCGGAAACCCCGGCGTCAGAATCACCAATGTTTTAGACTTCATAAATTATATCCATCTTCGATGTAACCAACGGATTAGCCCTGGCGGCAAAAAGCTCACCGCATACATAGCGTAATTGTCCAGCCGCAGCGGATGCGCATAGATAGCCCTCGTCACATGCCACCGCGCCCTGGCCGGCCGGTAGTTTTCATGTAGAAACTTCTTCCCGCATAACGCATGATACGCTCCCTCCTTCACCCTCCTCGTCTCCTGACTCTGTATGATCGCCAGCAGCTCGTCCCCCTCCCCCTCCGTAATCGTCCCCCGCCGGATTACCTGCTGCTTTAATGAATTGAATCGCCGCCCCCTCCACTTCTCGTCGATCGTAGCCGAAGCCGGATTAATCCGCACCTGGATCAAGGCTTCCTCCAGGTTATGACAACGCCCCGACGCCAGCACCCTCACCCACAAAAAATAGTCTTCGAAATTATGCGCCAGCAGCGAATACCCCCCCGCAGCAACAATCGCCTCCTTCCGGTACAACACGGCCGAATGTATAAACGGACAATGTTGATAAAGCCGCCCCACGATCTCCTCATGCCC
>JAFDYG010000332.1 GCA_018267545.1 Bacteroidota bacterium
AAAGAGCCGGCTGGCTGGGCGGAGCCATCCTGGTCATTATCCTGGGACTGGTTTTTTTGACCGGCCTGCAGCAGACCAGGACCCCAGGCAATACCTATCTGTCCGCAATCGCCGGAGAAGGCGAACATACCGACAGGACCCAGGCGGTTGAACGCGCCAGCATCCTGCTAAACGACGCGAGCAGCAGGCTGATGACCCTGGATGCCAGCCTGACCCATCTTTCCAGCCCCGCCGCTATCGACAGCGCAAGACAAAACATAAAAGCCCAGGAATACGCCTTCGGCAAGCTCCTGGATAGCCTGGACGGACCCAGCCACGAGCTGGGACCCCTGACCGCCTCCTTCCGCTCCCTGCTATCCGGCCACCGCATGCTGTCGGGCACCGCCGTGCCCGGGACTTCCGGAATCTCCGGACCCCCTGGAACCCCCGGACCCCCCGCATCCCCAGCCCCCTCGGCCCAAAATCCATCGCCCGCCACGCGGGCCCAGTCCACACCCAAGTGAAAATCAGCCAACTACGTTCGGACATGGTCTAACCCTGATCTGCCTGTTATAGCCCGGACTTCCCCCACACGGAAGGACCGGGCTTTTTTTTAATCTTCTTTTCATATTGTGGGCCTCCGCCCGTATCTTTGCGGCAAATTTCAGGAAGGTATGGCATTGAGATGCTTCAAATCTATATTGGTCGCGGCTTTCAGCCTGAGTAGCTTGTTTTTTTTTAATGTGTCTATGGCGCAGGAGCATCCTGCAGGCGAAGAACACAAAGCCGCCAAGGAAGAGGCCAAACTGGACCCCGCTAAGATTATCCTCGAGCACGTCGGCGACGCTCACGAATTTCATTTCCTGACGCTGAATAAGAAACCCGTCACCATTCCCCTGCCGGTTATCGTTTACTCCGCAGGCAAAGGCTGGTCCGCATTCAGCGCGGCCAGGTTCGAGGAAGGTAACGCCGTGCACGAAGGCTACCGCCTCCTGAACGACGAATATATCGAAGAGCACAAGCTCAACGAAAACACCTACAAAGCAGGCAAGATCTACGCCGTAGACGCCGAAGGACGCCCCGACGCATCTGTCAGCGTACTCGACTTCTCCCTGGGCCGCAACGCCATCCAGGCGATCATTTCCGCGATACTGCTGATCATCATCATGCGCAGCATCGCCGGTAAATATAAAAAAGGACACGGCGTTAAATCCGCTCCTACCGGCTTCCAGAACGCCGTCGAGCCGGTCATCACCTTTGTCCGCGACGAAGTCGGCAAGGCCAACCTGGGCGATAAGTACGAAAAGTACATGCCCTACCTGCTCACCGTCTTCTTCTTCATCCTGATCAATAACCTGATCGGTCTGATCCCCGGAACGGCTAACGTCACCGGGAACATTGCCTTCACCGCTGCGCTGGGTATCCTCTCGTTTATCGTGATCATGTTCAGCACCGGTAAGCACTACTGGGGACACATCGTCAACCCGCCCGTTCCCCTCGGTGTAAAATTCATCATGTGGCCGGTGGAAATCATGGGCATCTTTACAAAGCCTTTCGCCCTGATCATCCGTCTTTTCGCCAACATGATCTCGGGACACATCATTATCCTCAGCTTCATCATCCTGATTTTCATCTTCGGGGCCATGAACACGGCGCTTGGCTGGGGAACTTCACCGCTCTTCGTAGCCCTGTCCCTGTTTATCTATCTGATCGAAGTATTGGTTGCATTTATACAGGCTTACATCTTCGCCAACCTCACGGCGGTCTTCGTAGCACAGGCTTTCGAAGGCGGTCATGACGAACACCACGAAGACGGCCACGGACATGCGACAGAAACGGTAGTAGCTTAGAACAAACGCTTTTTTAATTATAAAACCAAAGAACATGACGTTGATGACAACTTTGTTGGCTGATGTGATTCAGCCCGGCTATGGTGCACTGGGTGCAGGTCTTGCAGCTGTTGGTGCCGGTATCGGTATCGGACAGATCGGTAAAGGCGCTGTTGACTCCATCGCTCGCCAGCCGGAAGCTTCTAATGACATTCGTTCCAACATGATCCTGGCTGCGGCCCTCGTAGAAGGTGTTGCCCTTCTGGCTGCCGTTGCCGGTCTGCTCGCTGTATTCGCAAAGGGATAAGGCGACAGACTGCCCGGCCAAAAGCCGGACAGGTTTGTTGAAGAAATTTACTGCATCCGACGCACAGGGCCGAGGGTGCAGTATTTTTGACTAAGAAGCCGAATAAGACTTCATCCATGCGGCCCGGGGCCGCCGATTAAAAGAACCGATTTTATAAATTACCATATATGTTAACTCCTGACTTAGGTTTATTTGCTTGGAATGTTATCGTCTTCCTGTTGCTCCTGGTGATCCTCCGTGCATTGGCCTGGAAGCCCATCCTCAAATCCCTCAAGGAAAGAGAGACTGGTATCGCCGATTCACTGGCCAGCGCAGAAAAGATCAAGGTCGAAATGGCCCAGATGAAGAGCGAAAACGAAGCCCTGCTCGCCAAGGCCCGTGAAGAAAGAGCCCAGCTCCTGAAAGAAGCCCGGGAAACGAAGGATAAGATGATCAACGAAGCAAAGGACCAGGCCAAGGTAGAAGCCGGCAAGATCATTGCCGACGCACAAGCCGCGATCGAACAGCAGAAGATGGCCGCCATCACCGATATCAAAAATCAGGTGGGTACGCTGGTCGTAGAAGTAGCGGAGAAAGTCCTCCGTCGTGAACTGTCCAACAAGAACGAACAGGAAGGGTACATCCGCCAATTGTCGAACGAAGTGAAACTGAACTAATCTATGACGCCGAATCCACGCCTCGCAGCGCGCTACGCCAAGTCTATCCTCGACCTGTCCCTCGAAAAGGGTCAGCTCGGAGCCGTATACAACGACATGCTTTTCCTGCAAGCAGCCTGCAAAAGCAGCCGCGAGCTGGTCAACCTCCTTCGCAGCCCCATCATCAAGGCCGACAAGAAGGCAAGCATCCTGACGGCCGTGACCGCCGGAAAGGTTTCCGACACCACCACCGCTTTTATCAAGCTGCTGCTGAACAAGGAAAGAGAAGCATACCTGCCCGAGATCGCCACGTCTTTTATCGAACAGTACAAGACGCACATGGGCATCCAGACGGTCACGCTCACCACGGCTTCTCCCGTCAGCGAAGAAGTCAAGCAGGCCATCCTGGACAAGGTGAAGGCAGCCCGCGGTATCCAGCAGATCGACCTGCATACGAAAGTAGACGCGTCCCTGATCGGGGGCTTCGTCCTGGAAATCGGCGACGAGCTCGTCGACGCCAGCGTAGCGTTCGAGCTGAACAACATCAAGAAACAATTCCAGAATAACGACTTTATCTATAAGATAAGATAGCCCAGGCCGCACGCCGAAGAGGCGAGAGGCAAAGGCCAGAATAAGCAAACAAACTTCAAACTGAATACAACAATACAATTATGGCAGAGATTAAACCGGATGAGATTTCAGCGATATTGCGTCAGCAATTGAGCAATTCCAACGTTTCCGCCGAGCTGGAAGAAGTCGGCACCGTGCTGCAGGTGGGTGATGGTATCGCCCGTGTATACGGCCTGAGCAATGTCAGCAGCGGTGAGCTCGTAGAATTCGAGAATGGCGTACGCGCCATCGCCCTCAACCTCGAAGAAGACAACGTAGGTGTGGTATTGATGGGAGAGAGCGGAGACATCAAGGAAGGCGCAAAAGTCCGTCGCACCGGTAAGATCGCCTCCAT
>JAFDYG010000333.1 GCA_018267545.1 Bacteroidota bacterium
CCACCAACCCAGACGGCAGCATTATCTACGTCCCCGGCATCATGCGCACCTTCGGTACCCAGGACGGAACGATCAGCCCCAATAACGTCTATTACAATCCGCAGGAAGACGTGTATATCAAGGACCTTTCGCTGGCCACCGGCATCAAAGGTTCGCTCATTGGCTGGGACTGGGATTTCAGCAACGTCATCGGCCGTAACGACTTCCACTTCTTTGGTAACAAGACCTTCAACGCTTCGCTGTTCTCTGACCAGGCCGCCATTATGAACCGCTTCGACGACGGCGGTTTCAACTTCCTGCAGAACACGACCAATCTCGACCTGAGCCGTCGATTCGAAACCGTGGCCGAAGGCCTTACCCTTTCCTTTGGCGGAGAGTTCCGGTTCGAACGCTATTCCATCTATCAGGGAGAATATAATTCCTATGGATTCGTCGATACGGCCATCCGTTATTTCCCCAACGTCGGCGAATCCCGTTATCTCGCGTCCGGCTCGGAAGGCTATCCGGGCTATCAGCCAGGGGATGCAGTCAAAGCGCACCGGACCAACGAAGCCGCGTATGTCAATGCCGCGCTAGACGTCACCAAACAATGGCTGGTCGAAGGTGCCGCCCGCTATGAGCACTATTCCGACTTCGGCTCCGTCGGAACGTTCAAGTTCGCCACCCGCTACAAGCTCACCGACAATTTCAACGTTCGCGCCTCCGTCAGCACCGGCTTCCGCGCCCCCTCCCTCCAGCAGATCAATTTCAGCAATACCAATACGACCGTCAGCGCTGGTAACCTGGTATATACCAAGCTGGTTCCCAATTACAGCTCCATCGCCC
This sequence comes from Bacteroidota bacterium, assembly GCA_018267545.1. Classification (GTDB taxonomy): domain Bacteria; phylum Bacteroidota; class Bacteroidia; order Chitinophagales; family Chitinophagaceae; genus Puia. The sequence continues at coordinate 826 of JAFDYG010000333.1, forward strand.
GCCAGGCAGGGATTCCCAAGCTGAAACAGGAAGAGTCCACCAACTACAGCCTTGGCTTCACCTGGCAGCCATCGCCTCATTTCACCATCACTGCCGACGGTTATTTGATCAAGACCCGCAACCGGATCATCTTCACCGGGAATTTCGACGGCTCCGTGCCTTCGATCGCCCCCTACCTCGGGCCCTCCTATAACAACGGCATCACGCTGAACGCCGTCCAGTTTTTCGCCAACGCGGTGAACACCACCAACAAAGGCATCGACCTGGTCGTAGATTATCACATCAAGTGGGGCAAGCAAGGCCTGAAAGCCTTATTCTCCGGAAACCTGCAGAATATTCATATCGACAAGATCAACATCCCCTCCGCGCTCAATACCAGCTATATCAACCAGCAGCGCTTCTACAGCAGCCAGGAGCAAGCCTTCCTGATCGCCAGCGCGCCCAAGAACAAGGCTTCCTTCCTGCTCGAGTATAATGTAGGCAGGGTCGGTATCGGCGGCCGCCTCACCTGGTTTGGCAAGCTGACTACCCTCGGCTCCGGCTCCGCCAGCCTGCCCGGCGCAACACCCGGCGGCCCCGGCTCTGCGGGGATCTCCGACCAGTACAACGGATGGGATCCCTATGTGCTCGCCGACGATGGAAAAACGGTCATTCGCGAGAAGTATGAGTATAGCGGCAAGGCAACGACCGACGCATACGTCACCGTCAAGCTGTCCCGGACCACCTCGCTCTATGCCGGCGTGGACAATATCTTCAACGTCCATCCCGACTTCAGCGTCACAAAGGGCGCCCGCGTGAACTCCTGGAACGACAACCAGACGGGCGGCGCCTGGGATTCCGTACAGATGGGCTTCGACGGCATGCGGCTCTTCACCAAGCTTGCATTCAACTTCTAGCAAGCCGGGACACCTGCATTTCCCTCCTCCCCACATAGGCCAGTCCGGCAATTCCACGCCGGCTGGCCCTTTGTATTTAATTGTCAACCATTCACCGGCATCAAACCCCCATTCATCTAAAAAATATCCGCAAAACGCGTTTCCCTGTTAGATTTGGTCCGGACAAATTCAAAACTACACTTGAAGAAGTTAACCGTACAGATCGTCATTCATATCGCAGCCTGGATGTGCTTCCTGATGCTGCCCTTCGCCTTTTATCCAAGGCCCCAGAACGAGGTCTTCGATCTCAATAAATACCTGTCGACCTTCTTTATCATAAACAACCTGTTTATCATCGCTTTTTATTATCTCAATACCTATGTTTTTATCCCCCGCCTCCTGGACCAGAAGAAATTCTGGGGTTATGGTCTGCTCATCTTTGCGCTGCTGCTCGTTTATGCC
>JAFDYG010000334.1 GCA_018267545.1 Bacteroidota bacterium
AAACGCTATCTCCCGCCGCCACCTCGATATTCGTCCGCTCCGCCGCAGCCATACCACCGACGTTGATAGAAAACGGAGAACCACTGCCCCCCATTAATTTTACACTGGACAAAAGCAGCCGTTGATTATTGGTATTGATAATTTTGACGGGCTGTGTGATGGACCCCGCCGTCGTAAAGACCGTATCGAAGTAAATCGTGTCGGAAGATAACCGGATAAGAGCATCCTTGCTCGTAATAAAGGAATCCTTCCGGCAGGAGTATTCAAATAGGAGAATGGATGATAAAAACAGAAGCAATAATTTCTTCATTGCGCTTAAAGTTAAAACAAATACTGATACACTTCCTCCACACGACCCACTGGCACTACCTCGATGTCGAACTTGGTCCCGCTAAGACCCTTTTGATTGTATTTGGAAACAAATATTCGTTCAAAACCCAGCTTCTCGGCTTCGGCTATTCGTTGCTCGATCCGATTGACAGCCCTTATCTCACCACTAAGACCCACCTCCCCGGCGAAACAGATCTGGGACGAAAGCGGCACGTCCTCATAGCTGCTCAACAAAGCGCACAATACCGCCAGGTCGATGGACGGATCTTCCACCTTTAATCCGCCGGCAATATTGAGGAATACATCCTTGACCCCAAAATGAAAGCCGCCCCTCTTCTCAAGCACGGCCAGCAGCAGCTGCAGTCTTCTCAGATCGAACCCGCTGACCGTACGCTGTGGCGTACCATATACAGACTGAGTGACCAGGGCCTGTACTTCGATTAGCAACGGCCGCAAACCCTCGATCGTGGCAGCAATGGCGATACCGCTTAGCTGCTCCTCCTTCTGCGTGATCAATAGCTCGCTCGGATTGCTCACACCCCGCATCCCCTGTTCGGTCATCTCATAGATGCCAAGCTCCGCTGTACTACCAAAACGATTCTTCAGCGTGCGAAGTATGCGGTAAGCGTAATGCCGGTCGCCTTCGAATTGCAGAACCGTATCCACCATATGCTCGAGCATCTTTGGCCCGGCAATACTCCCATCTTTGGTGATATGACCAATCAGGAATACCGGCGTATGGGTTTCCTTTGCAAATCGCTGAAATTCGGAAGTACATTCCCTTATTTGAGAAACGCTGCCCGCAGATGACTCAATGTAAGGAGATTGCAGGGTCTGTATCGAGTCGATGATGACCAGCTCGGGCCGCAGCTTCTTTATCTCCTGGAAAATAATTTGTGTAGAGGTCTCGGTCAGCAAATAAAAGTCTTCATTGGCGATATTGAGACGGTCCGCCCGCATCTTGATCTGTTGCTCGCTCTCCTCACCACTGATATAGAGCGTCTTTACCTTTTGCAGACGAAGACCCACCTGTAAAAACAACGTACTTTTACCTATACCCGGCTCACCTGCTACCAAAACGATACTGCCGGCAACAATACCGCCGCCCAATACCCGGTTTAATTCCGCATCCGTACTCAAAATCCTCTTCTCATTCGCACTAACTACTTCGCTCAGGGATAAAGTCCGCCCTTCTTTTTTATCGGTAGAGAATTTTTTCCATTCGGATTCCGCCAACTTGTTATCCTTAGTGATGACTTCTTCGACAAAAGTGTTCCATTGTTCGCATGAAGGACACTTACCTAACCATTTTGCACTTTCATATCCACAGTTACTACAAAAAAAAGCGGTCTTGATCTTACTCATTTGGTAAAGTTAGTAGCTTATCGGTGCTCTCATGTTCCCTATTTTGGAAATTAAGCAGGAGAAACGCAAGAGAAAGAAGGAAATTAAAAGAGAAAAAAATTATGCTGGATGAGAAGTTATTAAAAAGTAAAAGGGCCAGCTAAATCGCCGGCCCCTTACTTACTAACCCATTAAATTCTTGCACTAAATTACAAATTCGCGCCACATTGCAAAATAAATTTTTGACGGTGTGAATAACTTTAGAGCCCCTTCAGGACATCCGCCCGAGCCCCAATTAAATCGTGTAAGATGTTGAAATGTAATTAATTATGGAGGTGTTTTAAAACGGTCCCCAACAGCCGTGATTGGGTAAAAGATTGAAAATTAACCCGCCTGAAAGGCTCAAAATCCACAAAAAAATTTTTAGCCGAAAGGACCCCTTTTTTTGTTTTTATAACCCCTAAAAAAGGCTGGAGCTCAGATGAAGAATTAATGAAATATTTGGGGTAAACCACTAAATAAGTCAAATTGTTCTTTTTTGTTAATGGCGATTAACATTATGTTTCTCAAATATATTATCTTCGGCTAACCTACCCCCTCCTAAGAAGCATAAACCTAATTCCAGAAAAAGAGATTTTCCGCCCAAAAAAGAATTGCATTGAAAATTAGCCCTATATATTTTCAGTACGAGGATTTTACAAGGCTTGGGTAGCCCATAATTCGATCTAAGGAATTGATAATGCTTTAGTTGCGGCATATCAACCACCCCTCGGGCAAATTCCCAAAAAAATGTTAATTGGAATTAAATTCTAATTAAAAAAATTGTAATTTAAACGACCAGAACTAGCAACTCCTAATAACTACACATGAGAAAACTTGACTGCGTCCTGGTGGGCATTCTCCTGCCCATCAGAGAAGGATTACTCTCTCTGACCACATCGGTCCTTCCCCGCCTCGGGAGGCCAAAAACTATTACCATTCTCAAACCTTGTCTGACCTTTTTACTGGCCGGCCATAAGCCGGAAAGACTCCCTTTTACCATGGCTACTACTACACATGATAAAATTCTGATTTATTCGTAAGAATGTGTGACTCAATGTTGACAGTGAAAGACGGCCCCGGTTTCTACCGGGGCCAAATTTTTGCCCCCAGCAGCAGCCAGTCTTATTTAAAAGCCTTAATCCTTCGATTACAGCTTGATCTCGTCCTCTTGCTTGTCGAAAAAGTGAAACTCGGTCAGGTGGTAGTTAGTGTTAGCGCGGACCTTGATTTTTTGCTTGTATTTCCATCTCCAGGTCCACTGCTTGGACCCCACACCTAAAAAGCCGCCTTTAGTCAAATAAGCATGCATAATAGGGTGAACAGCAAGTATCAGGTCTTTATGTTGGTGATTGATCAGGTAGCTAAGATTCTTTTCTATTTCATCCTCCAGAATCAGGGCAGAAGAGATCTTTCCTGTCCCGTTACACGTCGGACAAACTTCCTGCGTATTTATCGTCACCTCCGGCTTCATCCGCTGACGGGTGATCTGCATCAGCCCGAACTTCGATATCGGAAGCACGGCGTGCTTGGCCCTGTCCGTACGCATGAAGTTCTCCATCGCCTCAATGAGCTTCCGCTTATTGTCCGGCAGCTTCATATCGATGAAGTCCACGACGATGATACCGCCCAGGTCACGAAGACGCAATTGACGGGCTATTTCTTCAGCCGCTTCGAGGTTCGTCTCGAGCGCATTCTGTTCCTGGTTATTGCTGACGCTCTTGTAGCCGCTGTTCACGTCGATGACGTGCAGGGCCTCGGTATGCTCGATGATCAGATAAGCGCCGCTGGGCAGGTTGACGGTCTTGCCAAACGCAGCCTTCACCTGCTTGGTCACGCTGAACTGATCGAATATCGGTGAGCCGTTGTGGTAATAGGAAACAATGTCGATCTTGTCGGGAGCGATACGCTGTATATAGCTCTTGGTATCGTTGAAGATATTCCGGTCGTTGATGACGATCTTGTTGAAGTCCTCATTCAACAAATCCCGGAGCATGCTCGTAGTCTTGGTCTGCTCACTCAAAATCTTGGCCGGCGCTACAGCCCCCTTCAGGTTGTGCTGGATAGTCTTCCAGGTCGCCACAAGCTCCGTAAGGTCCTCATGCAGCTCTGCCGTATTCTTCCCCTCCGCAGCCGTACGAACGATTACACCGAAATTTTTCGGCTTGATCGCTTCTACGATCTTCTGAAGCCGCTTCCGTTCGTCCGAAGAATGAATCTTCCTGGAAACGGCAACGATATCGTTGAAAGGAGTAATTACGACGAATCGCCCCGGTAGAGATATTTCACAGCTCAACCGCGGACCCTTCGCCGCAATAGGTTCCTTCAAAATTTGAACGAGAATATGAGGCTTGCCATTCAATACCTCATTGATCTTACCGGTCTTGATGATCTCCGGCTCGACCTG
>JAFDYG010000335.1 GCA_018267545.1 Bacteroidota bacterium
AGGGGCATCCGTCGATGGGGCATATGGTGATGAATTTTTCGGCGAATTTATTGGGGTTGGACAATGCGGCTACGCCGTTTGCGCTGAAGGCGATGGATAGCTTGCAGGAAATCAATCCGAAGAAGGATACGGCTTCCAATCCGCAGATCATGTTTCTTTGTTTGCATGCTTCGGGCTTGCAGGTAATCCCGATCAGTATGATTGCGTTGCGGGCTTCGAAGGGGGCGCATGACCCGACGGATGTATTTATACCGATCGTTATAGCTACTTTTTTGACTACGCTGGCTTCGATGTTTATCGTGGCTTTTAAGCAGCGGATCAATATTTTTCAGAAAGAAATTATGGTGTGGGTGGGGAGTCTAAGTGTGCTGATCGGACTGCTGGTAGTTTATTTGAAGAGTCTGGATACGGAGCATGTGCAGTCGTTTTCGAGGGCGTTGAGCGGGGGGCTGATCTTGCTCATTTTTGCATTGATCGTGTGGGGAGCGGTTTATAAGAAAATCAATATTTTCTCCGCGTTTGTGGAAGGGGCGAAGGGGGGATTCGAGACGGCGGTGCGGATTATTCCGTACCTGGTGGGGATGCTGGCGGCGATTAGCATGCTCAGGACGAGTGGGGCTTTCGATGCTGTGGTAGGGGCGATTCGGTCGGGGGTATATGCGCTGGGGGTGGATACGAGGTGGGTGGATGGGCTGCCGACGGCGCTGATTAAACCACTGACGAGCGCGGGGGCGAGGGGTATGCTGGTGAGCACGATGGATACGTTTGGGAAGGAGTCGTTTGCGGCAAGGCTCTCGGCGATTCTGCAGGGTTCTTCGGAGTCTACTTTTTATGTAGTGGCGGTATATTATGGGTCGGTGGCGATCAGGAATACGCGGTATTCTATTGGCGCGATGCTGCTGGCTGACTTGGTGAGCCTGCTGAGTTCTATTCTTCTTTGTTATTTGTTTTTTGGGAGTGCGGCCTGACGAGGACGGGCGCGGGAGTGCGGCTTAGGCCAAAAAACAAGCCCCACCGAAGTGGGGCTGTTTCCTCATGTAACCAGGGTAGAGTCCTTAACCAGGGGGCTAGCGGCCCCGTCCCGTTTGCTGGGGCCGTCGTAGTCCCAAATTCTTATTTAGCTAGATATCCATTGTATTCTGCGTCCGTTGCGCAATCCCACCAAACCGGCATGCTCCAGATGTTGGGGTCGGTTGCGTGGGGGTTGAGGGCAAGGACGTTGGTCAGGTTGTAGTTGAGCTCCAGGGTCGTGGGCAGGCTCCAGCGGCGCATCCAGTATCTGGGGTCTGTTTTGGCGGCTCCGGTATAGAGGGCGGTACCTGCGAACAGGGGGCCGCGGTCGTAGCCGGGGTATACGACGCCAAAGCCAGCGATATTGCCGGCGCTATAATTGAAGCGGCGCATGTCGTTGAAGTTTTCGATACTGCAGCCCATGGCAACGTATTTCTGGAGCATGATGTCCTGCATGGTCAGGGTACCGGCGCCTTGGGCGACTGCGTTGCTGGCCAGGTAGGCGGTGATGTCGCTTTGGTTCATGGGAGCCATATCGGGATTGGTCGCGGTATAGCCGGCGGCTTTCCAGAGAGTGAGTTTGGCCTGCATCATGTCGAGGTGAGCCTGGATGGCTGCTCTGTAGGCGGTGTAGGCGTTTGCCTGGTCACCTTTTCTCATATAGACTTCGGCCTTGATGAACTGCATCTCGTGGTAGGTCAGGATTTCCTGATCGGAGACGGGACGAACCTGGAAGGAGCCAGTGGAAGCGACGACACCGGCGGTGAAGGCGGCTGCGGAGGCGTACCAGCTGACGTCTGTTGCGCCCTGGGCAGCGATGCCCGATGTGGCGAGGGCGCTGCTGCGCAGGTTGACGTAAATAGTATCCGACGCGTACAGGTAGTTCGTGCTGTTGATGTAGATGGAACCTGCTTTGTAGGTTACCGTTACGTTGTTGCCGCTGGTCGTGAACGTGCGGCCTGCTGCGGTCTGGGCGGCGATGAAATTTGCGCGGTCCGTTGCGTCGGCGATGGCGTAGGTGATGTTGGTGTTCGCTGTAGCGTAGGACGGCGTGATGATGGAAGTCGCGCCGCCTTTTACCAGCCGGGTGGAAGCGCCATAGGAGTCGACGCCTACGGAGCGGCTCCAGGTATTCGAGGCTACTCTACCGCTGGCGTCGAGAACGACGTTCGACATGGAAGAGGGGACGATTTTGGTCATCCGGGGGTCTACTACGCCGGCGCCGCGCATGTTCGTCAGTAGGTTATAGTAGTACTGGGAAATACGCTGGTTGCTGCCATACGCTGCATAGTCGAAGTTGCCGTTGGTAACGACGGGGTCTCCCAGGAGGTAGTCGGTTACGGTGCTGTTGTTGTAGCCTGGTCCGATCGTGTTGTCGGCGTTGGACTGGGGTCCTTTCGACAGGCAATACAAGATGGAGTCGGCGTTGTACAGGTCCGACTTCTTGGACAGCTTGAGCATGTAGCGGGCTTTCAGGCCCCAGCAGAGCTTGAGCCACTTGCTGACGTCTCCTCCGTTCCAGAGGTCGCCGGCGGCGAGGGTTGGGGTAGCGGCGTCCTGTGTCTTGCCGAAGAGCGTGATTGCTTCGTTGAGCTTGGCCATACATCCGTTGTAGATGGTTTTACCGTCATCGAATCCTGGGTTGGCTACGCCGGAGATGGCTGCCTTGTAGGGCATTTCACCATAAATATCCAGCATTTGCATAAAGCCGAGTGCGTGGAATACGTCGGCGACCGCCATATAGTGATAGGCGTTGCTTTGCTGGGCGGAGTTGTACAGGTCGTTCAGGTTGGAGGCAACTTCCACGAACCAGGTTTGGTAGGGGGTGGTGTTGCCGGTCGTGGTGGTCCATGTTGTGCTGAGCGCGTTTGCTGCCGCGGCGCTGCTGTAGAAAACGCCGGCGGCGGCAGAGGTACGGAAGTTAGAGACCCCCGAGGTATACTGGTAGAAGTGTTCGATCCAGGGCAGTCTGTTTTGAATCAATACGCTTCCGTTGTTGGGGGTGTTCGGGTCGGTGTTTACGTCCAGCCATTTCTTACAGGAGGCGGAGCTCAGCACGACCAGGCTACCCAATATTATAAATCTTAACTTTTTCATGATGTTTCTTTTGCTTTAAGCCGCTGGAAGCGGCTCGTCCGAAGGACAATTATCAGATGTTTGCCGGGAGGCGCTATATTTTGAAAAAGCGCATCCCCGGCAATTTAGAAGGTAACGTTGATGCCGAAGGTGAAGCTGGCTACCATGGGTACGCCCAGGTAGTCGATGCCTGTGGAGCCGGAGCCGCCTGTGCCGCCGGCTGCGCTTACTTCAGGATCCATTCCCTTGTAGTTGGTCCAGGTGAATAAATTGGTGCCTACTGCTGTTGCAGAGATGTCTTTGATGACCTTTTGGCTGCCCAGCAACGGTGTGAAGTTGTAATTCAGCGACAGGGAGCGCAGCTTTACCCAGTTTGTCTTTGTGATAAAGTTGTTGGAGTTAGCTGCCTGATTCAGCCAGTACTGCTGGATCATGTATTTGCCGTCGTAGGTAGTTCCGTTGATCGTGTAGGTCTGATTGGCCTGGTAGGTCTGGTTGAAATCGGCGCCTGTGAGGCTGTTGACCCCGGTTACTGTGACCGACTGGCGATCGTTCAGCAGGGTTCTTTTGCTCAGGCCGTTTTGAACCAGGTAGTATTCCGTACCGTTGTACACGTCACCGCCCTTGCGGATGTCGAGCAGGAAGGACAGCGCGAATCTTTTATAACGGAAGGTGTTGTTGAAGCCTCCGATGAATGTCGGTTCGCGGTTGCCCACGATCGGGTTGTTGGTGTTGAGCTTATACAAGCCGGTTGTGGGGTCGACCTGGTAGCGGCCGTCGGCGATTTCGACGCCTTTCGAATCGGCCTGGCGCAGGAAGCGGGTGCCGGTCAAGCCGAGGAAGTAACCGCCGTTGGGAATCGAAGCCGCTTTAACCGTTCCGAACTGAGCGTCGGTCGGGTAGAAGTAAGCGACGCCGGGGAGGAAGGAACCCAGTCTGCCCCTGTTATAGGAGAAGTTCAGGGTGACGTCCCAGGTGAAATCCCTTTGAGCGATGGGTTTGCCGGTGATGGCTATTTCCATCCCCTTGTTGATGACCGAACCCGAGTTGATCGAGGTCAGGATGTAACCGCTGGCGTTGGACAGGCGGGGCTGTGCGATCTGGTTCTTGGTCTGGCTGTGATAGTAGGTATAGTCGATACCCACGCGGCCTCTCAGGAATCTCAGCTCACCCCCGATTTCCCATGAATTTTGAATTTCGGGTTTCAGGAAAGGGTTGCCGCTCGTGTAGGAGTTACCTACGCCGGTGAAGTTACCGATGGAGATGGGCGGGTTCTCGTATGTGACGGTAGAATAGGGATTGGCGTCCTTACCGACCTGCGCCCAGCTGCCCCGGATTTTACCGAAGGAAAGGATGGTATTCTTGGGCAGCAGCTCCGTGAAGACCAGCGAACCGCTGAGAGAGGGATAGAAATAAGACCTGCTGTCCAGGGGCAGGGTAGAGGACCAGTCGTTACGGCCTGTTGCGGTGATGTAGGCGAAGTCCTTATATGACACGCCGACTTCACCGTAGGTTCCTACCAGGCGTTTCTTCGTGGTGTTATCCTTGAAGAACTGGTTGGTGGTGGCTATGTTGCTGAAGCTGATGGTACCTGCGGTAACGAAGGCGTAGCCCCAGTGGTTTTGGTTGACATAGTCGGTATTTTCGGTCGTGTTGCCCACCATGATGTGTGCGTCGAAGTCTCCGACTCTTTTGTGGAAGTTCGTCATCACGGTTGTCGTGGTGTAAGTGTAGCCATAGAGGTCTTTGCTCAGACGACCGTTTTGGTACAGGGGGCTCACGGCGGAACCGGGGGCGATATAGGTATAGTCGTTCGTGTTGTACTGGTCGTAGCCTATGCGGCCGATGACTTCCCACCAGCTGGCGATCTTGAAGGTGCCGTTGACGCCGCCGGTGATACGACGGGTGTCAGAGGTGAGCTTGTCCTTATTGAGAATCCAGTAGGGGTTGTCCAGGTCGTTTTCGAGGGGAACCGTTCCGGCGAATTTGCGGTACTGGCTTCCGTCGATGTTTACATATTGTTTTGGATTGAATGTCTGGGGCCAGTTGTAGATCGCGGTCATGACACCGTTGCCGCCGCCGCCGGAGAGGCCGGCTGTCGTCAGCGTTCTGTCGGTGTTGGCGATGGAGTAGGCTACGTTGGCGTTCAGG
>JAFDYG010000336.1 GCA_018267545.1 Bacteroidota bacterium
GCCCCCGCCCCCAGTGGTGAACACACTAAGCATCCACCTGACGGATACTTCCAAAGTCACGACCGAGCTGATTTTTAGCGAGCCTGGCGGCCCGGTGCTGCTGGACACGGTCGGAGTCTTCAGTGATTTTTCGGTCGGTTTAAAGACGAACAGGACCCTGCTCGATTTCAGCTATGTCCGGCCCGACACGGGCAATACTTATAGAGTGAATACTTTCAAGAGCGTGGATATATCCGCCTGGACGACGGTATACCGGCAGTCTTATGCGCTGCCTTTAGTCATATCGGCATTGCCTGCCCGGCAGTCCGCAACGGTACTTTATACGCATATGCCGCTGCAATACCCTAATGACCCAATGGTCTCCAATGCTGCGAATACCGGGGGGGCTAACTGGACTTACCCGTCCGCGACTACGGCCCTGGCCAGCTATTACCTATACTATCCAAACGGATACCTATACACCGCATTTCCCGAGCAGGGACTGTATAAGCTTCATCAGGTGAAAGGCCTAACCGATACGGTGGACCTGGCGCATATGGATACTGCGGTAAAGATAAATTATGACCGGCCGGCGGACCTTAGCATTACTTATGTCTGGCTGGTCGGGGTGGGGGATACGACGGACATCTATTCGAAATCGGTGTGGCTGCATAACTACGGGTTCACAGAAGCCAACTTTCCAAAAATACCGATAGTGCTATATCCGCCGAAGGCGTTTCCAAAGTACCAGATGATCCTCGACGCTACACAGAAGAGTATCAGTAGCCGGTACTATTCTTATATGGACTCGGTGGTGACGAAGATAACCTGGCCGGATGCGTCCTATTTTACGTACGGCTCTGTTGCTTCCAATGCCTTTTCGATCAGCTTTCCCAAGGTCCGGCCTTCCGTCTATAATACTTACTGGACCAATGCAAAGATCAAATACTGGGTCTATACTTCGGGTGATTCCACTACGCTCAATGCGGATGCTTCGCTTACCGGTCTCAAGAGTAAGATGCTGCAGGGGACGGCTTTGACCGGTCTGACGTACCGGCGGCTATACGTGGAGGCAATGACGAAGACAGGCTATGTAGATTTCAATTCCTTTGTCCAGGGTAACCGGACGAAGACGAAGTATATATCCGAGCTGACCTCCTTTGGCGTGACCTATCAGTAGGGTTGCAAATTATTTGCAAAACCGTTAACCTAAATACACATGAGACTTCTAAACTTATCTACCTTCTGTTTAATCTGCCTATTTGTTGCATGCGGAAAACACAATGACCCGGCGCCTCCGACTCCGCCGCCTCCGACCCCGCCCACACCTCCGACTCCGGTTACTATCAACGTGCATCTGACGCGCAATTCCAAAGCGTATCTCGAATATATTTTCAGCGAGCCCGGCGGTAAAATACTTCTGGACACCATCGGTCGTTTCGACGATTTCTCTGCGACGCTGACTTCGAGCCAGAAGCTGGTCGACTTGACCTACGTCAGCATGGATACGGTCAAGTCGACCTATTCTGCAACGACGTTTAAGGGGGTGGATATAGGCGCCTGGACGACGTCCGGGCTGGTATCCTATACCGTTACTCCTTCTTCGGTATCAAGTACGATAACGGCTACGATCGTTTATACAAACGTGCCGAATGTTTCCTTTACCGGTATGTCGATGTCGGCGAATCCCATTTCAGGATTGGGACCGGGGGCCTTTACTCATTCCGGCAATACGATGAAGGCGAACTATAGCCTGTCCAGCACCGATAACTACTTGTACCTGGTGATGCCCGACCCCGGACTGTATCATTTTCACAAGTTTACCCGAATCCTGGATACGGTGGACCTTTCGAAAATGGATACAGCGGTGAAAATAACTTATAACCATCCATCGGGAATTACGGGTGTGACTACTCAATTGATAGGGGTAATGGACACCACGAACATCGATCGACAGCTGCTGCTCTATTTCTGGAACACTACCAATCCGGGTGGATTGCCGGACGTAGTATATCCAACGAAGCAGGTGCAGAAGCAGGAGCTGCAGGTCAGGGCCGCCACGAGCAACTCCGACTTATTCTTCTATAACTATGGCGACAAGCCGCCCACCACGCTGCCCTGGCCTGACGCGAATTTTATTACACTCAATTCTTCCTCCGGCAGCGCCTTTTCCGTGAAGTGGGGTTCAACGCCTTCTCTTTATAGTGCCGGCTGGAACAATACAAAAATCACCTATCGCGTCTATGCATCTGGGGACTCGACGTCGCTGAACACGGAAGCATTGCTCACATCCCTTCACAGCAAGACTTTGCAGGGGCAGACCCTGACTGGGTTTAAGCTGACGGATGTGACGGTGGACAACGTTCCGGGTATGAGCTCCATTGACTTTACTACCTATCGGCACAGCAACCTGGCAAGGACGAAGCGGATCTCCCAGGCAATCTCGCACGACTTTGCTTTCTGATGAGAGGCGAGGCGCGATCTTCAGTCAACCCTTCGGTCCCAGTCCCATTTCCGGGTCTCCAGGCCTTCGAGGTACTCGACACGCCAGGCGTGCCCTGTGCTGCCGTGTTTGGCTTCCTTCACGAGCTCGTAGCGAATGTCGCGGGGATATAGCAAGTGCCACCAGATCTTCCGTTTGTAGGGCTTGTCGAGCAGACCGAGCTGTGCGATGATCTCGTACGAGGCGGAGGCGCAGCGCATGCCAAAGACGGCGTAGTCGTAGGGGGTGTTTGTTAAATAAGTCGCGGTAATGCTGTCGAGCTTTTGTTTTTGGGCTGGCGTGATCGGGATGCTGATGATCATGCCCCTGGGCTTGCGGCAGTTGAAGGTGCGCCAGAATCGCTCGGGGGTTTCTATGCGGAAATGGGACTTGAAATTGTCGGGTTTTGACCGGGAAAATATATGACAGACCGGGCGGTATCTTGTCGGACTAAAGCTGATGACGCTGTCGGGGCTGAACTGGATGACGACGTGGCCGCCCGGCCGGCCGCCGAACCATTTTCGTTCTTCGGGGTGGCCTTTTATGGGTTTTGAGCCATAGATAATTAGTACTTTGATGCTGTCCGGCGCGCCCCCCGGCGGCCCCCCTGCAGGCGTGCTTTGCGCCTGACCCTTTAGGCAAAACACCAAGCAAATGATAAGGGATAGGGGTCTCATACCTTAAAAGTTTCTTTATTTTTTCTTATTGGGAATCAGCTAATTATCTATTTGGACGGGCCGGCTTTGTACGATTTTTCCCAGCCGAGCGTTTAATAAAGATACCGTACCCAACCCGAAAACTCTATGAAACCCAGGATTAACCCTATCGAGTATCTGTATTTTAACATTTACAGTTACTTCTACAGAATCGCCCAATACCGGGAAAGTGTGAATCACCGGATGCAGGCCATGTATTTGTTCTCTCTCGGCCTTGGCGGCTGGCTTCTTTTCCTCGAATCGACTTATCTGCACTTCGTCAGGCATACGCGTTTTGCGTCAAAGATGCAGTCTACTGTATTTGCCGGCGCGATCTATATGCTGACGGCGGGATTTTTCCATTATATATTTATCGTTAAAGACCGGGATCAAAAGATCGTCGGGAAATATGAGCAGCTGCTGGAGCAACACCCGAAGCGGGGGCTGCATTTATTCCTCTCGATTTGCGTGCTGGTGCTGCCGTATCTGCTGCTGGCCGCGTTTGCGGTGATTTTTAAGCGGCACAGTTAAAATCGCGCGCCGGAGCTTCCTCATTTTCAAGCGCCGAAGCCTCCGCGGGGTAAACGGCGGCGCCCTCCTGCGTCAAACTGCGGAAAAAGAGCTAATTTTCGGGCTGTGAACAGCGCCCGGGTATATAGCTTCAAATTAGGCCGATTTCTTACCATGATAGCCCTGTCCCTGGCGTGTCATCGCGCCAGTGCGCAGGTCGAGGTCAGTGGAACAGTATACGATCGCTCCCAGCTCTTCTTTATGCCGCACGTCAGCGTGCTCACTTCCTCCGGCAAGACCGGTACGGCGACCGACTCCGTCGGCCACTACACCATACACGTCAAAACGGGCGACTCCGTTTATTTCTCCTACCTCGGCAAGGAAACCCAGCGATTCCCCATAAAAGTCGACCAGCCGACCTATCCGCTCAACATCAGCCTGGCGGTAACGATCGATAGCCTGCCGCTCGTCGTGGTTCGCCCGAAGCTATATCGTTATGATTCTTTAGAAAACCGCGACGAGTACCGGAAAGTTTTTGAGTACCAGCCCGACGGTCCCATCGCCAATGGCGGTCTCAGCCTCGACGCGTTGCTCAACGGCAAAAAGAATCGGCAGATGCTGGCGCTGCAACAGCGTTTGATCGAGCAGGAGCACGACCGGTACGTCGACCATCGGTTCAATAAAATATTGGTCAAAAAAATAACGGGTCTCCAGGGGGCGCTGCTGGATACGTTTATGAAGATGTATCGCCCGACCTATGAGTATATCCAGGCTTGTGAGAACGACTATGAGTTTTACAAGTATATCAAGGACTGTGGGCGGTATTTTGCGAGGCAGTGGGGCAGGGGAGGATAAGTTATAACTGTTAAATGCGAAATATACTTCGCATTTTGATGCTTTATTGGATAAATTTGGCTTGAGAATGCCCAAATGCGAAGTATAATGCGTATTTGGGTGTTTTTTTGGAGTATTTTCGTAATTTACAGCCAAAAGCGAAGTATAATGCGCATTTCTGTAACCGATCTGGGCGAAAAACTCCGGCAACGTCGGATACTGCTTAACCTATCCCAGGCCGAGCTAAGCGATCTGTCGGGCATCAGCATGCGGACCATCCAGCTCGTCGAACAGGGGAAAGGCAATCCTTCGTTGGACACTATGGTCCAGCTTGCCGATCCTATGGGTTTACGTGTCGACCTCGTATTGAAAGAACCCGCAAAAACAAATGAGCAATGAAAAAGGCGCAGGTTTTTTATAACGAGCGGCTCGCCGGGCTTCTTTCGAAGGCTGATAACGTATATCGATTTGTCTATGATCCGGCGTATTTAGCGATGGCTGGAAGTCGGGCGGTGAGCCTTACGCTGCCTTTGCGCGAAGCGCCTTATGAAAGCGATGTCCTCTTTCCCGCTTTTGCCAATCTATTGAGCGAAGGCGCAAATAAGGCCATGCAAACCCGGCTATTGAAGATCGATGAGAACGATTATTTTGGACTTTTGCTCGCTACCGCAGGGGGCGATCGCATCGGTCCGCTGACTATAAAAGAAGATCATGCCGCTGCCGGAAATTAACGTTTGCCCTTCTACTCTGCGTCCGGGCTTTACC
>JAFDYG010000337.1 GCA_018267545.1 Bacteroidota bacterium
CAGCTTTCTGACATATCGCTGCGGGATAGTCTTTGGGAGCAGCACCACCACGACCTTTTACAGGCCAAAAAGATGTACATCAGCTGTGCGTTGTTTCGCAGCCTGTTCAAAGGCAAGCTTCAGCTGGGTACGATTTTTCTCGAACAGGGAACGGTCTATTTCTACAAGGACAGCACGGGTTATTCGAACACCTATGTGCTAAAGGACCGGAAGGCTTCTTCCAGCAACAAGGGCGAGTCCGATGCCAGGCTTCCGGAGATCAGGCTCTCCGAGGTTCGCTGGGTCAAGGAAGACCAGGAAAAGCACAAGCTTTTCGACCTCGATGTCCGCCGGATGGAGGCCTCGATCGATCGTGACAAGCGGACGCTCGTTTTTGACGTCAATACGGAGATCGTTGCAAAGAGTCTTTCTTTCAATACCTCCAAAGGCAGCTTTATAAAAGATAAAACGCTTAGCGGCCATTTTCAGCTGCGTTACAATACCGCCAGCAAGATCATCCAATTCCAGGGCGTAAGGCTCGGGATCAACGGGCATTCCTATGTCTTTAGCGGGAGGTTCTTCCCGACGGTGTCACCGGATCCTTTCTTTTTGAGTATCGAGACGCAGAACGTTCTTTTTCACGACGCGACGGCGCTTCTTACACCCAATATCCAGCAGAAGATCGACGTATACGATATCGACAAACCGGTGAACATCCAGGCGCAGCTCGACGCCGGGTCGGCTGACGACTCGCAGCCGCAGATCCAGGTCAAGATGAACCTTGAGAACGCAAGTGTCCTGACACCGATTGGTCGATTTACCCAGGCCTCCTTCCGCGCCAGCTTTACGAACGAATGGACCCGCGGGCACAAGCGGGAGGACGAAAATTCCGCGATCCGGCTCCTGGCCTTTTCCGGCCGGCTGATGAACATGCCGCTTCGCTCCGATACGCTTACCATCACCAATCTCAAGAACCCGAGGCTCGCGAGCGATATCCATTCAAAATTTAGTCTGGAGGAACTAAACGATGTGACCGGCAGCCAGACCATGCAGTTCAAGAAGGGCAGCGGCAACCTGGATATCTACTACAAGGGGCCGCTCTCCGAGAACGATACGGCAGGCACCGTCGTCAATGGCAGGCTCGATATCGACTCCGCTGCGATGACCTATCTGCCCTATCAATTCGAGTTTACCGATGGCAAGGGCCACCTGCTTTTCAAGGACCAGGACTTTTTCATCGAGCAGCTCGACATCAATGCCGGCAAGACTCGTGTACAGGTAAAAGGGGTTGCCAAAAACCTGGTTGCCCTGCTGGACAGGAATTCGGAAGACGTCAGCATGGACTGGAACCTGCGCGCGACACACCTGGACCTGGAAGACTTTAGCGCCCTGGCCGGCCAGGCTTCTACCGCCAAGGCCAAGCCCTCCTCAAAGCAAAGCCTTTTCGGCGCCAGCTTTGCGCGCGTGGACAAGCTCCTGAAAGAAGGGATGATCCACGTCGGGATCGTCGCTTCCGATATCAGCTATAAGAAGTTTTCCGGCGCGCACGCCAAAGCGGACCTCACCTTCGACGACCACTCCATCAAGCTAAACCGTTTGAACGTGGAGCAGGGCGCGGGCGCGATGGAGCTGAAGGCCGTGTTGAACCGCAAACAGGGCGGTGATGCGAATCCAATAACGGTCGAATCACACCTGGAAGGGGTGGACCTGCCCAAACTTTTCAAGGACTTCAACAACTTCGGACAGGAAGCCCTGACGGCCAAAAACCTAAAGGGCAAGCTGACGGCGGATATCCGCCTCAGCGGCGCGTTGACCAACAAGGCCAGAATGCTGACCAGCGATCTGAAGGGCAGCGTCAATTTCAGCCTTGTACAGGGACAGCTGATCGACTTCGAGCCGATGCAGAAGATCCGGGACAAGATTTTGAAGAACCGGGATATGTCCGAGATTAGATTTGCCGAATTGAAAAACGAACTGGACATCGACTCCACGACCCTGACCATCCACCGGATGGAGATACAATCCACCGCATTTACGCTATTTGCCGAAGGAATCTATGACCTGAAGACGGGTCCCGATATGAGTCTGCAAGTGCCCCTGAGCAACCTCAAAAAAGACCGGAACACGGACGTTCCGCCCGAGAGCAAAGGCAACGACGGAAAGGCGGGGCTCAGTGTACGTCTTCGTGCCCGGACGGGTGACGACGGTAAGCTAAAAATCAGCTGGGACCCGTTTAAAAAAGCCCTGAAAAAAAAGAAGGCCTGAGGAAGCCCGCCTCCGAATAATCGGTAATTTTACGGGTTACTCAAATTTGTTTTGCATGGCTTTTAAACTCCATTCTCCCTATGCTCCTGCCGGCGATCAGCCCTCGGCAATCCAGCAGCTGACAGAAGGCATCATACGGGGAGATCAATATCATACCTTATTAGGCGTTACGGGTTCGGGCAAGACTTTCACCATGGCCAACGTGATCCAGAATGTTCAGCGGCCGACGCTCGTACTCACGCATAATAAAACCTTGGTGGCTCAGCTTTACGGGGAATTCAAACAATTCTTCCCGGATAACGCCGTCGGTTATTTTGTTTCTTACTACGACTACTATCAGCCGGAGGCCTATATGCCGGTGAGCAATACCTATATCGAAAAAGACCTTTCGATCAACGAAGAGCTGGAAAAGCTGCGGCTTCAGGCGACGACCCAGCTGCTGAGCGGGCGCCGGGATATCATCGTGGTCGCTTCGGTGAGCTGTATCTACGGTATCGGTAATCCGGCCGAATTCGAAAACGGTATCATCCGGCTGCAGCAGGGACAGGTAATCTCGCGGCAGGGCTTTTTGCACGCGCTTGTCAACTCCCTGTACAAACGCAGCGAAGTCGAATTTTCCCGCGGCAATTTCCGGGTAAAGGGAGACACGATAGACATCAATCTTCCCTATGTGGACTACGGTTACCGGATCAGCTTCTTCGGGGACGAGATCGATTCGATCGAAAGCTTCGACATACAAAGCGGGAAGCGGATCGGTGCGCTGGCCGATGCGGCAATCTTTCCGGCCAATCTCTATCTCGCTCCAAAGGACATTATACAACAAGTATTACATGAGATCCAGGACGAGCTGGCCGAACAGGTAAAGTATTTCAAGGATATCGGAAAATATATCGAGGCGCAGCGGCTCGCCGAACGCGTCAACTATGACGTGGAGATGATCCGTGAACTCGGCTATTGCAATGGGGTGGAAAACTACTCGCGTTTCTTCGACCGGCGGATGCCGGGGACGCGTCCCTTCTGTCTGCTCGATTACTTCCCCAAGGATTTCCTGCTCGTCCTGGACGAGAGCCATCAGACCGTGCCGCAGATCAGCGGTATGTATGGCGGCGACCGGAGCCGGAAGCTGGTCCTGGTGGACTATGGCTTTCGTCTGCCCAGCGCGCTCGACAACCGGCCGCTCAACTTCCACGAATTCGAGTCCATGACGGGACAGACCGTCTTTGTCTCGGCCACGCCGGGCGACTATGAGCTGGAGAAGAGCGAAGGCATTGTCGTCGAGCAGGTGGTCCGGCCTACGGGGCTGCTCGACCCCCCCATCGAAATACGGCCCAGCGCCAACCAGATCGACGACCTCCTCGACGAAATCGACAAGCGCGTGAAGAAGGGGGACCGCGTCCTGGTGACCACGCTGACCAAGCGTATGGCGGAAGAGATGGACAAGTACCTGCACCGGATCGATATCAAATCCAAATACATCCACAGCGAGGTCGACACGCTGGAGCGGGTGGAGATCCTGCGTCAGCTGCGGTTGGGCGATATCGACGTCCTCGTCGGCGTCAACCTGCTTCGGGAGGGGTTGGACCTGCCCGAGGTCTCCCTCGTTGCGATCCTGGACGCCGACAAGGAAGGCTTCCTGCGCAACGAAAAGTCTTTGACACAGACCGCGGGCCGCGCCGCCCGTAACGTAGACGGACTCGTCATCTTCTACGCCGATACGATGACCTTCAGTATGCAGCGGACCATCGACGAGACCAATCGACGCCGGGAGAAACAGATCGCCCACAACCTCGCGCACGGCATCACGCCCCAGACAGTCAAGAAATCCAAGGAGCAGGTTTTTGCCCAGACTTCGGTGCTGGACATCAAGGGGTACAATCCGGAGGACGAATATGCGATTGCGCCGGATGGCGAGCTGGTAAATGTAGTTGCCGAAGACCAGGAGGTCTATCAGACGATTCCACAGGTGGAGAAAGCGATTACAAAGACGAAGAAGGAGATGGAAAAGGCCGCGAGGGACCTGGACTTTATGGAAGCGGCCCGTCTGAGGGACGAGATGTTCAGCCTGCAGAAACGGCTTAAAGAAATGAAGGCCTAATTACCTAATTTTACCCCCTATGGAAAATACGGATAAAAGACTATTCCTTCTCGATGCGCTGGCGCTGATCTTTCGTGCTTACTATGCCTTGATCAACAGCCCGCGTATTACGACCAAGGGCCGGAATACAAACGCGCAGTTCGGATTTACCAATGCGCTCGTAGACCTTATCAACAACCAGAAGCCGTCGCACATGGCGGTTTGTTTCGACACGCAGGCTCCAACCGAGCGGCACACGGACTTTGCCGACTACAAGGCTAACCGGCAGGAAGCGCCGGAGGACCTGCTGAGCGCGCTGCCGGATATCAAGTCCATCGTCAAGGGTTTCAATATTCCGATCATGGAGCTGGACGGCTTCGAGGCGGATGACGTTATCGGCACGCTGAGCAAGCAGGCCGCAGCGGCGGGATATGAAGTGTATATGGTTACGCCGGACAAGGACTACGGTCAACTGGTGACAGAGAAGGTCAAAATCTATAAGCCGCCGTACCAGGGCGGTATTGCGGAGATCCTGGGACCGAAAGAGGTTTGTGAGAAATGGAACATCAAAGACGTTTCGCAGGTCATCGATATACTGGGGCTGATGGGAGATGCGGTGGACAATATCCCGGGGATCAAGGGTGTCGGGGAGAAGACGGCGGCCAAACTGCTGGCGGAATACGGCACGCTCGAAAACGTCGTTGCCAGCGCCGATGGCATCAAGGGTGCGTTGGGCGAAAAGGTGCGCGCCGGGAAGGATCTGGCAATCCTGAGCAAAAAGCTGGCTACCATCATCACTTCGGTTCCGGTAGAATTTC
>JAFDYG010000338.1 GCA_018267545.1 Bacteroidota bacterium
ATTTGGATCTGGCGTGTATTGCGTTTTTTGCGGATTTCAAGCATCAGCCGGACGAGGGGTTTGTTTATTTGGAGAATAGAGGGGGGCCTTCCGCCGGCGAGGGGGGGATGAAGTTTAGTCCGCATAGTGTGCCGGGGACGGAGTGCGGGAGGTGGATTACGATGGATGTGGCGGATGTGGATGGGGATGGGAAGCTGGATGTGCTGCTGGCGAATTGCTCGGTGGGGGCGGGGTTTATGAAGGGGGAGAGGGATTGGAAGAAGGGGCCGGCGTTTTTGGTGTTAAAGAATAAAATGAGATAAATGATTGGTTTGTAGGGTATTTGTGGTCCGGGGGATTTTTTATAACTTTGTTGGAAATGCTGGGCAATGATACCCGAAAAAAACTTGAAAATATCGTTAAAGGAGTCATCCTTGAGGGGGATGAAGATAATTGCACAGCAGCCCGAAATCTCTTATGCTCAAGCTTTAGAACAAGTACAACGGTTAAAAAAGATTTCGAAGGTCAATTCCGAATTAAAAAAGAGCAGGCCAAATTCTTAAAAGAGCATAGTTACCTTGAAAAGTGGTGGGTTAATGATTTACCGGATGAAGGTAGTTTCCTGACCCGGGGAGGGGAAGCTAAAATATATTTTGCTCCGGACCACCGAAGTGTGATCAAGGTCAATGATGCTATTTACTACGCTACATGGCTTGAGTTCTTCAACAGTCTTGTCATACACAACCTTCTATTTGAAGAAACCGCATACAACTTTTTAGGTTTTACGGAAAAAGATGATTTGCTATTGGCTGTTTTAAAGCAGCCTTTTATTACTTCCGATGCGCCGGTTAATCTGAAAGATGTAAAAAAGTTCCTGGCGTTCAATGGTTTCACCAACACGAAAAGAAACGACTATTTTAATCAGGAGCTGGGTTTGATCCTCGAAGACATGCATGACGAAAACATCATCGTCAATTCCAATAAGCTTTTTTTTATAGATACCGTTTTTTATACGGTATCTGAGTAAGGTCTACCTTTATCGCATGAAAAAATACATTTTGATCCTGGTCCTCGTGGCCGGGGGGATGACGATCGCGTTGGCGTGGGGGCCATGGGGGCATCAGCATATCAACAGGGCCGCGGTATTTGCGTTGCCGTCGGAGATGCGTCCGTTCTTTTATAATCATATTGATTTTATTACGGAGGAGGCGGTGGTTCCGGACCTGCGGAAGTATTCTATCAATGACCGGGCGGAGTTTCCGCGGCATTATATCGACCTGGAGCTGTATGACCCGAATGGGGATGTGTCGGGGCTGCCGTTGACGATGAAGGAGGCGCGGAGCCGCTATGCGGATACGTTCCTGAATAAGGCGGGCACTTTACCGTGGACGATCGTGGATGTGACGGAGAAGTTGACGAAGGCGTTCCGGGAGAGGAAGAAGACGGAGATCTTGTTTCTGGCGGGTGACCTGGGGCACTATATTGGAGATGCGCACATGCCGTTGCATACGGCATTGAATCACGACGGGGTGATGACGGGGCAGAAGGGGATTCATGCTTTATGGGAGGGGCAGGTGCCGGAGAGCTTTGGAGAAGCCTATAATCTGTATACGGGGGAGACGAAGTATATAAAAGACATTGCTCAGGAGACGAGGGCGATGATCGACTCTACGCATCACCTGGTTGAGCGGGTTTTGGCGATCGATAAGGAGCTGGCTGCTTCGATGCCGAAAGAGAAGGTATATCTATTGGATTCGACGGGGCGTGTGGTGAACAATCAATACGGCGATCCGGTGCATACGGCGGAATATGTGCGATTGTTTCACGAGCGGCTGGGGGGGATGACCGAGCAGCAGCTGAGAGGGGCGATAGCCGAGACTTCGGCGTATTGGTATACGGCCTGGGTAAATGCGGGCAAGCCGGATTTGTCGGACTTGGACCCGGTAGAATTGACGGAGAGAAACAGAAAGAATCTAGAAAGTGATTTGAAATTGTGGAAGAAGGGGAAGGTGGGAATGATCAGAGCGACCGGGGATTTTGGGAAGTGGGTAAAGGTGCAATAAGACGAGCGAGATTAAAAATTGATTAAACGTTAAACTTTTTTTATGTCAGGCCTTCCATATTGGGTGATATATGGTTTGTTATCGGCTGTGTTTGCAGCCTTGACGGCCATTTTCGCAAAGGTCGGGTTGAAGGGTGTGAATGCTGACCTGGCGACGGCGATAAGGACGGTGTTTATTTTGCTGATCACCTGGGGTATCGTGTTGTGGAAGGGCGGAGGGAATGGCTGGCGGGGGCTTACCCGGAGCAATTGGCTCTTTCTGGTTTTATCGGCGGTGGCTACGGGGTTGTCCTGGCTATTTTATTACCGGGCATTGCAGGTTGGAGAAGCGTCGAAGGTGAGCGTGATCGATAAGGGGAGTCTTTTATTTACGATTCTGCTTGCTTTTGTGTTTTTGAAAGAGCCGTTGACGCCAAAGATTATATTAGCTGCTTTATTGATTTTGGCAGGAATGCTGGTTTTGGTGTGGAAGTAGCATAATTATTGCAGTTTCAGCGTTATTACTATCCGATCGTTGTGGAAATTCGATCGTTTACCTATTTAAAACATAAGAACTATGCGAAAACACGCGCTAATCAGAAACACTGTTCTTCTTTTATTGTGTATTACGGGCCTCGGGCTTGGGTCTTGTAAGAAAGAGATTACCCAGGTAGTAGATCAGGGCTTTTCGGCGACCTACAGCGTCAAGTCGAGCGACTGGAAGGGCGATGGTTCCGGTAAGTACTATCATGCGGATTTCAATGTTCCTGAATTGGATGACATCATACAGAAGAATGGCGGTGTCAATGTTTACATTTCATTCGACAATGGGGTTACTTTTGAAGCCGTGCCGGAAGTAGTAGGCAATGTGGCTTATGGGGCGTATCATCAGACGGGGCTTGTAGGAGTGGATTTGAGTCCTGCGGATAATACGGGCACTGTAACGCCTCCGAGCGGGACGCTGCTGGTGAAAATAGTCCTTTTGGATGCAACTCCTTTGGATTAGTCGCAA
>JAFDYG010000339.1 GCA_018267545.1 Bacteroidota bacterium
CCCAATCTACTCCGCAATTTGCAGATCGGATTTGGAGCTTCCCTGTTGATTCTTATCGTTACTTCCGTTGCTTCCTGGAGTAGTATCCGAAATTTAATGGACAGCTCGAAATGGGTGGATCATACCGATTCTGTCCTGCTCAAGCTGTCGAATATCTCGACGGTATTGCGGGATGCGGAGTCGGGGCAGCGGGGGTATCTGCTGACGGGCGACACGACATTTCTGCGGGCTTTCAATAGTGCGCAGGACCGGGTTCATGCGATCGTAGACAGTGTGGAAACCTTGATTGGGGACAACCCGAGCCAGCGGACCAATATGAAGTCGCTGCGGGAAGTAGCTTTTCAGCCGTTGACGGTGATGGGCATCATAATCAATCAGAAGAAGACGGACAATATCTATAGCCAGGACGACCTGCAAAAGGCCAGGGAGTTGATGCGTCAGACGCGGATGCTGCTGAGCAGGATGGAAGTGGAGGAGCACCGGCTGATGGATGAACGGGTCGCGAAGGTGCGGGCTTATTCGAACTATACGCCGGCGCTGATCGTGATTGCGGCGGTATTCACGATCCTCATTACCTTGTTTTTTTATGGGAAGGTGCACAGTGATTTTCTGGAACGCATTGCGCTTTATGCCCAGCTGAAGCAGCGGGATGAGGACATTTCGCGCCGGATCGAAATTATCGGCGGGATTGCGGAGGATATTTCCGAGGGCAAGTACCAGACCCGGGTTTCGGATGAGCAGTCGGATAGCCTGGGGGTTTTGTCGGGGTCGTTGAATAAGATGGCCGAATCGCTGGAATATTCATTTGGCTTATTATCCGACAAGGAATGGCTGCAGTCGGGGATGGCCAAGCTGAATGACGAGATGATCGGGGAGACGGATATGCCCAGCCTGGTGTCGAATGTTATCGAATATGTTACGGAATATAGCCGCAGCAAGGTAGGAGCTTTCTATCTGCAGGACCCCGTTACAGGGATATTGAACCTGGCGGGGAGCTATGCGTTGGCCGGCAATGCGCGTCAGCAGGTGAAGCCGGGAGAGGGGCTTGTCGGCCAGGTGGCGTCCAGCGGCCGGCGGATGTTATTGAAGGACGTGCCGCCGGGAGAATGGGTTATCAGTATGGCGAGCGGGGATATCCGTCCTCGTACCATCATAGCGTTTCCGTTCTTCCACGAGCGGAAGGTACGCGGGGTCATCGAGCTGGGTTCGCTGGAATACTACGCCGAGAGAGATCTGGAATTCTTCAAAAGCATCAGTGAGAATATCGGCACGGCGATACATAGCATCGAAAGCCGGCTAAAGCTGCAAGAGCTATTGGAGGAGACACAGGCGCAGGCGGAAGAGCTGCAGTCGCAGCATAGCGAGTTGGAAAGCATCAACCTCGAGTTGGAAGTGCAGTCTGAGAAGCTACAGGTTTCGGAAGAGGAGCTGAAGGTGCAGCAGGAAGAGCTGATGCAGACCAACCAGGAATTGGAGGAGCGAAGCCGTTCGCTGGAAGAAAAGAACCAGCTGGTGCTGATTCGAAACCTGGATATCCAAAAGAAGGCGGAGGAGCTGGCGCTTACTACAAAATACAAGTCCGAGTTTATGGCGAATATGTCGCATGAGCTGCGGACGCCATTGAACTCGATTCTGCTGTTGTCACGCTTGCTGGCGGAGAACAGCGGACGTAATCTTTCCGATGAGCAGACCGAATATGCAAAGGTTATTCAAAATTCCGGGCAGGGACTTTTGCAGCTCATCG
>JAFDYG010000033.1 GCA_018267545.1 Bacteroidota bacterium
AGACCTGCTTCCTGATCGTACCGAGACAGGACCTGGCTGCGAAATTGCAAGAACAGATAAAGGACCTGAAGAATATAAAAATCATCCGGAACCGTCCTTTTCAACAAGTGGTCAAGCACTGTTCCTGGCATACGGCGACGCTGTCGACCTGCTGCCTGGAGGCGCTTACTCTGGGTATTCCAAACGTGCTGCTCGACATCGAAGGAAAGACGAGCGCCATGTATAGACACCTCGTGGACAGCCGGTTCACACACTTTGTCGATACAGAAGAGCAATATTTTTCCGGAGTCGATACCTTTAGGGCCTATCCGAAGTCGGAGATCAGGGCGTCGAATCAGCAGAACTTCATCCCGGACTACCGGGAGCATCTGAGGAAGGCCCTGGACGAGATCTTGCCAAAAAACTAATCTTTATCAATGATCGCCATTGTCGATTATGGAGTCGGGAATCTCGCCTCCATCATGAATATGCTAAAAAAGGCGGGCGTAGACGCCATCGTCACGTCTGATCCGGTGCTCATCGAGTCGGCGGCCAAGCTCATCCTGCCCGGCGTCGGAGCTTTCGACACCTGCGCCGGCAAACTCCAGGAATCGGGCCTGCTGCCCTTGCTCAATAAGAAAGTGCTTGAAGACAAGACGCCGGTGCTCGGCGTCTGTGTCGGTATGCAGCTGCTACTGGAAGGAAGCGAGGAAGGAGAACTGCCGGGGCTGGGATGGATCAAGGGACGCGTCGTAAAATTCAGACCCGAAATGCTCCCCGCGGGTTACAAAATACCGCATATGGGTTGGACGGACGTGATACTCAGCAAACCGTCCCGGCTTTTCGAAGGGATGTACGAAGAACCCCGGTTCTACTTTGTCCACTCTTACTATGCCCAGCCGGTCAATCCCGAAGACATCCTGGTAAGGGCCGACTACGGACCTCCCTTTACCGCCGGGATGGAAAACAATAATATCATGGGCGTACAGTTTCATCCGGAGAAAAGTCATAAGTTCGGCATGAAGCTGCTCTCCAATTTCGTGAACAACTATTAATGAAGAGAATAAGAGTCATACCCTCCCTGCTCATCCAGAGGGGCGGGCTTGTAAAATCTATAAAGTTCAAGGACCACAAGTACGTGGGAGACCCCATCAATGCGGTCAAGATCTTCAATGAAAAGGAGGTGGACGAAATCGTCATCCTGGATATCTCGGCTACGGCGGAGAGAAGACCCCCGGACCTGGCCCAGATCAAGGATATTGCCGCCGAAGCCTTTATGCCCATGGCCTATGGAGGGGGGATCACCCGGATCGAGGAAATCCGGGAGCTGATCTCGGCGGGAATCGAAAAAGTGGTTTTAAATACCAGCGCAGTCACTAATATACAATTAATTACGGCAGGCGCTCGTTATGTGGGCAGCCAGAGCGTCGTGGTATCGATAGACGTCGCAAAGAACCTTTTTGGGAAGTACCAGGTGTATGTCCAGAACGGTTCTAAGAAAACCGGGCTGGACCCGGCTACTTTTGCAAAACAGGTCGAAGAGGCGGGCGCCGGCGAAATAATCCTCAACTCTATAGAAAGGGACGGCACCCGGAAAGGGTTCGACACCGAACTAATCCGTCAGGTCAGCTCGGCGGTCAGCATACCGATCGTAGCGGTCGGCGGCGCAGACACGGTCGATGACTTTGCAGAAGCCGTCAAACAGGGTGCTTCGGCCGTTTCGGCGGGCAGCATGTTCGTATTTCAGGGACCGCACCGGGCGGTGCTGATCAGCTATCCGTCTCAGACGGAATTGAAGGGAAAGCTATATTCTATTATTTAAATATCGTATGAATGTCGGCTATTCGATCGGATAAGGACAACGGGTTCAAAAGATGTAGCGTCACGGTGATGGACAATATCGCCGATTCTCATATCACCTTTGACGAAAAAGGCATTTGCAACTATTACTACGAATACCAGCAGGCCGCGCGCGAACAAGTATTCGAAGGTGAGGAAGGGGAACGCCGCCTGGCGTCCCTGGCGGATAAGATCAAGAAGGATGGGAAGGGCAAGGCCTACGACTGTCTGATCGGTCTCAGCGGCGGGGTGGACAGCACCTATGTCGCCCTCCTCGTCAAGAAGCTCGGCCTCAGACCGCTGGCCGTTCACCTGGACAACGGCTGGAACTCGGAGCTGGCGGTCAAGAACGTCGAAAACATCATCACGAAGCTGGGCTTCGATCTTTATACGCTCGTCGTAGACTGGCAGGAATTCAAAGACATCCAGCTCTCCTACCTGCGGGCGTCGGTCGTCGACATAGAAGTCGTATCGGACCACGCCATCTTCTCCACGATGTACAAGCTCGCCAAGGAGAAGAATATCGGCTATATCATCAGCGGCACCAACGTCGTCACCGAATACATCATGCCCCCCGACTGGCTCTACCAGAAGATGGACTTTGCCAACCTCAAGGACATCCACAACCAGTTCGGAAAGGTCAAGCTCAAGACATATCCGAGCTTCGATTTCAAGAAATACGTCTACTACTCGGCCGTGCTCCGCCTCACGCCGATCTCGATCCTGAACTATGTGCCGTATAACAAGAAGCAGATAAAAGAGGTCATCACCCGTGAGCTCGGGTGGAGGGACTATGGCGGCAAGCACTACGAATCCATCTTTACCAAATTCTACCAGGCCTATATCCTGCCCGAGAAATTCGGCATCGATAAACGAAAGGCACACCTGTCGACCCTGATCTGCTCCGGACAGATGACACGCGAAGAGGCGATGGCCGAGCTGGCCAAGCCCATCTATGATCCGCAGGAGCTAAAGACTGACAAGGAATATGTCATGAAGAAGCTGGGCCTGACACCCGCAGAATTCGAACAGATCATGCAGCAGCCGGTAAGAAGCCACCATGAGTTCAAGAGCGACCGGCACCTGAAGAGCTACTATATGAACCTGCTTAGGAAAACGGCCCCCGTCCGGCACATGATCAAAAAAGTAATACCCCGATGAGTACTCCTTTAAAATTCGCCATCGTCGGCTGCGGACGTATCGCCCAGCGACATGCCGAACATATCCAGCGACTAGGTAAACTGATAGCAGTCTGCGACATCGACCCCAAGAAGGCGAAAGACCTCGCTGATAAGTACCAGGCGAAGGCCTACGGTTCGATCGACGAGCTGCTGAAGAACTCGAAAGAAATCGACGTCGTCTCCGTCTGCAGCCCCAACGGCCTGCACGCCGAGCATTCGATAAAGTCCCTGCAGGCAGGCCTGCACGTGCTCTGCGAAAAGCCCATGGCCCTCTCGGTACAGGACTGCGGAGACATGATTACGGCAGCGGAACGCGCCAACAAACGACTCTTTATCGTCAAGCAAAACCGCTTCAACCCACCCGTTGCTGCCGTCAAGAAGCTGATCGACGAGAAGAAGCTCGGGAAGATCTACAGCGTCCAGCTCAGCTGTTTCTGGAACCGGAACGAAGAATACTACAAGAACTCCTGGAAAGGAACGAAGGACCTCGATGGCGGAACTCTCTACACGCAGTTCAGCCACTTCGTGGACCTGCTATACTGGATGATCGGCGACATCAAGGAAGTCGCCGGCTTTACGGGCAATATGGGCCACGATGGTATCATCGAGTTCGAAGACAACGGCGTCATCAGCCTGCGTTTTTACAATGGCGCCATCGGCACCATCAACTATACCGTCAACAGCCACAAGAAGAATATGGAAGGCTCGCTGACCATCTTCGGCGAAAAGGGAACGATAAAGATCGGCGGACAATATCTAAACGAACTCGAATACCAGGACATCGAAGGATACGTCATCAAGGACCTGCCGCCAGGTAATCCGCCCAATCAATACGGACAGTACCAGGGCTCCATGTCCAACCACGACAAGGTCTACGAAAACCTCATCGAAGTGCTCAGCGGGAACGGCATCATCGCCACCAATGGCTTCGAAGGGCTCAAGACGGTCGAAATCATCGACAAGATTTACACCAACGCAAAGACGGTATGAGCATAAAACTGAGACAGGCGGGTATTACAGACGACGTGAAATTCGGAGAGAATGTTACCGTGATCGGTCCGGTCAATCTATACGGCTGCGCCATCGGGAATAACACGTTTGTCGGTCCCTTCGTGGAGATCCAGCGTAACGCAAAAGTCGGCGACTTCTGCAAGGTGCAGTCGCATACTTTTATCTGCGAGCTGGTGGAGATCGGAAACCATTGCTTCATCGGCCACGGGGTCATGTTTGTAAACGACCTGTTTTCGGAAGGCGGCCCCGCCGGAGGTGACGCCTCCAAGTGGAAGTCCACCCATATCGGCAATAAAGTATCCATCGGGTCCAATGCTACCATCCTCCCCGTCTCCATCTGCGACAACGTGGTCATCGGAGCGGGTGCGGTGGTGACGAAGAATATCGCCGAGCCGGGCATCTATGCCGGGAACCCAGCCAAGAAACTGAGAAACCTATAAACGACTATTCAATATCGTTATGAAAATTCCTTTTGTAGATCTTAAAGCGCAGTATCTTTCTATCAAACAGGACATCGACAAGGCGATCGCAACGGTGATCGACGAAACCTGCTTTATCAACGGCCATTTTGTAAAGGAATTCGAAAGAGACTTTGCGTCCCTCTATGGGGCGAAGCACGTGATCGGCTGCGCCAACGGCACCGACGCGCTCTACATCCTAATGAAGATGATGGGCGTGGGCCAGGGTCACGAGGTGATCACCGTCGCCAACAGCTGGATCTCGAGCTCCGAGACGATCTCTCAAACTGGCGCGCGTCCGGTATTCGTCGACGTACACCCCGACTACTATAGCCTCGACGAAACTCAGCTGGAGAAGAAGATCAATAAGAATACAAAGGGCGTCATCGCGGTGCACCTGCAAGGCCAGGCCTGCGAGATCGGCGTCATAAAAGCTATCTGCGACAAGCACGGTCTGTTCCTCATCGAGGACTGCGCCCAATCGCACTTCACCGAATACAAAGGAAAACGCGCCGGTCTCATCGGGACGGCGGGCTCCTTCAGCTTCTACCCCGGGAAGAACCTGGGCGCCTATGGCGACGCAGGCGGTATCATGACCAACGACGACGCCCTGGCGGAGAGATGCCGTATGTTCGCCAACCACGGCGCGCTGAAGAAACCCGACCACCGCATCGAAGGCATCAACAGCCGCCTCGATACGATCCAGGCGGCGATACTCTCCGCCAAGCTCCCGAACATCCTCCGCTGGACGGAGCAGCGTATCCGGAACGCCGCGCTTTATGATCGTTATCTGGCTGACATCCCGCAGCTGGTGACGCCGAAGGTGCGTCCAGAAACCAAACACAGCTATCATCTATACGTCGTCCGCGCACAGCAGCGGGATGAGCTCATGAGCTTCCTCAAGGACGCGGGTGTCGAAACCGCGATCCACTATCCCGTCGCCCTGCCCAACCTGCCGGCATACAAATATTTGGGTCATACGCCCGCCGACTTCCCCGTCGCTACAAGGCTGCAGCAGGAGATCCTCTCCCTGCCCATGTATCCCGAGCTGACGGAAGAAGGTATCGCCTATGTCGCCGGTAAGATCAGGGCATTTTATAAACGCTAATCCGCCTGGATCCCAATGCCTACGCTAAGCGACAAAACGATCCTGATCTTGTCCCCGCAGAAATGGGGCAAAATGTTCCTGTCCAAACATCACTACGCGGTCGAGCTTGCCCGGAGAGGCAATACCGTCTACTTCCTCGACCCCCCCGAACAGGGAGCGTCCGACCTGCGGACTTCCATCGACATCGCCCCGCTCCCCCATGCCCCCAACCTTTTCCTGATCCGGCACAAGCTGTACTTCCCCTATGCGCTGAAGTTTCATGCGCTGCCGCTCTTTCATATGCTGGTAAGGCCACACCTCAACCGCATAGTCAAAGCGATAGGGAAGAAACCCGATATTATCTGGTCCTTCGACCTGGGGCACTTGTATCCCCTCGGTCATTTTAAAAAAGCGGAGCGCCGGGTATTTCATCCGGTGGACGAACCGCTGACTCCCGCGGCGATCAACGCCGCCCAGGGAGGAGACATTATCTTCTCGGTCACGAAGGAAATTCTCGAGAAATACCACGGCTTCGACGCGCCGAAACGATTTATCAACCACGGCGTACCCGCCGAGTTTCTACAGAACATAGACGTCAAAAAAACGACATCCGAACCGATTCGCGTCGGCCTGTCCGGAAATCTCGTGCGACCCGACATGGACCGCCCGACGCTCTTACAAATCGTCGCCGAAAATCCCGACGTCATCTTCGAATGCTGGGGAAGCTATAGCTATAATCAATCCAATATCGGCGGAAGCGACGACAGCGATACCGCTGCCTTTATCGAGGCGCTTCGTTCGCATCCCAACGTCGTCCTTCACGGAGCCGTTTCTTCATCGGAGCTGGCCAAAGCCATACACCGCATGGACGCCTTCCTGATCTGCTACGATATCAACAAAGACCAGAGCAAGGGTACCAACTATCACAAGATCATGGAATACCTCAGCACGGGGAAGGTCGTCATTTCCAACAACGTCACTACCTATAAGGATAAGCCCGGACTGCTAAAGATGACCGAAGAGCGGACCGATAACCACCGTCTGCCGGCCCTGTTTAAAGAAGTCATCGGCAATATCCGTCAATACAACGATACCACCTGCCAGGAAACCCGGATCGCCTTCGCCCGGGAAAACACCTATGACAAACAATTAGACCGTATTGCGGCATTCATAACGGAACTATGCTAAAGTTGCTGATTGTCGGCTCCGACAGAGTCGACGCGATCGAAAATTTTTATTACAAATATCTGAAGCTTCAGGGCGTCGACGTCCGGCTGCTTCCGGCCTATAGCCAGTTCTGCGAATACTATTACGCGAGTAACTGGAACAAGCTCCTGTTCCGGCTTCATCTCTCCAATATTTATAGCCGGATCAACCAGACCTTCAAGGAACAGGTCGAAAGCTTCCGTCCCGACGTGATCTGGATCTTCAAAGGAATGGAGATATACCCCAATTCGATCAAATGGGCCAAGGCCAAAGGCATCCGGATCGTTAGCTATAATCCGGACAATCCATTTGTGTTTACCGGACGAGGCAGCGGCAACCGCAACGTCACCCGCTCCATCGGCCTGTACGACCTGCATTTCACCTATAACCTGGCGATCAAACGCCAGCTCGAAGAACAATACAAGGCTCGCACCGCCCTGCTGCCCTTTGGCTATGATATTGATAAAGAGCTGCTGGCGCAGCTGGACAAGCAGCCCGAGATCAACAAGGCCTGCTTCCTGGGGAATCCGGATCGTCAGCGCGCGGCCTTTATCGGCGCCCTTGCCGAAGCTGGTGTTTCCATGGATATCTACGGCAGACACTGGGATAAATTCCTCAACCATCCCGGCATTACCATCCATGGACCCGCTTATGGCGATGAGATGTGGAAGATTTTGAAGTCTTATCGGATCCAGCTCAACCTGATGCGTATTCACAATGAGGATTCTCATAATATGCGTACCTTCGAGGTGCCGGGTATCGGCGGGATCATGCTAGCCCCCGATACGACAGAGCACCGCCTCTTCTTCGAAGAAGGAAAGGAAGTATTCTTGTACCGGGAAGTCCTGGACTGCGTTGAAAAGATCGAATACTTGCAGGAAATGTCTGCCGTAGAAGTTGCAGCCATTCGTTACAAAGCAAGGAAACGCAGCCTCGATTCCGGCTATAGCTATGAAGACCGGGCCAAACAAGCGCTGGGACATATCCGGACCTTGATGGGCCTGCCCAATAAATAAGCGATACAGAAATTGAAGGTTAGGGAAAACATATTTTCGATCTTACTGATGGTCTGGCTGCTTCTCTCGGTAGCCACCGACTGGTACAGCCAGCTAAGCGTTGGTCTGTTCATCATGCTGATCGTTTACATGCTCAATAAGCTGGGAAAAGGAATCGTGTTGCGCGAAATCGTCGCGCTGCACACCACCTTTATCTGTCTGGTCATGCCTTCCATGGGCTATTCCGTCTTCACCAAGGAGAATCAGCTGGCCCGTCTTTGGATGCGCTACATGCCGATTCCCGAGCACGACTATTTCAGCTTTGCAATGCCCGCTATTACAGGCTTCGTTCTTGCGCTTTTCTGGCCTTCGTCGGGACCAGAGAATCAAGATACCGGACCCTTTCTGAACGAAATACTCAGCCGGGGAAAAAGGATCGTACAGTACAAGTCATCGAAGGGTATCCTGCTGCTTAGTATCGGTCCCGTCACGCTGTGGGCCGCGGACCGCATGCCGTCAGGGCTGGAGTTCGTCTGCCGGTTATTTTTCTTTGCCTCCTTTGCGGGCTTCCTTTACGTGTTTTATTCCAAGAACCTGAAATTCCGGACGCCGCTGCTCTGGGGCTTTGCCGCATTTATCCTGATGACCGCCCTCAATAGCGGTATGTTCACGGTCGTAGCCTATATGGGTCTGACGATCTTCTCCTTTCTGTTCCTGGGCCGGCGCACCGCCTTGTGGAAGAAGCTGATGATGTTCGTCCTGGGGGCCTTTATCCTCCTGCTGATCCAGTCGGTGAAACCCACTTACCGAAAGATGACCTGGGCCGAAGGCGGCTATCAGGGAAGCCGGATAGGGCTATTTGCCGACCTGATCACCGATAAGCTCGTCCACTTCGAATGGAGTTCGGCGGACGCCTTCTTCCCCATCTACTACCGAACCAACCAGGGCTTCAACGTGGCGCTCGTAATGCGCCGCTTCCCGCAGGTGAAGCCCTTCGACAATGGATACAATATCGCCGTCTCCATCGCATCGGCTTTCGTCCCGCGCCTATTCTGGCCGGACAAGCCCGAAGCGGGCGGCAAGTTCAATATGGAATACTATACCGGCTTCTATATCAGCGGCTGGTCCACCAACGTGGGTCCCCTGGGTGAAGCCTATGGGAGCTTTGGACAATGGGGAGGTATCCTCTATATGATATTTGTCGGCTTCTTTATCCGATGGTGTTACCGCAAGGCGCTCTCCGTGAGCAAAAAAATTCCGCTGATCCTGTTTTGGTTCCCCGTGCTCTTCTACCAGACGACCTATTCCGGCGAAACGGATTCCCTGCAGATCTTCAACTCTTTGATAAAAGCCGGCTTTTTTATCTGGCTCCTTTACAAGCTCATACCTACCTGGTTTGTGTTGAAGCTGGAAGAAGTCATAAAACCCAATCGTCCTAAATCTAATGCCAGCACTGTGCCTTTTGTTCAGAAAGCCGACGGATCACTTCTTTAGCATCGAGAGAATATTCAACCAGCTGGGCGCCGCAATGGGCAAGCAATTCGAGACGCAAAAGGCGATTCTCCCCCAGTATACTTCTTCGTTGGGAGCGATCCGGGAAAACTTGAAATATACCCGCAGCCTGAAGGCGGACGTCTTCCACGTCACCGGCGACGTACACTACGCCGTGCTGGCCCTGCCCCGCAAGCGAACGCTGCTGACTATACACGACTGCGTCTTTCTCCATCGATATACCGGGATCAAACGGCTGCTGCTGAAATGGCTCCTCCTGGACCTGCCCGTCCGCCGCTGCCGGATGATCACGACGATCTCCGAAAACTCGAAGAAGGAGATCATCTCCGCCACGGGCTGCTCTCCCGATAAGATCAGGGTCATCCCCAATCCGATCCCCGAGCTGATCCGCCGCGAGCCCAAAGACTTCAACGAGACCGAACCAGTCCTTCTGTTCATCGGCATCACGCCCAACAAAAACCTCCCCCGGACCATCCAGGCCCTGGAAGGCTTTCGCTGCGTGCTCAACATCATCGGTCCTCTTTCGGATGAGGTCAAGGTGCTGCTTGAAAAACATGCGATAAAATATACCAATAGTTACAATCTTTCGGACCAGGAGCTGGCGGAACAATACCGGAAGGCCGATATCGTTCTGTTCCCGTCGACCTATGAAGGCTTCGGTATGCCGATCATCGAAGGCCAGCAAACGGGGCGTCCGGTGATCACCAGCAACCTGAGCCCCATGAAGGACGTGGCGGGAGAAGGGGCTTGCCTGATCAATCCCTATGACCAGGAGGCGATCAGGGATGCGGTGACGAAGGTGGCCGCCGACCGGCAGTACCGCGAGCAGCTGATCGAAAAGGGCTTTCAAAATGTAAGCCGCTATTCGGCTGCTGCGATTGCGTCGACCTACGAATCCTGTTATCAAGAACTCATAGAATCCTAGTATCATATGTGTGGCATCGCAGGCTTAATCAATAGAAAAGGAAATACGGCGGACCCTGCCCTCGTCCGCAGGATGACGGACGCCATGGCCCATCGCGGACCCGACGCGGACGGACTGCTCGCCGACGGCGAAGCGGCATTCGGCCATCGCCGGCTGTCTATCATCGACCTGTCCTCTGCCGCCAACCAGCCCTTCGTAGACGCGTCGGGCCGCTATATGATGGTGTTCAACGGCGAGATGTACAATTATCAGGAAGTAAAGGCAATGCTGCCGGAGTATCCTTTCCGGACCACAAGCGATACCGAAGCCCTGCTCGCCGCCTATATCAAGTGGGGGGCCGACTGTATCCGTCACTTCAGGGGCATGTTCGCCTTCGCCGTCTGGGACAGAGAGGAGAAACAGCTTTTCATGGCCCGCGACCGGATGGGCGTGAAACCCTTGTACTACTACCTCGACGACAATTATCTCATTTTTTCTTCCGAAGTCCGCTCCATACTCGCGACGGGACTGGTCGAAAAGAAGATCAGCCAACCCGCGCTGGTTGAATATTTCAGCTATCAATCCATTAGCCACCCCTGGTCCGCGATCGAAGGCATCCGCCAGCTGGAGGCGGGAACCTGGATGAGGATTGGCCGCAAATACGTAGAATCGGGACGTTACTGGGACGTGACCAGCGCGTGCAGCGACGTCGACACCAGCGACGCAACAGCCGTAAAAAAACATATCCGGGAGCTGCTCCTGCAGTCCGTTCGCCGCAGACTCGTAAGCGACGTCCCCGTCGGGGCCTTCCTTTCCGGCGGCATCGACAGCAGCGCGGTCGTAGGCCTGATGGCCGAAGCCGGCGGGGTCCCTCCCAATACCTTCAACGTCTATTTCGAAGAGAAAGAATACGACGAGTCTCCCTATGCGGAGATCATCGCGAAAAAATTCAACACCCGGCATACGTCGATCCTGCTGCGTCCCACCGTCTTCCTCGAAGAGCTGGAGAACGCGCTAAACGCCATGGATTCACCCAGCGGCGATGGCGTCAATACCTACGTGGTCTCCAAGGTCATCCGCAACAGCGGCATCACCGTGGCGCTATCCGGTATCGGCGGGGACGAGCTGTTCAGCGGTTATCCCTTCTTCGAACAGTACCTGCAGCTGCGGCAGAAAGGATGGCTGTGGAAGACACCCGCCGGCTTGCGCAGAATGGCAGGCGCCGTCCTGCCGACCAAGGGAAAGACCGGTCGTCTCGGTCAGCTCCTGGGTTCGGAGACGCCGGATATCGGACACGTATACCCGATCTTCCGCCAATTATTATCCCCTTCGCTCCTTCATAAGCTGACGAGCCTGCCCGGCGTCGATACGACCGAGGTACAGCGCGAGCTCATGGGCCGCGAAGCCGCCATCGACCGGCTTCCCCTGCTCAGCCAGGTCTCCGTGGCCGAATACCTCGGCTATACACAGCATACTCTCCTGAAGGATACCGACCAGATGAGCATGGCTTCCTCGCTCGAAGTCAGAGAGCCTTTCTTCGACCACGACCTGGTGGAGTTTGTCCTTTCCATCCCCGACGAGCTCAAGAAACCCACTTATCCCAAGAGCCTGCTGGTGGAATCGTTAAAGCCCCTGCTACCCGACGAGATCGTCTTCCGCAAGAAGCAAGGCTTCGTCTTTCCCTGGAACATCTGGCTGAAGAACGAGCTGCGCAGCTTTTGCGACAAGCACATTCAAAATATGGCGAAACGCCCCTTTATCAACGGAAAGGAGCTGCTGGCTTACTGGCAGCGTTTCCTAAACGGCGACAGCGACACCCGCTGGGGCGAGATATGGCTGTTCGTAGTACTGGAGTACTGGCTGGACCGCAACGGAATCAGCTGATCATAAATTTGAACCAATCGACTAAATGGAGAAGCTCAAGATCGGCATTATCGGCGCAGGCGCCATCGTAGAGACCACTCACCTTCCGGCCATCCTATCCCTTCCGGAAACCGGCGTTGCCTGGGTCTATGACAAGAACGAGACCCGATCCAGCATGCTCTCGAGCATGTACGGCATCCCGGCGCTTACCGGCGCATCTCCCGACAAAGCCCTGAAAGATGTAGACGTCTGTTTGCTGGCGACGCCTTATGGCGTTCGCAAGCCCTATATCGACCGCTGCAGGGAACTGGGAAAGGCACTGGTGATCGAAAAGCCCTTTGCCTTCTCGGAACAGGAGCACAAGGCCTACTGCCAGGGATTTAAAGAATGGGCGATCGCCGTCAATTTTCAAAGAAGATTCTACCGCTCGGTCGCCATCCTGAACGGCATCATGCAAACGCGCCCCTTCGGCCGTCTTCGCAGCCTTCGCTTCGTACAAGGCAACTTTACTCTCAAAGGAGGCTCTGGCTTTATATCGAACGTCGGTCTGGCAGGCGGAGGCGTCATCGCCGAGAGCGCCAGCCACATCCTGGACATCATGCTCTTTATCACCGGGGCCAGTAAAGTTCGCGTTACCCAAAAGAAATGTCTGCACGTCGCAGGCCTAGACTACGATACCGAATTCGACAGCGAGTTCACGACACCCGACGGCCTCATACCGGTTAGCTGCGCGATCAGCACCCTCCGGAACCTCGACAACGGTCTCTACCTGGACTTTGAAAACGCGCTCGTTAGCTGCGACGTCTCTCCAGACGGCGCAGTCTTCGTCCGCGACAGACAAAGCGGAAGGGTCGAGCTCGAGCTGCAGGGCGAGGCCCTCGCCGGCAACGTCGCATCGCAACCCCCCGCCGGCAGCGCCGGATTGCAGGCGCGCCGCATCAACGAAGCCTTCTTTATCTTCTGGCAGCAGTTTGCCGAAGGCATGCTGAAACAAAAACCCAACGCCACCAGCGCATACAGCTGTCTGCTGACCTCCGCCTGGCTGGAAGGAGTATATTCAACCCTGAAATGACCATGTTAAAAATAGGAATAGTAGGAGCCAGCAGCCAGACCGGCTCATCGGTCGCCTTCTTCTTGCAGAAGTTCCCCGACGTGGAGGTGACCTGCTTTATCCGGTCCAGCTACAGCCGGATCTTCTTCGACCTGCTCAAAATCACCTGCGACTCTTTGGACCTCAACAACGCCGACGAGGCAAAACAAAAGCTCGGACAGCTGGACGTCGTGCTCGACTTCAGCTATCCCGCCGGTCAGCTGCACGAAATCCTCAGCCGGTCTAAGGACTCGATCGCCAGGACGATCGCCGCAATGAAAAAAGACAGCAGCTATTTTTATATGAGCAGCATCATGGCCTACGGGATGCCCGAGAATGACAAAAACCTGAAGCACTGGTCCATCCCCAGGACGTCCTACGCCTATATCAAGCGGACCATCGAAGGCCACACCGTCGCACAGGGCAGCAAACACGGCGTAAAGATTTATAACTTCCGGCTGGGCCAGGTTCACGGCTTCCTGCAGTCGGTCAACG
This sequence comes from Bacteroidota bacterium, assembly GCA_018267545.1. Classification (GTDB taxonomy): domain Bacteria; phylum Bacteroidota; class Bacteroidia; order Chitinophagales; family Chitinophagaceae; genus Puia. The sequence goes on from JAFDYG010000033.1 coordinate 13,621, forward strand.
GGTCGTTCCGCAAGAAGCTGTCCGACGCACCCATCGCACGCGTCGACGGCAACAAGGAGGATTCGGTCAATATCATCTTTATCTATACCCTCTGCGAAGCGATCGTACAGTGCGCCCGCGGACAGCATAAACCCGGTCTGTATACGCTCGTATCGTCACCGCAGTGGACGCTGGAGCAGCTCTACGGCTATTATATCGACTACTACAAGCTGCCCGCCACCATGGAATACGTTCCTGGCAACCAGCAAAAAGCAAAGGTAAGCCTCGTACAGTGGGGACTTCGGCTGGCCCGACCCTACCGGTCGGTCCTGGAGACCTATCTGCTCATGCGGATGCCCGGTATGGCAGTGAAGCTGAAAGGAAGCTTCCGTCAGTCCCAGCTGCAGCAAGGCGGCTCGGAAGAGCGGGAGTATATCGACTACAACCTCCTCGGCGCTCCCTCTGTGCAAACCATCCCCGGTCTCACGACCGACCCCGCCCGAATAAAACAGATCGAAAAGGAATTCGAAGAATACTATAACAGCACCCTTTTTTCGCACTATACCTCATGACGAGCCTATCCATCATCATCCCGACGTTTCGAAGAACGGACAGCCTTGGACGGCTATTGGAAGCCTTGTCTAAACAGGAAGGGGTGACGCCCGAAGTCATCGTCGTCGACCAGAACCCCGAGGGCTTTCTCGACGAGGTGTTTTTGAAAGCGCCTTTCGCCAAACGCCTCCGGCTCTCCAAACCCAATGTTTCTGACGCCAGAAACAAAGGCTTTCTCCAGTCTTCGGGGAAGGTCGTGCTCTTTATCGACGACGACCTGATACCCGAACCCGGTTTCTGCCGCCAGGGGCTGGAAGTGCTCGATAAATATAAACAAATCGACTGCTTCTCTCCGTTAGTCTATAATATCGAAGGAAAGGAGGCTGCCCTGCAGCACGCCAAACGCAGCTATCTGCAGCCCCTCGACGCGGCTGCCGGCATCTTCGCCATGACAGACACCCTCAGCGCGGCGCTCTTCTTTCGCCGCGAATACTATGAGCAGACGGGCGGCTTCGACCCCATCCTCTTCGAATTTGCAAAGACGGCGGAAGACCAGGAGCTGTTCCTGCGGATGCGGAGCAGAAACCAAACGCTCTACTTCGTCCCCTCCGTGGAAGTCTTTCACGACGAAGGCGTTCCCGGCGGCTGCGACCTGCGGACGGTGGACTACTGGATCACCCGCGAGAAGTGCATGAAGTCCTGGGCCTTCCGGTACAGAATCCACCATCATCCCCCCGGCAATATTTCTACAAAGGACCTGCTAAAGCTGGCCCGCTCCAGCTTCCTGAATCGAGAGGGGCTTACCTCCGGAATAGGTAACTTCACCCGCCAGGTATCCCTCCTTCGGAAATCGATCAAGGCCAGCGGAGACTATCTGAAAAACTATCTCGGTCAGTATACAACGGTGGAGAAGATAAGCCACCTTAAATAAACAGATCGCTATGAAAAATCTTCTTCTCATCCTGGGCTTCCTCCTGCCGCAGCTGATCCAGGCGCAGGGAAGGGAAGAATTCAACGGGCCCTATAACAGCTGGGCCAATGTCAGGCAACGCTTTGGTGCAAAGGGAGACGGCAAGACCGACGACACGAAGGCGCTGCAAAGAGCGATCGACAGCCTCAGCTGTCCCCCGACCCGTTTCAATACCGGGAAGCAGGGCTATACGGTGGTCTACCTCCCTGCGGGTACCTATTGTATTTCCTCCACCCTTGTATTGCGCGGCCGTATCGGCGTTAGCATCGTCGGCGAAGACCCCGCGAATACGACCATCAAATGGACCGGGCCCGAGAAGGATACGCTATTGTGGACCGACGGCTCGGCCTACTTCAAAGTCGCCCGCCTCACCTGGGACGCCAACAAACGACAGGGCATGGAAGGCATTGGCGTACACTGGAAGACCCGCTGGGAAGACGCCAAAAGCCGCAGCTTCGCTACGCTCAACATTGAGCTTTCGGATAATATTTTTGTCGGCGGCTTCCGTTTCGGCATCAGCGGCGGCACCTACGGCACCGGTACGGGCTACAATGATTCCGAGATCGCGATCCGCCGCTGTACGTTCAAGGGATGTACCGAAGCCGGCATCGAGATCATGGGCTATAATGCCCTCGACTACTGGGTCTGGGACTGCAAGTTTCTTAACTGCGGCTCCGGGATACACTGCTCATATGGCGGTTATCACGCCTATCGCTCCTACTTTTCGGGCTCCTCCGTTGCCGGGGATCTTCATAACATGCACGGATATTATAATTCGGTACGTGGATGCTATTCGGTGAACAGCCGGATGTTCTCCGTAGATGAAGCCATCACCTCTAATCCCTTCAAACGAATCTTCCAGGACAATACCGTCATCAATGCCAGGGGCTATCCCGTCTTGTATTATCACCTGGGGAAGATCACACTGTTCGATAATCGATTTACAAAAAGCAAGGATACCTCGGTAAAGCTGAGCGTCCTGACGAACAGCTGGGCGCCCGGCATCTACGAAGTCCTTTCGCTGGGGAACGTCTATCAATATAAAGATCCGATCAAGATCGACGTCCCGGTCAAAAAGCTTTATTCCGTAGGCGACAAGCAGGGGGAAATAACGAATGATACTGCGCGGTTCCTGAAAACGCTGGCGACGACACCCGCGCGCGTAAGCCGGAAGGTGCTGGAGGTACCCGCCGGCGCCGGCAGCGCCGAGATACAGGCCGTTATCGACAAGGCGGCGCAGATGAAGGGACAGCGGCCGGTGGTTCACTTCCCGATGGGGACCTATACGCTGGATGGGCCGCTGGTCATCCCCGCGGCTTCGGACATGCAGCTGACCGGGGACGGGCTCATCTACGCCTCGGTGCTGGTGAGAAAGGCTGGGACGCGCGTCGACCAGCCGCTGATCCGTATCAAGGGACCCAGCTATTCCAGCATCAGCGAGCTCCAGCTCGGCGTGGACGGAAACGACGACCCTTCGACCGCGATTCAGTTCGATGGGGTCGACCAACCGGGTTCACAGGCACACCTGGACCAGATCTATTCACACGCGGATACGTCGGTCGCCTTAAGAGAGCTGGATAACCTCTACGTACAAAAGGACAATTCCTTCTTTACCGACGGTAATGCCGTCACTGGCGGACCCCTGGTCCGCAAGGGAGGCGGCACCGCCGGGTTATATTGCTATGGTGGACAGTTCGAGCACGTGCGGGTCGAAGGCAACGGCCGCTTCCTCGCCAGGGACTGCTGGTGGGAAGGCGAGACCCGCGTCCCGCTGGACCTGCAAGGAAACGGGACCATCTGTATCGACGGGGCCATGATCGCGCCCAATGGCTCGGACAGCATGCCTTCCATCCGGATCGGAAAATTCAACGGGAACATCAGCCTGATGAACATGTACTTGCAGGGGGCGCTGCTTCCGGAAGGGAACAACCCGGGACTCAATCTGCTTGCCTGGAATATTCACTTCTATCATAAGATGGACCCGCTGGACTTTTTGAGGAAGGGGGGAAGCTTTAAAGGAGCGTTTGCGGGGTTGACCGCTCAATGTTTTGTCCCCAACAGCCCCGCCTGCAAGGATATTATCTCCATCGAGGACCGCACACAGAATATCCCGGACATAAATGCGTTTCTGGACAAGTCGACGGCCTTCGACCGATCGGCCAAACCGGTACCGTATGGAATACTCCCTGCAGGCAGCAGCAATATCTACCTGTCCAGGGTCAGCATCGTAGGAACAAGAAAAAATGCGATCGTATTCACCCGATAATATGAATAAGAAGAAAATACTGGTTCTGGTCGATTGGTTCACCCCTGGCTACAAGGCGGGCGGCCCCATCCAGTCCTGCTCGAATTTTGCTTTCTCCCTGAAGAATGAATTTGATATTTATGTCCTGACCACCGATACGGACCACGGTGAGACTACTCCTTATGCGGGTATCACCACGGGTCAATGGCTAAACACCCTGCACCCCGACTTCAAGGTGAAATACCTGGCGAAGGCCGGGCTGAAGGCGGACCAGATAAAGAAAGAGGTACAGGATCTGAATCCAGACTACGTCTATCTCAATCACCTCTTCTCTCCCTTGTTCGTGGTCTATCCGCTCTGGCTGAAATACCGGAAACAATTTGCGGGAGAGGTCGTGCTTTGTCCCCGCGGCGCCCTATATGACAGCGCCCTCTCGGTCAAGCCCTGGAAGAAGACCCCTTTCCTGAAGCTCTTCCGCTGGCTGTCCTTCCATAAGATGATTACCTTCCACGCCACCAACCAACGCGAGGAAGGGGCCATCTATAGCTTCTTTCCAGGCAGTAAGGTTCTTATCGCCGACAACCTGCCCAAATCCAACCAGCCCGCCTTTCAATCTTATGCCAAAGAGACAGGCAGCCTGAAATGCGTCTTTATCGCCCGTATCGTCCCCATCAAGAATTTGCTGTTCTTCCTGAACGTCCTGGAGCGGGTAAATGTCCGCGTCGAGCTTTCGGTCATTGGCCCGGTGGAGGACAAGGAATACTTTAAGCAATGCGAGGAGAAGATCGCCCAGCTGCCGTCGAATATACGGGTGAACGTGATGGGGCCCCGGAGCAACGACGAGCTGATGCCGATCCTGCAGCAGCATCATATTTTTGTCCTGCCGACGACCGGCGAGAACTTCGGCCACTCCATCTTCGAAGCCCTGCTGGCCGGCCGGCCGGTTCTCATCAGCGACCAGACGCCCTGGCTCGGGCTTGCCGCCCGGAAGACGGGCTGGGACCTGCCTTTGAATGACCCGGGAGCCTTTGCAAAGGTCGTCGAAGAGGTCGGAAGCTGGGACCAGGCCCGGTTCGACGAATGGGCCAAAGCCGCATGGACCTATGCGCATAATTTCATCAACAATCCGGAACTTAAAAATCAATATATTAGACTATTCTCATGACGACTTCTTCCCGCAAGAAAGTAGACAACTCTTCTTATCGGACCACCATCGACATCGGGGCCTCCCGGGTGAAGCAGCTATTATGGTATTTCGTGAATATTATTTTCTTCAAAAATTCGTTCAATATACTTTCTTCGGTAAAGGTATCTTTACTAAAGGTTTTTGGAGCCCGCCTGGGACAGGGGGTCGTCGTAAAGCCCTCCGTCAACATCAAATACCCATGGAAGCTACAGGTCGGCGATCACACCTGGATCGGTGAGGAAGTCTGGATCGACAACCTGTCCGACGTCGTCATCGGAAGCAACGTGACGCTCTCGCAGGGCTGCCTGCTGCTGACGGGGAGTCACGATCATACCCGGACGACCTTCGACTATCTCTCCCGGCCCATCGTGCTGGAAGACGGGGTCTGGATCGGCGCCAGGGCGGTGGTAGGAGGAGGAATTACCTGCCGATCGCACAGCATTCTCGGGATAAATTCCGTCGCAGAAAAGGATCTGGAACCATATACCATATATAAGGGCAATCCGGCAGTGCCCGTCATAACAAGAACTATATTTTGAACACGGATATCAAAACGATCAATCATAAGATTCTCAAGGACGCGCTGCGCATCCGGAAGGTGGAAGAGAAGTTCATGGAGCTCTTTTCCCTGGGCAAGCTCAATGGCACGGTCCACACCTGCGTGGGTCAGGAGTTCTCCGCCATCGCCTTTGCCGGGCAGCTGAAGAAGAAGGATTTTGTGTTCTCGAATCACCGCTGCCATGGACACTATATCGCCTTTACGGGAGATACCCGCGGCCTGCTGGCGGAATTGCTGGGTAAGGCGTCGGGCACCTGCGGCGGCATCGGCAGCAGCCAGCACCTTTGTCACAACAACTTTTTCTCCAACGGCATCCAGGGAGGTATCGTGCCGGTCGCGGCCGGATATGCCCTGGGTAATAAGCTTCGCGGCAACGGCGGAATCGGCGTCGTCTTTATCGGAGACGGCACCCTCGGCGAGGGCACCCTCTACGAAACGATGAACATCATCTCCAAGTGGGAGATCCCCCTGATGATCGTCTGTGAAAATAATTTCTACGCCCAGTCTACGCCCCAGCACGTCAACCTCGCGGGGGATATCCTGGCGCGGGCGGAGGCCTTCGGCATCCGTACGGACCGCGGCGACACCTGGTCCCCGGAGGCGTTGATGCACAAGGCGCAGGACGCCATCGACTACGTCCGCAGCGAGACCAAGCCCTGCTTCTTCCTGGTAGAGACCTACCGGCTGAACGCACACTCCAAGGGCGACGACGACCGCGACCCCGCAGAGGTAACGGCTCATCGCGAAAAGGACTTTCTGAATATCTTTCGCAACGAATCCCCGTCTTACTACCAGCTCTATAACGAATCCCTCGACAACGAAATAAACGCCTTTGTCGAGGACATCCTGCAGGAGGAAGACCTGCCGCTTGAAAAGTACTACGAGGAGCAGGAATCGGTCTCTTCGAACAGCTGGAATCCGCTGGAGCCGATCAACAAACGACAGGTGGAACTATTGAATGCCTTCTTCCGGGAACAGATCGTAGCGGATTCGCGGACGGTATTCCTTGGAGAAGACATCCATTCCCCTTACGGCGGAGCCTTCAAGGTAACCCGCGAGCTGTCCTTCCTGAAGCCCGAACGCGTTTTCTCTTCTCCCATCTCGGAGTCGGCGATAACGGGTATCTCCAACGGACTAGCGCTAAACGGCTTCAAGCCCTTCACCGAGATCATGTTCGGCGACTTTATGACCCTGGCCTTCGACCAGATCGTCAACCATGCGTCGAAGTTCCACCATATGTTCAACAAGAAGGTGACCTGTCCGGTCGTCGTTCGAACGCCGATGGGTGGACGAAGAGGTTACGGCCCCACGCACTCGCAGACCCTGGACAAGTTCCTCGTAGGGATCGACAACGTAAAGACGGTCGCGCTTAATACGTTTATGGACCCGGCGACGGTCTATAAGTCCATTCAGGCGGAGGAACACCCCGTGATCGTGATAGAAAACAAGACCGACTACGGAAAGAAAATCTTCCAGCAAAAACTCACGCACTTCGTCGGAGAATACAACGGAGACGCCTATCCGGTCGTTCGTATCCGTCCGGCCGTGTCCACGCCTACGCTGACGATTGTGGCCTATGGCGGCATGGCGGAGATGGTAGCGGGTATGCTGGACGAAATATTCATGGACGCCGATCACAAACCCGAGCTGATCGTCCCCTCGCTCATCTCACACCTGCCGGTGGACCTGGTGGCGGAATCCGCCCTTACCACGGGCCGGCTGCTGGTGATCGAAGAAGGCAGCGCGTATGCCAGTATCGGCAGCGAGCTGATCGCCGCGGTAGTGGAACAGGTGCCGGTAAAGATTCTCACACGGCGGGTCACGGCGCATCCCGTGCCCATCCCTTCCGTAAAGTCGCTCGAGAACGCCGTGCTGCCCGATAAGAACAGGATTTTGGACGAAATAAAAGCAAGCTTTCACTAATGGCTTTATTACAGGAGATACTGGTCCCATTACTGGCTGTCAACGACACGACGCTGACGGTGGCAGAGCTCAGCTTTGCCGCTGGCTCCAAGGTCAGGAAGGGGGACGTCGTAATGGTGCTCGAGACATCCAAGACCACCTACGACGTGGAAGCGGAATCGGACGGTTTTATACAATATATGTGCGAAGCGGGTTCGGACTATGACGTCAATACTCCGATCGCTAGGATTTACAGCGAGGAGGGCGAGATTGCCGCCGCACCCATAACACCCGTCGTCACGCCCATCACCACTACTACAGCCACCAGGACAAGAACCACCACTACCATCGTGGCCAGACCGGCCGTTAGGCCAACCCAAACATGGGAAGGCGATACCATCTTCTCGCGCGAAGCGCTGCGGCTGATGGCCGAAGCCGGCCTCGATCGTTCCGCCTTTGCAGGCTGGGACATGGTGACCGGCGCAGACATAAAAACAATGACCGGCGCGCCAGCGCCCGCAAAGACGCCTGCAAAAGAAAAGGCGCCAGCCCCGCAGGCGTCAGACCCCCGCGTCACCGTAAAGCGCCTGTCCTCCGCAAAGAAACGCGAGATCGAATACCTGAGCGACGTCCAGGCCCCCGGACTAACCAGCACGATCGACACCTATATAGATACCGAAGGTATCTTTACCCATATCAACAAAGGACTTCGCTATCTAAAAGACTCGCTATTACCGATAATCATTTATGAATCGTCCCGTCTCCTGGCCGATTACCCGTTACTAAACGGATACTACACCGCAGACGGAGCCGCCACCTATAAAGAAGTCAACCCCGGCTTTGCCATCGACATCGACAAGGGACTAAAAGTCCTCAAGGTAGCGCAAGCAGGGGAGAAGAGCATCGCCGACATCGAAGCGGAGATCCTCCGTCTATCGGGAGCATACCTCGACGACGCCCTGGCGGTCGAAGACCTGACGGACATCACCTTTACGATCACCGACCTGTCGTCCGAAGGCGTCGCCTTCTTCCGGCCGCTGATCAACAAGATGAACAGCGCGATCCTGGGTGTTTCGGCGATCGACCCGAAGCTGCAGCGCTGCACGCTTAGCCTGACCTTCGACCACCGTATGACGGAGGGAAAGGAAGTCGCTCGTTTCCTGCAGGAGCTAAAGGAACGACTGGAGTCGTACCGTCCGAAGGACGCCTCCGCCAGACAGGACGTCGCCTGCTTCAAGTGTCAGAAAACATTGAAAGAAGACCTCGGCGGCGCGGGCCTCGTACGCTGCGTCACACCCGAGGGTAAGGATGGATATATTTGCCAAAGTTGCCTAAAGGGCTTTTAGCACCATGGAAGAAAAAATAAAGGAAATAGTAGCCTCATTCATCAAAGTTCCCGCCGGCGAGATCGGCCCCGCCACGCGGATCGACCGGTCGGTCATTCAGAGCTCCATTATCCTGCACCGGATGTATGCCCGGCTGGCGGAAGAAGGGGTCGTGATCGAAAATTATGCAGCCGTCAAGGTATTCGGCGATCTGAACGGGACGCCCGTAGTCGCCTCTGCCCTGCCCGAAATCGTCTATCCATCCGAAGCGACGCCCGCCAGCGTCGGCATCGACATCGAAGAAATCGGCGCCCTGCCCCGCACCGCAGACTTCAGAAAGGAAGAGTTCTACAAAATGAACTTTACCCCCGAAGAAATCGCTTATTGCATCCTGCAGCCGGACCCCTATTCTTCCTTCGCTGGCCTGTTTGCCGCCAAGGAAGCCCTGGTAAAGGCCGGCGGCTTCGACAGAAGCAGGTCCTTTAATAAGGTGGAAATAGAACATTCACCCGAAGGCAAGCCGCAATACCCTGGTTTTGGAATATCGATTTCTCACTCCGGGGGAATGGCCGTAGCAGTCGCTGCCGCAGGCAGCGCAATGCCGGCAGCTCCGACGCTGAGCACGCCGCCAGCGCCGCAGAGCGGCGGAAACGCCTGGATCAGCTGGCTTGCCTTATTGCTGGCCGCCGTTGCCCTTACGCTAGTTTTACTACACTAAGCCCACCGGAAGAGAAGATGAAGATATCCATCATTACGGCTACCTATAACAGCAGCGCAACCGTCAAGGACACGCTGACCTGCATCCGTGATCAGCAATATAAAGACATCGAGCACATCATCGTCGACGGCGCGTCGAAGGACGACACACTGGACATCGTCCGCACCTTCCCCCACGTGGCGCTCTGCGTCTCGGAGAAAGACAGGGGGATCTACGACGCCATGAACAAGGGGATCGGGATGGCAACGGGGGAAGTGATCGGCATCCTCAATTCGGACGACGTATACATCGACAATGCCGTTCTGGCCGAGGTAGCGGCGGCTTTTGAAGACCCGTCGGTCATGACCGTCTATGCCGACCTGCAATATGTCTATGCGGACGACCTCAACCGGGTTCAGCGCACCTGGAAATCAGGGAAGTTTAAAAAGCGGAATTTCTACTATGGATGGATGCCGCCCCATCCTACTTTTTTTGTGCGTAGGGAAGTTTATGGCAAAAGTGGTCTTTTTAATCTCGAACTTCGCTCTGCAGCGGACTACGAGCTGATGTTACGTATACTGCTAAAATTAGATATGCCGGCGTATTACCTTCCAAGGGTGATTGTAAAGATGCGAGCGGGTGGAATGAGCAACGCCAGTCTGTCTAATCGGCTCCGCGCCAATAAGGAAGACCGTCTGGCATGGAAGTTGAACAATGTAAGACCTTATTTTTTTACTTTGTATCTGAAACCACTACGAAAAATTTACCAATTCATAATCAAGTAACCGATTTATGGCAAAAGTAGCATTGATCACAGGGGTCACCGGACAGGACGGGGCATATTTAAGCGAATTATTGTTGAAAAAGGGGTATGTCGTCCATGGGATTAAGCGGCGCACTTCCCTCTTCAACACCGACCGTATCGACCATCTTTACCAGGACCCCCATGAGACCGGTGTGAAATACCATCTACACTATGGGGATTTGACCGACTCGACCAACCTCATCCGTATCATCCAGGAGACCCAGCCGGACGAAATTTATAACCTGGCAGCGATGAGCCACGTCCACGTCAGCTTCGAAACCCCTGAATATACCGCCAACGCCGACGGCATCGGTACCCTCCGCATCCTGGAGGCCGTCCGTCTGCTGGGCCTCACTAAAAAAACCAAGGTTTATCAGGCATCTACCTCCGAGCTGTACGGGCTGGTCCAGGCCGTCCCCCAGAGCGAGACGACGCCGTTCTACCCCCGCTCGCCTTATGCGGTAGCCAAGCTGTACGGCTACTGGATCACGGTCAACTACCGCGAAGCCTATGGCATGTACGCCACGAACGGGATCCTCTTCAACCACGAGTCCCCGCTCCGCGGCGAGACTTTTGTCACGCGTAAGATCACCCGCGGCGTAGCCAAGATCGGCCTCGGTCTGCAGGACAAGATATACCTGGGCAACCTCGACGCACGCCGCGACTGGGGACACGCAAAAGATTATGTAGAAGCGATGTGGCGCATCCTCCAGCAGCCCGAACCCGAAGACTATGTCATCGCAACGGGCGTCACCACACCCGTTAGGGAATTTGTCCGCATGGCATTCGCCGAACTGGGCATCGAATTGGAATTCCGCGGTAAGGCCGAGAAGGAAGTCGGCGTCGTCACGGCCAGCACCAACCCTGACTTCATCGTCGAAGTCGGCAAGGAAGTCGTAGCCGTCGACGCCCGTTACTATCGCCCCACCGAGGTAGACCTGCTCATCGGCGACCCCACAAAGGCACAGCAAAAGCTGGGCTGGAAGCCGGTCTATGACCTGCCGATGCTGGTAAAGGAAATGGTAGACGCCGACGTCCACCTCTTTAGAAAGGAAAGAATATTGAAGGATTCCGGATTTTATGTCAAGAACCAGTACGAATAAGTATGCAACCAGGAGATAAGATTTACATAGCCGGCCATCGTGGGATGGTCGGTTCTGCTATTACGCGCAAGCTGCAAAAGGAAGGATTTACAAATTTAGTTACCCGTACCTCTTCCGAGCTCGACCTGAAGAACCAGGTGGCGACACAGACATTTTTTGAAAAGGAACGGCCGGATTATGTGTTCCTGGCCGCGGCCAAGGTGGGGGGGATTATGGCGAACAATATCTACCGCGGAGAATTCCTCTACGATAACCTCATGATCCAGAGCAACACCATCGACGCAGCCTACCGCTCCGGCGTAAAAAAGCTGATGTTCCTGGGTTCCTCCTGTATCTATCCCAAGCTGGCGCCGCAGCCATTGAAGGAAGACTACCTGCTGACCGGCCTGCTCGAAGAGACCAACGAGCCCTACGCCATCGCCAAGATCGCCGGCATAAAGCTCTGCGACGCATACCGTTCCCAATACGGCGCCAATTTCATCTCCGTCATGCCGACGAACCTATACGGTCCCAACGACAACTACGACCTCAACAGCAGTCACGTCCTGCCCGCCCTTATCCGCAAGTTTCACGAGGCGAAGAAAAACAACGCCCCTTCCGTGACGATGTGGGGTTCGGGTAAGCCGCGCCGTGAGTTCCTGCACGCCGACGACCTCGCCGACGCCTGCTTCTTCCTGATGCAGAACTACAACGAGCCCGGCCTGGTGAACGTAGGAGTGGGGGATGACCTGGAGATAAAGGAGCTCGCCCTGCTGATCAGCAAGATCGTGGGTTACGAGGGAAATATCGAGCACGACCTGAGCAAACCCGACGGCACCCCGCGCAAGCTGATGGACGTCTCCAAGCTGCATAGCTTTGGATGGAAGGCCCGGATCAGCCTGGAAGAAGGGCTCCGCAAAGTATACGAAGACTTTAAGAAGGAAAATTAATAATAGCCGACCTTGTTCTCTATCTTTAAAAAACGATCTCCCAGCGGTCCCGAAGACTTCTCCGGCCTTGGCTGCGACATGCATTCCCACCTCATCCCGGGAATCGACGATGGCTCGAAGGACATGGAGACTTCGATCAGCCTTATCCGCGGACTAATGGACCTCGGATATAAGAAAATTATTACCACTCCCCACGTCAACGCGGATATCTATCCCAACACCCCGGAAATTATCCGGGGTGGCCTCAACGCCGTGCGACAGGAGTTGGAACGCCTCCGGCTGGACGTCGAAATCCACGCCGCGGCGGAATACCTCATGGACGACCGGTTCTATGAGAACCTGACGTCGGGTCAGCCCCTCCTGACCCTCAAGGATAATATGATCCTGGTAGAGCTCTCCTTTGTGGTGCCCAACCTCAACCTCAAGGAGCTGATCTTCGAGATGCAGGTAAAGGGCTATCAGCCGGTGCTGGCCCACCCCGAGCGGTACCTGTACTTCGGCGCCAATAAGACATGGTACGACGAGCTTCGCGCCGCCGGCTGTCTCTTCCAGCTCAACCTCCTTTCCCTCCGCGGCCACTACGGCCCAGACTCCCACCAACTGGCTAACTGGTTGATTAAGAAGAAATATGTCGACCTGCTTGGGACCGACATGCACCACCTCAAACACCTCGAGCTGCTAGGCTCTTCCCCCAAAATCTTCCGCACGGTTAACGAGCTGCTCGACACGGGCATGATTCAGAATGCTACGCTCTAGCACCGGTCGCCTCAACCCTCCCCCCTTAAAAAGTTTATCTTTTACCCCTCAAATCTTAAACAAAAAAACCCTTATCTTGTAGTGAATTTGTAATGAACGTATTCACTATAAAGGATTTGGAGAACCTTTCGGGGATCAAGGCCCATACCATCCGGATTTGGGAGCAGCGTTATAATTTCCTGAAACCCAATCGTACCGACACCAACATCCGGTACTACAGCAACCAGGAGCTAAAGACCCTGCTCAATATCTCCCTGCTCAACAAATACGGTTATAAGATCTCCCATATCAACAAGATGACCGAGCAGGAGCTAAGGGGTAAAATCCTTACCCTGTCGGACCGTGAAGCCCAGCAGGAGCGGCTGGTCAACGAGCTCATCGCCTATATGATCGACCTGGAGATCGACTGCTTCGAGCGCGTTTTGGATGGCTATATCCTGGCGCGGGGAGTCGACAAGGCCATAACGCAGATCGTTTTTCCGTTTTTGAACCGTATCGGCATCCTTTGGGTAACCAATCACATCGTCCCGGCCCAGGAACACCTGGTGACCAATATCATCCGCCAGAAGCTGATCGTCGGCATCGAGGCGACCATGACGCATCGGCGGACCGACAAGACCGTCCTGCTTTTCCTGCCCGAAGGCGAGTATCATGAGCTGGGGCTTTTATACGTCTACTACCTGCTGAAGACCCATGGCGTGAAAGTGCTGTACCTGGGGGCCGACGTTCCCTTGAGGGATATAGAATATGTCTGTGAGAAGAAAAAGCCGGACTACCTGTACTCGCATCTCACGGGAATCGCCGGCAGCTTCAATTTCGAGAAATTCCTGGTACACGCCACCCAGCGGTTTGCCCGGCCGATGGTCCTCTCCGGCGAGCTGGCCCGCGCCAACTCCCGTAAGATTCCGCCGTCCAGCAACGTACGCTGCTGTCATTCCATGCCCGAGCTGTTGGAATTTATTACCACGCTTTGACCCCTGTGGCGGTCGCCCGCCGCCCCATCCGTGCCCTCCTACAACCCCGACTCTTTGACACAACCCTGCCAAATCTCTCTTACCCCTGTCGTTCTGGCGTCAAAATCCGGCAGGCCCCTTTTTTGCATGTATAGAAAGAAATGAATAATAGCATGGCACACGAATCTAAAGCTCGAAAAGCACAATCGATTGATTATCTGACTATTGGTTTTTTAACACAACCACAGGTCATATAATTACATATCGAAGTTCTTAAATGTTTAAATTTGATTAGAAGTTAATTAAACACTTTGACACTATGGCTACAGTAGAATTCAACCAGCTTCTGGTTAACAATGCAGAGTTCTTAAAGCCGTTCGCTATCACGCTTACCCGTGATTCTGAAGCAGCAAAAGACCTTTTCCAGGAAACCCTATTCCGCGCACTCGCAAACAAGGATAAGTATAACGTAGGTACCAATATCAAGGCCTGGCTTTATACCATCATGCGGAACATCTTTATCAATAATTACCGCCGGAAAGCCAAGCAAAATACCATCTTCGATAGCACACCCAACGAATTCCTGCTGAACTCCGCTCAAATGGCAGTTCCCGGGTCCGTTGAAAGCAATCTCCGGGTTAAAGATATTCAAGCCGCGATCCACAAGCTGCCGGAAATCTTCCGTAATCCATTCCTGCTCTACTTCGATGGCTTCAAATACCACGAAATAGCCGAAATGCTTCAGGAACCGCTCGGAACGATCAAGAGCCGCATACACTTCGCCCGCAAGCTGTTAAAAACACAAATCCAACGATTCTAATCGGGAGGCCCTGGAAGGGCCTCGTCCGAAGGACAGACATTAGCGCTTTGCAGGAGATGCGCTAATTTTTGAAAAAGCGCATCTCCTGCACATCTAATAACACGCGTTGGCTAAAAAGGTTATTGTCATAGGAAGTGGCTTCGCCGGAATGGCGACAGCCACTTTCTTGTCAAAAACCGGTTGGGATACAACTATCCTCGAACAACAGCCCGGACCCGGCGGAAGAGCCGGTCAGCTGCTTGCACAAGGGTTCGCATTCGACAAAGGGCCCAGCTGGTACTGGATGCCGGATGTATTTGAACGTTA
Organism: Bacteroidota bacterium; assembly: GCA_018267545.1. GTDB lineage: Bacteria > Bacteroidota > Bacteroidia > Chitinophagales > Chitinophagaceae > Puia. Next base: position 28,708 of record JAFDYG010000033.1, read on the forward strand.
TTTCCAGCAATTTGGCAAAAGAGTTTCCGACTACTATTCCCTCCAACGGCTAGACCCCTCTTATCGGATTTATGAATCATCGGGGCCGGTCGACATTCCCGCCGGCGTACCTGCGCTAAAGGAACTGTTTGAACGATGGGAACCCGGCGCTGCCGCCCGCCTCGACGCCTTTCTTCGCGAGGCCGCGTACAAATACCGCGTGGGCATGGAGCGCCTCGTCTTCAAACCCGGCCGCTCCCTTACCGAATTCCTCGACTGGGGCGTCATCCAGGGCATTTTTCGGCTCGACGTCTTCTCTTCCATGAAGAGCCACGTCAACAAGTATTTCAAACATCCGTCCATCCGGCGGCTGCTGGAATTTCCCGTTCTCTTTCTGGGAGCCCTACCCGAAAATACACCGGCTCTTTACAGCCTGATGAATTATGCGGACATGGAAGGCGGCACCTGGTATCCACAGGGAGGAATGTACAGCATCGTCGAAGCGATGGCCGCACTGGCGCGAGAGCAAGGCGTTCGTTTTCAGTTCGACGAAAAAGTCACCAGGATACGAATCGAAAATGGACGCGCTGCCGGGGTCGAAACGGCACAAGGCTTCTGGCAGGCCGACGTGGTGGTCAGCGGAGCGGACTATCATCATACCGAGAGCTCTTTACTCCCCCCTGCCTTCCGCAGCTACACCGAAAAATACTGGGATAGCCGCCACATGGCCCCTTCCTGTCTTCTCTATTATGTAGGCCTGAATAAAAAGCTGGAAAATATCCGGCACCACTCCCTTTTCTTCGATACAGCCTTCGACCGGCACGCGCAGGACATCTATACCCTTCCATCCTGGCCGGAGAATCCCCTTTTCTATTTGTGCGCCCCCTCCGTTACCGACTCCACGATCGCCCCGCCCGGCTGCGAGAACCTCTTCTTCCTGATCCCCGTCGCCGCAGGCCTGGGAGGCGACAGTCCCGAGGTCCGGGATCGCTATTTCGAGCTCCTGCTTCGGAGATTGGAACACAATACCGGCTCCTCTATCGACGCCTCTATCGTCTACAAAAGCCAGTTTTCCCAAACCGATTTTATAAGAGAATACAACTCCTACAAGGGTAACGCCTATGGCCTGGCC
>JAFDYG010000340.1 GCA_018267545.1 Bacteroidota bacterium
CCTGCGCACCGGTTCGACAGGGCTGCCCATTTTTTCCGAGCACCTCGAAGATGGAAGAGGAAGGTTCGTAGCCGGAAAGATACTCCCTCCAATAGGTCAGGGAAGCACGCTGGTCCCGCCTGGTTATCCATTTTATGTACTCAGAGTAGGCCCTGACCGGTTTAAGTCTGACAGGTTCCTTTTTCAATAAACTATAATAAATCGCAAAGAAATCCTTCATCAGGATACTCATACACCAGCCGTCCATCAGTATATGATGATGGCTCCAGATGAATTCATACTCTTCTTCCGGGAAAGTGGCTACCGTCAGGCGCATGAGCGGTCCTTTATGCAGGTCGAAACCATGTAGTCTGTCCTTCGACCGCAAAACGCCCGGCGGAAGTGTGCTGGTCTCGCGTTCGTCCAGGTAACGAAAATCTGCGACGACCTCTTTTCTGACCACCTGTAATGGCTGTCCGCCGATCTGCCCCGTAAAGAACGTTCGCAGGATCCCGTGCCGGGCCACCAGTTGCCGATAGCTTTCTTCCACAGTAGTTACGTCAAGGCTACCCCTGATGCGGAAGCAGACCTGATCGAAATAAGCTCCGGAAGCCGGAAAACGGAGCCAGTGATAATAAAATCCTTCTTGAAGCGGACTTAAAGGATATGCGTCCTCTATCATATTGTAACGCGGTTGAAAAATTTCACCTAAAGTCTGTTGAGCAATTCCAGGTCATCCATGGTAAGACCTTTATAAGTCAGATCGGACGGCGTCAGCCGCGTCCCGCTCTCCTGTGAAAGAACGTCTACTAATTGTTCCAACCGCCCTTTGAAGGTAGAAAGCAGCTGATTAATGGTCGATTCATGAAATTGCCGGGCGCTGTAGCGAATGGATAACCGTATGCGCCCTTCCACCTGCATCCCCGATACGTACAGCAAGGAATCCCTGGACATGGCAGGAGCGATTTCCTTCCCATGAAAATCACCGGAGTAGCTGAAGAGGCGCTCTTCGGGGGCCTCCACGCCCGACCCGAAGTCCCCCAGGTAATTGAACGTTATTGCCGGATCCAGTGTTAAGGCCTTCTTCGCCAGGTACCGGAGTATTCCATATCCTATTCCCTTATTCGGCACCCCGAGCATTGTCTCCTTCACTCCGATCAATTCGGCAATGATATCCTGGGGTGAACCAACTCCCACCACGACCGGGTAGATGGCCGTGAACCAGCCTATTGTACGGCTTATATCCAGTTCCGTCCCTATCGACTCCCGTCCGTGTCCTTCGACATTCACCGCCAGCCGTTCCACACCCAGCAACTCCCTGACAGCCCCGCCCAGTGCCGTCAACAAAATGACGTTGATGTCGGTCTGATAAGCCTTGAAACACTGAGTAAGGAGCCTCCCGGTTATCGACTCATCGAGCGTCACCGACCGGACGGCCGCATCCTCCCAGGTATTGGATCCCTCAGGTACATCGACAGGCAGAGGCGCCTGCAAAGCGGAATCGACTTCCATCCAATAAAGTTCCTCGGCCGCAAGCGCATCGCTTTCGGCATAATCCACCTGCCCTTCCTGCCACTGACGAAAGGAAGTCGTTTTCATAGGCAGTTGCAGTTCATCTCCCGCCATATATTGAGCATATAACGCAGACAGGTCTTCGAATAAGACACGCCATGAAACGCCGTCGATAACCAGGTGATGGACGACTAATAATAGCCGGTCCCCCTTCGGTCCCCGAAAAAGGGCCGCCTTCAGGAGGGGGCCCTTCTCCAGGTCGATTGATGATTGGATTCTTTCACAATGCCAATAAAACGTTTCCGCATCCCCGTATTCGATAAGTTCGAAATCATATCCCTGCTCCGCCCCTTTGTTTTCCTGTATCCACCCGCCGGCTGTCCGCCGGAACACCATGCGTAAGGCGTCGTGGTGTAACAATATCTTTTCGAGCGCGGCCCGTAAGCCGTCTATTGCTATCGGCACGGCGCTCTCGAGCAACACCGACTGATTGTAGTGCCGGGGTTCATCCGGATAATGCCGGAAGAAATGTTCCTGTATAGGGCTCAGGGGAATGTTCCCTTCGACGATCCCCTGTTCGGATTCCATGGTCGTTACCTTCATCCGGATAGCCAGGTCTTCGACTACCGGATGCAGCAGGACCTCCTGGATAGCCAGTGAATATCCCCGCTGCTTAAGCCTGGAAACGATGAGGATCGATTTGATCGAATCTCCGCCCAGCGCAAAAAAATCGTCTTTAATACCAATCTTTTCTTTTTTTAGCACTTCCATAAACACCTCGACGAGGGCCAGCTCCCTGTCGTTGGTCGGCGGAGCATACTCCGCCTGCAGACCCCTCCGGCTTTCGGGCGCCGGCAACGCCTTCCTGTCCACTTTTCCATTCGCCGTCAACGGCAAATTCGTCATCCGGATAAAGTGCACCGGCAGCATATAAGATGGCAGGCTTTTGCTTAAGTAAGCACGCAGCTCATTGCCATTGAGCTCCCAGTTACTCACGAAGTAGGCTGTCAACTCGGGCTCACCTTCCTCGCCCTGCCATACCGAGACGATCGCCGCATCGATATCCGGGTGCGCCCCGAGCGTATTTTCGATTTCGCCGGGTTCGATACGGTAGCCCCGGATCTTCAGCTGCTGATCGATGCGGCCAAGGAAGGCAATCGCCCCCTCTCCATCCCATTTACCCCGGTCGCCCGTCCGGTACATCCGGTAG
>JAFDYG010000341.1 GCA_018267545.1 Bacteroidota bacterium
AGGCTTTTATTGTTGGGCATCACCATCATTGGTTCAGGATGGATGTACCCTACCCAAGCTGACATTTCTGTACTTGAAAAAGGATCCGGGGCTCTACCCCGCCCTGCCATCGACACAGAAAGAGTCGCACTCGCCACCGGCGCCCTATCTTCCACCGTTGCTAATTCCAATTCAAACAATGCCTTCTTCAAGGAGCTATTTTTAGCTACCTCTGTAGGAGGAAGTAATGGCGTACGCCTTAACCCCAAGGCGCTCAGCTTCGTACAGGACTACATGAAGGAGAACTGGGACGAGCTGCAGGGCATCAGGACCTGGGGTCAGCCCTATTTTACCCTGATCGAGAACATTCTTACGCAGTATGGCCTGCCCAAGGAGCTGAAGTACCTGGCGGTCATCGAGTCCAATTTGAAGTCTACGGCCGTCTCCAAGGTAGGAGCCAAGGGCCCGTGGCAGCTTATGCCGCAGACTGCCCGCGATCTGGGACTGAAGGTCAACCGGAGCGTCGACGAGCGGAAGAACTATACCAAGAGCACGCGCGCAGCGGCCCTTTATCTCCGCGACCTGTATAAGGAGCTGGGTGACTGGTTATTAGTAATCGCCGCCTACAATACGGGGACGAACAACGTCTATCGTGCGATGCATCGCAGCGGCAGCCGTAATTTCTGGGACCTGCAGTACTATCTGCCGACTGAATCCCGGATTCACGTCAAGAAGTTCATCGGAACGCAGTATACTTTCGAAGGCCAGGGAAGCGTAACGACCCTGACCAAGCAGGAGGCTACGGAGCAGCTGCCGGGTTCAGCCATGTATGTGTTCCATCGCAAGCTGAGCGAAGATGAGCTGAATGGGGCCAGGACGGTTGCGATCACGGGGAAATATCATTCTTCGGTCATCGCCCGCTATACCCTGCTCGACGTGTCTACATTCAGCCGGTATAATCCGGATTTCGACAAGGTCATGGCCAGCACCAATAACAGCTATGAGCTGAAGCTGCCGGCCGACAAGATGGACCTTTTTGCGGCTAACAAGTATGAGATTTTAAATGAATCTATGCAGCTGCTGACCAGCGACGAATCGACCGATAGCCGGTCTCAGCGGGTCGCATCCAAATAAGCTCAATCGCTTTTTATACAATGCCGGTCTAACGACCGGCATTTTTCGTTTATGCATTACTGTTTTCCAACGCTTTTCGGATGCCGGCGGCTTTAACGAGACACTCCTCGTATTCGGCTTCGGCCTCGCTGTAGAAAGTAATACCGGAGCCGACCTGGTAAGAGAGATATTGGGCAGCCTGGTTATAGAGGAGGCTCCTGATGACGACGTTGAAGTCGAAGTCGCCTCCCGGTGTTATGTAACCGACGGCGCCGGAGAAGATGCCGCGGCGGGAGCGTTCGTAGCGGCTGATGAGCTCGACCACTTTTCTTTTGGGGGCGCCGGTCATGGAGCCCATGGGGAAGGTATGGAGGAGCGCGTCGGTCCAGTGGAGGCCGGGTAAGAGCTCACCGGTGACGGTGGAGATCATCTGGTGGACCTGGGGGAAGGGGTAGACGCCAAAGAGCTCGGCTACCCGGACGCTGCCGGGGATACAAACCTGGGAGAGGTCGTTTCGGACGAGGTCGACGACCATGACATTTTCGGAACGGTCTTTAGGGCTATTATAGAGCTGTTCCTGGAGGGTTCGGTCTGCGTCGGGACTCTGGTGGCTGCGTGGCGATGTGCCCTTAATCGGCTGGGAAATGAGCGTATTGCCCGTTTTTTTGAGGTAGCGCTCGGGGCTCGCGCAAAGCAGGTAGCTTTCTTCCAGGCGATAGAAGGCGGAGAAGGGGTTGGGGGAGGCCTTTCCGAGTGCTTTCCAGGTAGTCAGGGGGTCGAT
>JAFDYG010000342.1 GCA_018267545.1 Bacteroidota bacterium
GTAAAAGGAACCGCCATCGGAACCTCCACCGACAACGATGGTAATTTCACCCTGACAGTCCCCGAAAAAGGAAGACTCGTTATCTCTTATATTGGATATGAGACACAGGAAGTGGCCATCAACAGCCAGTCCGTCCTCAACATCAAGCTCACCGCTGCTAAGAGAGTGATGGATGAAGTCGTGGTCATCGGCTACGGCCAGGCCAACAGAAGAGACCTGACCGGTTCGATCGTAAAGATCGACGGCAAGGAAGTACAGGACAAGCCCAATACCAATCCGATCGCCTCCCTCCAAAGCAAGGTCGCCGGTCTGTCCGTCGTCAATAACGGTACCCCCGGTAAAGAACCCGATATCCGCATCCGCGGTACGGTCTCGATCGGGAACGTTCACCCCCTATACGTTGTCGACGGTATCTTTAATGATAATATCGACTATCTCAACCCCAACGATATCGAGTCCATCGAAATCCTGAAAGACCCTTCTTCCCTCGCCATCTTCGGGGTCAAGGGGGCCACGGGTGTCATCGCGATTACGACTAAGCGGGCAAAAGCCGGCCAAACGAACATCAGCTTCAATACGACCTACGGCTTCAAGAACCTCGTGGACAAGATCAAGATGGTGAACGCCAATCAGTTCAATACGCTCTTCGCCGAGGAAAACGCCAACAACAACGTTGCGACACCCGACTATCCGAAGAACCTGGCTAATACCGACTGGATCGACGCCGTTACCCGCACCGCACACTTTAGCGCGAGCAACGTCTCCATCTCTTCCAGCACGGATAAGAATAAATTCAACCTGGGTTTTGGTTACACGCATGATGAAGGCATCGTCAAGCACGAGCAGCTGAAGAAGGTGCTGGTCTCCCTGAGCGACGAATTCAAGCTCAGCAAGAACATCCGCGTAGGGGTCAACATCAATGCGTCCCGCCTGAATGACCCGTATAATGTTACTTCCGACGCCGGCGGTCCCGATGTGCTGAACGCGGCACGTAAGGTGATCCCCCAGGTACCTTCCGGTACCATCGCCCAAAAGGTAGCCAACCCTTATAATTCCGCAGATTCACTCACGTCTAATTTATATTACTCGACCTTCCCTTCCATCCAGAACTCCGGCGTACAGAACCCCCTGATCCAGCTGGAAAACGAATGGGATAAGACGATCAATATCGAATACCGTGCAGTAGGAAGCGTCTTCGCAGAAATCAATTTCCTGAAGTACCTCACTTTCCGCGCTACGGTCTACGGAGATATGAGCAATGTGGACAAACGCGTATACACTCCGTTGTACTATGCCTATAATGCTTCCGGCTCTGCACCCGGCCCCTACCTGGTGAACAACCTGACCGAGGTAAAGCAGTATTCCAATACTTACCGCAAAGCACAGCAGGATTATATCCTCACCTTCAAAAAGGACTTTGGCGATCATAACCTGACGGCAACGGGCGGTTTCACCACCTATTACTCCGGAACCTTCCTTCGCGAAGCCGAAGCCAAACAAAATGCGCTCGGCAGCCCGATTCCCAACGACCAGCGCTTCTGGTACGTAAATAATGGTTTCATCAACGACCAGACACAGGTAACATCGGATTTGTCTCCTACCGATAATGTAAACGGACAGAACGAATATTCGACCGTATCGGTCCTCGGACGCGTCCTTTATAATTATCAGCAGAAATACTTCCTGAACGCTTCTTATCGTGATGACGCTTCTTCCCGTATCCCCGAAAAGAATCGCCACCAGCAGTTCTGGGCAGTCGGCGCCGCATGGGACGTCTCGAAAGAGAGTTTCATGAAAGACCAAAATATCTTCGACTTCCTGAAGTTGAAAGGTTCTGTCGGTGTACTGGGTAACCAAAGCGCCTCGCATCTGGACGGATCGCCGATCAACTACCCGGCGTACCCCAGCCTGAACACAGGCGCCAACGCTGTCTTCGGTACGAACGTATATTCTGCCGCCACTCCGGCCTATATCGAAAACCCCAACCTGAAATGGGAAACCGTTGCGGCACAGGAAGTCGGCGTAGAACTGAATGCCCTGCAAAACAGGCTGCATTTCGAGTTCAACTACTTCAACAAGAAGACGAAAGACCTGATGACCTATGTCAGCCGGTCTTCCCTCGGTATCCCCGATGAGCTGATCAACGGCGGTAGCCTCCGCAACTGGGGCGAAGAATTCTCCGCAAGCTGGAACCAGCAGTTCAACAAGGATCTTGCCCTGACCCTCGGCGGCAATATCACCTTCCTCAAGAATAAGGTACTGAGCCTGAGCAACGACATTCCCAACGGTGTACTGGACGTAACCAGCCAGAACAATGGTGAGGCGATCAGCGAAACCAAACCCGGCATGCCCATCGGCTACTTCAAGGGTATGATCGTCGAAGGTGTCTTCCAGAGCTACGCCGATATCATCAAGCACCCCAGCCAGGACCAGCTTGGAACCGCACGGCCCGGTGATTTGAAATATAAGGACGTAAACGGAGACGGCGTTGTCAGCTATGCGGACAGAACCTTTATCGGTAATCCTACTCCGAAGTTCACCTACGGCGTTTCGTTCAATCTTACGTGGAAAGGTTTCAACCTGTCTTCTGATATGGGCGGCGTCTGGGGGAACCAGGTCTATCGTACCTGGGGCGCACTCGAGTCTCCCTTCCAACGCGTCAACTACGCCGCATTCGAGCTCGATCGCTGGCATGGCGCGGGGACATCGAACTTCGTTCCGCTGCTGAGCCAGGGTGACCGTATCAACTACATCGGCTCTACTTTCAGCATCGAAAATGGAAGCTACTTCCGGATCCGTAACCTGCAGCTGGGCTATAATTTCTCCAGATCCATCATCGGCAAGTCGGTCAAGAATCTTCGTCTCTATGTCAACGTTCAGAACCTCAAGACATGGAAGAACAATAGCGGCTATACCGCTGAATATGGTGGCAACGCTACCAGCTTTGGCTATGACAACGGCGGAGGTGCTATTCCCCGCGTAACGACAATGGGCCTGAACGTGACCTTTTAATCTGAAAAAAACTACGTTTTATGAAACATAGAATAAAATATTTGTTTGGGATACTGCTGGTAGCAGCTCCTATCCTGGCGATCACGGGATGCAAGAAGTTCCTTGACCGCAAACCACTAACGGCTACTCTCGACGACATTAGCGGCGGCGTCCTGGAAGTACAGAGTCTCGGCCTGTATAATACCCTGCGTACCTATGCCGGCTTCTCTTCTCTGCCCTGGATCGATTTCAACAGCATCCGCGATGACGACGCACAAAAGGGAAGCAGCTCGACAGACGGCGCCGAAATCAACACCGAGTTCGAAACCTTTCAGTATACCAAGGACGACTGGGCAACCAACACCTTTTGGAATGATCACTATTATATGATCAACCTGGCCAATAAGGAGCTCCACTATGCCGACTCATTAAAACTGAAAGATGCGAACTCTCTTCGCAACATCGGAGAAGCCTGCTTCTTCAGAGCGTATTCCTACTTCGAGCTGGTAAAGGCCTATGGCGATATTCCGCTGGTTAATTTTTATTATACCAATGCCAAGGACGGGGTAAAACCCAAGTCTCCTGCCGCGACCATCTATGCGCTGATCGACTCCGATCTCAATGTCGCCGCGCAGAACCTGCCCCAGGACTGGGTTGAAAACGGTGTCAATAAATACCCCGGCCGCGTAACAAAGGGCTCCGCCAATACGCTCTGGGCGCAGACCTATCTCATGCGCTCCAACTGGTCCAGGGTCATAGCGCTTACCCGCCAGGTCATGACCTCCAGCGAGTATTCCCTGACTCCGAATTTCTATGACATATGGAAAGACGGATTGAACGGTGCAGGCAAGAATGGCCCCGAATCTATCTTCGAAATGCAGTGTAATCTTGGGCCAAACGGGACCAATCAAAATGGAACCGCATGGGGAACCAGCCAGAACGTCCGACAGGGTGGGGCTTCTCTGGACTGGAACCTGGGTTGGGGATGGAATACACCTACGGATAAGCTGGTAGCGGACTGGGACAATAGTGATCCGAGGAAATCGATGACCGTCCTCTTCTCCGGACAGTCCGACGGCGGACCTACTGCCGGTGGATATGGAGCAATCCTACCTCCCTATGGACCAGGTACTTCGCTCGACCAGAAATATTGGAACAAGAAAGTATACTCCGACCCGGCCATGCGCCAATATACCGGCCAGATCAAATCCGCCGGCGGTGCAGACTGGATCAATCACCGTATCCTGCGTTATGCCGACGTCCTCCTGATGCTGGCCGAAGCGTCAAACGAAACCGGTGACGGAGCTACCGCGGAGAACATGCTGATGCAGATCCGTACAAGGGCAAGAGGCAGCGCCGATTCCACGACGGTCCTTCCGCATATTGCTTATACCACTCAGGCCCAAATGCGTACCGCCATCAAGAACGAACGTCGCTGGGAGTTTGCGATGGAAGGCTATCGCTTCTATGACCTGGTTCGTTGGGGAGATGCCGTTTCTGTCCTCGGCAGCCTGGGCTATCAGACCCGAAACGCATTGTATCCGATTCCACAGCAGGCGATCGACCTCTCCGGCGGTGTGCTCGTACAAAATCCCAATTATTAAGGATTACCCTACATTTAAAACGTAAATCATGAAATTCAATAATAAAATATCCGGTAAGCTTGGACTGTTTCTCTTGCTGGGCCTGGCGCTCGGCGCATGTCAAAAGCACAATAAACCGCCGCTGAGGGATTATCCGAAAGATACCTACCCCGTAGGAAGCCCGCTGCGATTCCTGGCTGCGATGGATGGAAGTAATCTGGATAGCATCCGGAACAACAAGGGCAAGGATAATGACGTCACCTATATCGACGGAGGCGTAAGCGGAAAGGCGATAACATTCGATTATGCCAAGAAAGGATACCTGGCCTATCCTTCGGCCAACGACTTTGCCTTCGTCAACGATTTCACGATCTCGATATGGATCAAAGCGACCCTGGCTCAGAAAGACCACGTCAACGCCGACGGCGTTCTGGCCCTGTCTAATACCAAGAACTTCTGGTCGAATATCTGTATGTTCGTAGACCACGAAACCAGCACGTCCGACAGCATGATCCTGAAGTTCCACTTCAATACCGCCAATAACGGAGACAACTGGGACGTACAATATCAGGGTCCTACCCGTATCCCGAAAATGTATGACGGCCAGTGGCATCATATCGCCGGGACCTACGCTTCTTCCAGCAAGGCATGGGTACTCTATATCGACGGTAAACAATTCGCCAGCCAAACGCTGACATCTGCGATCAAATTTGAAAACGCATCGCAGCTGGTCATCGGAGGCTTCCAGGAAGCCGCAGGTATCGCCGATACCTACGACAATAATAGCTGGATGGCGCCGTTCCCCGGAGCGATCGACAACGTGAGACTCTACGGCACCACACTATCGGCAACTGACGTTCAGGCTTTGTACACCAACAAGCAATAGCCGCAACCGGATCAATTAACACACGTAGGGGTTGCAATTTACCTGCAGCCCCTATTTTTTTCGAATGAAGAATATACGGGCAAAATACAAGTCTTCTATCCTAACGATCGCTGTCATTACAGTCTGTATTGTCGGGCTCACCCAGTGTGTGAACGACCCGGCAGAAAAAAAACCTGGCTCGGATAGCGCCGCTGCCCAAAATCATCCCACACCCCCCGACCGCACCGCCTTCGCCGGCTCCGAAGCCTGCGCCAATTGCCACAAAGACATTTATGATACCCACATTCACACGGCCCACTACCTAACTACCCGCCCGGCGGCAGAAACCACCATCAAGTGCAGCTTCCAACCCGGCAGCAACACCTACCCCTACGACTCCAGCATGATCGTCCGCATGGAAAAGACCGACAGCGGCTTTTTCCAGGTCGGCTATTACAACGGAGAACGGAAACTCGCCAAACGATTCGATATTATCGTTGGCTCCGGCTCCATTGGACAA